>JANPIL010000163.1:0-13172 GCA_031424975.1 Sphingobacteriales bacterium
GCGGGCAAAATAGTATGTTTTACAGTGCCGAAACCCGCCGGGACGGGAATCCTGCGAAAACCCACCAAAAATACGCTTTGTCCCGTTATTTCTCTATATTTTTTCGACATATAAAGGTACGTCAACCCATGGCCGGATGGCACACATTTTTGACAGACGGAAAACATGGCTGGGTTTTTAGCGTTTACCGGGTAATGCGCATCTTTTGTCGGATTGAAAATCCCGGACAACCGGCCAGAACCTCACAGGTTTGGGCTTTTTGAAACATACTATTTTGGAAGGCACTTTTTTAGGCTGCCTCCGTATCTTACCGAAAGATTATTTACTTTTGTGACAACAGCGCAGTTTGCCATGGAAAAAACCGCTTTTCACCACCGCACCATTACCGACATCGTAGAACACAACTACGTGTACGCGTATGCTTTGTACCATTCGGGCATCCGGTTTTACGAACACACCGACGACACCCCCGACAATACTCTGGAGCAAGTGTGCCGGGGGCGGGGCCTAAACATGGCGCAGGTGGTGCAAAGCCTGCAACAGGTCGGCCACCCGCAAGATACCCAGCCGGTTGCCCTTGAAAACCTGCCCATTGGCTTGGTAATTGAATACCTGCGTCACGCCCACGCCGTTTTCATCAAGCGCAAACTGCCCTACATGGCGCATTTGGTGGAAACGTTGCGCCAGGAATCATTTGCTTGCACGCGCGATTTGCAAATCATATTCCCGCTTTTTGTCGAGGATTTCATCCTGCACATCCACGAAGAGGAAGATACTTTTTTCCGCTACGTTGACCTGCTCCGGCAAGCCCGGCAACGCCAGATTTCGCCCGGCCGGATATTTTTCGACCTTGAGAAACACTCCGTCCAGCTATTCGCCATCGAACACGAAACGCACGACGACGAAATGACGGGCATCCGCGAAATCACGAACCAATACACGCTCCCCGACGGGCATACGCCACACCTGAAAGTGGTTTTTGCCGAACTCAAAGCCTTTGAGCAAGACCTGACCATCCACGCCCGCATTGAAAACGAAATACTTTTCCCCAAAGCCCTGGTGCTTGAAAAGGAAGTGAAAGACATGGTGAGGCAAACCGCGCAGTGGAATTAGCGTTTACCGTTTTGCGTTTACCGTCCAGAAAACGGAAGGATCCGGATTTTTTCAAACGGGTTTCCCCAACGGCAAACCGAAAACGCAAAACGCTCCATGTCCCGCATCCTCGCCATTGACTACGGACTCAAGCGCACCGGACTGGCGGCCACCGACCCGCTGCAAATCATTGCCTCGCCGCTGGAAACCGTACTGACGCTGCAACTGATGGATTTTTTGAAGGCGTATGCCCGGCGCGAAGAAGTGGAAGCCTTTGTGGTGGGGCAACCCAAGCAAACAGACAACTCGCCCTCCGAAATAGCGCCGCACGTGGAGGGATTTGTGAAACGCCTCCAGACACAGTTTCCCGATACCCCAATCCACCGCGTGGACGAGCGGTTCACGTCTATTATGGCGCGGCAGGCGATGCTGGCGGGCGGCATGAAAAAGAAAGACCGCCAAAACAAGGCCAACGTGGACAAGGTGAGTGCGGCCATACTGCTGCAATCGTATATGGAGCGGCGCAGTTTGGGAAACTGAAAAGCGGCTCCCCAACTCCCGAAGGGGAAGCAGAAAAACAGTATCTTTTCAAAAGCCCGAACCCGCACCAAAAATCCGCAGGATTGTCCGGGATGCGGAATCCCAGATGCGGAGCCGCCGCCATTTTTCTGGTGCGCGGTTTTCAGGAGGCTTTCCGCTGTTTCATTCTTTTTGGGTTGTACCACAGCCAAAACCCGGACAGTGACAACAGGATCAACCCGGTTGAGGTGCAGAAAGTATAAACCACCTTGATCGGGTCGTTGTCGGTGCCCACCAGAAAATCCACTACCGAGCCGTCGTGTATTTTTTCAATTATGTCAGAACGGCGCGTTTCCACTGATAGAACGGCACCCGTGGTGCAGTCTATTTGCAGCTCGGTGAAATGTTTGGCAAACACAATTTTGGCGGTTCCCTTGGCCGGGCGGATGTCAATCCGGTCTATTGCGGTGGATTTTTGCAGTGTTTGGCTGGCATAACGCACCGCAACGGATTGGATGCTGTCGATGCTGAGCCACTTTTCGGCGTTGGTGCCGGTTCCTTTCAGGGTGGGTGGCAGCAGCCCGGTTTGTTTTTTCAAGCCCAGCAGCAGCCCCGTAATGCCGACGATGAGCAGGAACAACAGCAGCGGAATGGCAATCCACTTGTGCAGTTTGCGGTAGAGCCTGGTTTGTCTGGCAATGTGTGTGTTGTCTTTCACTTGGTTATGGCCCGCTAATGTGGTGGTTTGGGGCAAGTCCGAATATAACCCGTTTCGCCCGTTCGTCCAAATCAGTTCCGCCCTGAAACTGCGACCCGCTTTCCAAACCCGCCAACTTTTCCGTAGATTTGCCGGGAACAGTCGCACAGAGCAGATTTCCGCACCAACATGATTTACCCGATTGTAGCCTACGGCGACCCCGTCCTGAAAAAAATTGCCGAACCGATTGCGCACGGAACCGACCTTTCCAAAACCGTGGCCGACCTGTACGAAACCATGTACAACGCCGGTGGCGTGGGCTTGGCCGCCCCGCAAATCGGCATGGGCATCCGCCTGTTTGTGACCGACGGCAAGCCGATGGAAGAGGAAGACGAGCCGATGGATTTTAAGAAAGTATTCGTGAATCCGACCGTACTCGGCGAAAACGGCACGCCGTGGGCTTTTGAAGAAGGCTGCCTGAGCATTCCCGGCATCCGTGCCGATGTGAACCGGCCCGAAAAAGTGAAAATCCATTATTTCGATGAGCACTGGAATGAGTTTACGGAGGAATACTCCGGCATGGCCGCCCGCATCATCCAGCACGAATACGACCATTTGCAGGGTACGCTGTTTGTGGACCGGATTTCGGCCATGAAAAAACGCCTCATCCAATCCAAACTCGCCGACATCAGCCGGGGCCGGGCCAAAGCCGACTACCGCCTGCGGTTTGCCAAGTGAAACGGCAGCGCACGCTCCGGCTTGCGCCCATGCACACGCTAACGTACAATCCCATGAAAAGGCGGGTTTTGATTATTGCGGGGATACTATTTTTCAGTCTGGTTTTCCAGGTTTCCTTTGCCCAAACCGACTCGCTGCGGCGGTATGAATTCGCGCACCCGCAAATGGGCACGGTGTTCCGGCTCACGCTTTACGCCAGCCATGATTCGGTGGCGCAGCCAGCCGCCCAAGCCGCCTTCCGCCGCATTGATGAACTAAACGCAATCCTGAGCGACTACCAGCCCGACAGCGAACTGAGCCGGTTGTCGGCCATGGCTGGCAGCGGACAAGCCGTGAAAGTCAGCGACGACTTGTGGCGCGTGTTGCTGGTGTCGCAACAGGCCGCCCGGCTGAGTGGCGGTGCGTTTGACATCACCATCGGGCCGCTGGCAAACTTGTGGCGGCGTGCCAGACGGCAGCACGAACTGCCCGCCGCACCACTGCTTAAAAAAGCCCGGCAATCAGTTGGCTACCAGCACATAAGGCTCTACGCGAGGGAGAAAAAAGTGATGCTCCTGAAACCGGGCATGAAACTCGACGCGGGCGGCATCGGCAAGGGCTACGCCGTGGATGAGGCGTTGAAAATAGTATCGCGGCGAGGCATCAAACCCGCACTCGTGGATGCGGGCAGCAACCTTGCTATCGGCGATGCACCACCCGGCAAAAACGGCTGGCGGGTGGCCATCGGCATTGGCCCGCCAAGCGATACGGCCCGCGCCACGTACCTCATGCTGGCGCATACGTCCGTATCCACGTCGGGCGATGCCTTTCAGTTTGTGGACATTGGCGGCAAGCGTTACTCGCACATTGTCAGTCCGTTCACGGGCTACGGACTCACGGATTCGCGCACGGTTTCGGTGGTTTCGCCCAATGGAGCCACTGCCGACTGGCTTTCCACGGCCATCTGCGTGATGGGCAATGCGAGGGCGAAAAAAATGCTGAAAACCATCCGGCAAACCACCGTTTGGGTCTGGGAACCGGATGGGAAATCGGAAAAATTCGGCTTCCAAAAGTAAAACCGCACTGCAGGTCAGACACTGTGTGTCAGACCGCCTGCCTGTCGGCAGACAGGGAACCGGCTTCGGCTTCCGGGACAACAGACGGGTTGGAGCCTTCTAAAAGATACTATTTTTTTGGCGCGGGAGACGTTGCATCGCAACGTCTCTACTTTTCTGCTCACCTTTTGGTCTGGGGCCTCTATCCGAATCTCCACACCTTGCCCGGCGTTACACATCCATCCAGCGCCACATCAAACCCATTCACATCCGTGATTTTTGCCACCGGTTCAACATACGACAAGCCTATTTTCTGCGCATCCGGGCGGCATTGCGCCAGAAAACGGTCGTAGAAGCCCTTTCCGTAGCCCACGCGGCCGCCCGACTGGTCGCAGGCCAGCAGCGGAACCAGCACCAAATCAATACCCGAAGGCGCAACCAATTCGCCATTTTGCGGTTCGGGAACGCCCCAACGGTTTTCGGCCAGCACGGTTCCGCCCTCCAGCAAATGGCTGGTAAGTGTGTTGGCGAGCGGGTCGGTTTTGGGAACGGCAATGTTCAGCAGCGGAAAATCGCGTTGCAACTGCCTGATGATGAGCCAAGTGTTGATTTCGCGGTTTTTGACAATCGGCAAAAAACAATGAATGGTTTGGATGCGGCGCAACGGAAGGGCAAAAGTTTCAAAAAAAAGTTGGCAGATGAGTTGGCTTTGCCGTTCCGCATCGTCCAGCGAAAGGCCGCGTTGCCGTTGCAAAAATGTTGTCCGCAGTTCGGATTTTGTCATCACACAAATTAAAAGCCCCCTCCCACGCCAAGTCGTGGCTTTCAGCTTCGGAGGGGGTTGGGGGAGGCCGTTTAGGGAACCACGGTCAATTTCACCACATCCACGTGGGTTTGGCGCACGGACAGGATTGTGAAAATAAACGGTGGTAATTCCACGCGCTGGTTCACGGGCGGCAGGTCTTGGTGTACCGAAATAATCAGTCCGCCCAGCGTGCCATATTCGCCGACGGGCAGTTGCAACCGGTATTTCTCGTTGAGGTACTCGATTTCGTGCCGCGCACTCAGCAAATACGTGTATTCGTCGAGTTTCTCCTCCACCCAATCCTCGCTGGTATCGTATTCATCCTGAATCTCGCCAAAAAGCCGTTCCACCACATCTTCCAGGCTGATAATGCCCGACGTGCCGCCGTATTCGTCCACCACCAACGCCAGGCCTTTCTGCCCGGATGTGAATTGCAGGAAAATATCCGTGACGGGCATGGTTTCGGGCACAATCATGATCGGCGACAGGATGGAAGCGATGTCCTTGGGTTTCTTGAACAATTCCAAGGCCGGGCAGTAGCCGACAACCGCGTCAATGGTTTCCTTGTAAACGATTATTTTCGAGTGTCCGCTGCCGACAAAAGCGGTTTTCAACTCGCTGATGTCGCTTTTCACTTCCACCGCCGAAATTTCGGTGCGCGGAACCATGCAGTCGCGCACCCGGATGGATTTGAACGAAAGCGCGTTATTGAAAATCTGCGTGTCCACTTCGGTCTCCTCCTTTTCGGTAGCGGGTGTTTCCACGTGTTCAATGTACGCGGTCAAGTCCACCGGATTGAAAATCGGGCGTTCACGCGCATCCCGCACCCGCAGCACTTTTTGCAGCACCCATTTGGAAATACCCGTAATGCCCGCCACCAGCGGGTACAGCAGCACGTGCAGCACCCGCAACGGAACCAGCAGCACCTGAAACCACCGTTCAGCATCAAGCAGAAAAATAAACTTGGTCAGGCACTCGGCCAGCAGGAAATGCGCGGTAAAAAGAAGGGCGGCCACCAGCGGAAAAACAATAACCCCTTGGTTGAAAGGGGCTTGCAGGATGTCTTTGAAATACGGACACAAGGCCGTAAAGCCCAGCACCGTGTAAGCGGCCACGGCCAGCACATTGCCGATGAGTACGGTACCGATGAGTCCGGACGGGTTTTTGGCAAAGCGCGACAGGATTTTGCCCGAATAGATGCGGCGGTTTTCCTGCCATTCAATGTGCAGTTGGTTGGCCGAGGCAAACGCCGCCTCCACACTCGTGAAAAACACCGAGCCGAGCAAAGCCGAAAGGATGCCGAGCCATTGTTGCAAACTCATGCGGATGCGGGTTTTCGGTTCGGATGGGTCACGGACAAAAATAGTATCGTTGGGAAACGCCAAACTTGGCTGAAAGACCCCACCCCAACCCCTCCCCGCAAGGGAGGGGCTTTAGGATTGGGTGTTTTATGACTGCTTCCTGCCGCCGGGCCGCCGGTTTTTTACGGCTTCCTTTTGCGTTTCCTGCCGTTTCAGGGGCGGCTTGGGTTTGCTGGCGGATGTTTTGGCGGCGGCTTCGCTCTTGGTTTTGCGCCACTGGTAGGTAAAAAACAACAGCAGGGCCAGCATCAAAATCCAGTAGCTTTGCGCAAAGCCGCGCGTCACAATCTGGTGCAGGCCGATGATGAACAGGGCAAGGGCCGGATACAGCAAAAACACGTCGGGCAGTTTCAAGGTCGTTTTTCGGTTTTCTCTTTCATTTCTCCACGGCAAACACGCCCGAAATCTTGCGGATGTTGTAGCTGCTCAAATCCTGGGCGGCATCGAGTCCGGTGCCTTTGAGCACTTCGTCGGGCGTGGTGATGGTCACGAATTTGTCGGTGTACAGTTTTTTGGTGTCCGGGTTCCAGTTCAGCAGTTCGGTGCGCAGCGTTTCATTTTTTTCCAAGTTCACCACCACCACATTGCCTTGGGCGGTGTGTACGTTGTTGGCTTGCAGCTTGAAACCCTTGTTGGCGCGCAAGGTGGTTGTTTTCACGCCTTTCCGGTTGTAAAACTCAAGGTACAGGCTTTTGGGAAACTGCCGGTCGCCGTTTTGCAGTTCTATTTGCAGCGGGGCCGTGAGCCGGATGCTGAGCCGCGCCGAGTCGGTCATGAGCATTTCCATGTCGCGCACTTCCGATTTCGGACCTTTGTAAAAGGCCGGTTTCTCGGTTGCCTGTTCGCCTTCGCAAGCGGTGAGCAGCAAGAATAGTATCACCGGAAAAGTCCAAACCCACGTTGTTTTCATAGCCGTATGCGCAGAACTGCCGTTGCGGGCAACCGATGCCATTTGAGAAATCGGGAAATTGCGCCCGGATTCAAAATAGTATGTTTCAAAACAGCCAAACCCGCCAGTTCAATCAATCTTATACCGCCTGAACCACTCGAAACTGTTGAGGCTGAAACCGAAAATGAGCCGCACGTAATCCTCTTTGATCAGGCTTGCCTCGCCGCGCCTGCCCAAGATAAATGTAGTGTTGATATACGAAACGCCACTGCGGTCTTGCGGCGTGATGGGTAGGAAAATGCCGAAGCTCACGCTGCGGTCTGAGAGTTGCTTGCCTTCGTGGGCAATGGGCATTTGGGCGTATTGCAGGCCGCCCCTGAAAGTCATGCGCCGCAGGTAGCTGCCCACCGAGTTGATGTCGGGTGTCCATTCGCCGCCCAGATGCGCCGAATACGTGTTCATCAGCGACCCACTGGTGCCGAACGATGAATAACTGGACCACTGGCTGTAGGCCACATCGGCCGACACTGCCCAGCGGAACGGGTTTTCGAGGTTCACGCCCAGCCGGAATCCTTGTGGCAACCGGATGTTGCCGGGCAGGTCGCGCACCAGGGTGTCGAGCAAAATCGGTGCGCCTTCTACGTCGCCGCCACGGTTTTCGGAAGTGAGGGTGCGCCGTGCGGAAACGTTGGCGGCAAACTCGTAGGTGCCGGCAATGCTCAGGTACACGGCCTTGAGCGAATCTTTGGAGTCGTAGCGCAAACGCTTGCGGTAGGCAATGCCGGGCTTGAAGACAAAATCGGAATAATTGATGCGCTGCTGGTAGCCCGCCGTACTCAGCGGCAGCGAATCAATAACGCCAAACACGTCGGTGGTGGCCGAGCCGAAAACATAGGTGGTCTGCAAGCCCGCGTACAGGCTTTTGGCAAGCGTGAACCCGTTGTTGAAGTTCACACCCGTCAGGCCGCCGCGTCCGGTGAGCGTGGTGTTCACCTTTTGGGTGGGCCGCCCGGCCACGGTGCCGGTGGTCTTGATGTCGTAATTGACCGTGCTGTACGGCGACAGCACCAAGCCGGTAGTCCAGTAGCGGGTGGCCGGAAACGCCAGTGCGAGGTAGTTCAGGTTGCCGCCCAAGCTGCGCTGCGACGAGTTGCCGCTGGTCATGCGTTTGTACTGCGCCGCCACGCCGAGTTCCAGCACCACATTGCGGTTGCGGGCCCACAGTGCCGGGTTCAGGTTGTTGATGAACAGCCCGTTGCTGTAAGCCACACCCGCCCCGCCCATGGCTTGGTGCGAGGCAAAAGCCGGATTGGAGACATCGCCGATGCCGATTTGCGAATATGGCGAATTGCCCACATTCTGGGCCTGCACCGTACTGCCCGCCCACAGGAAACCGATCGCAATAAAAAATCTCAGGTAAAAACGCATGAATGGGAAGTTAATGGTTTGTATGGTTGTTGCCGGCAAATGGCTTGCATTCTGCTTGCATTTTATGGTGAAAGCCGGATAACGATGCGTAAAATAGTATGTTTCAAAAACGCCAAACCCGCCTTGGCTTTCGTGCCGGACAGGCGGGCAGATTCCCATCTGCCGGAGACGCAAGTCCGTCCGCGCAACCGAGATAGGAATCTCGGCACATGGGCGGCACGGGATAAGAATCCCGCGCCAGTTACGAACCTTATCTCCGGACAGTTGCTGCCAGCAGGGTTGCCACTCGCCAAAGGCAAGCAGCTTTCTTTCATTTTCGCATAATCTAATGACTGTCAGTCTATTGAAAATTCAAGGTTTTTGCACCAACCTTGAACTGAAAACCTCACGCATTGAATTGCAAGATGTGGTTAAGCCCCACCAGCACCAAGTCTGAAATGGCAAATATCGGAGTTTTCAGCCGCCTTTCAAAGAAATGCGCATCGCCGCCCGTCAGGATCACCGCCGTGTCGGGCTGTTGTGCCCGGTATCGCGTCACAATTCCCTCCATTTCGGCGGCCATGCCGTTGAGTACGCCGCTCTGCATGGCTCCGTGCGTGGAAGTGCCCGTAAGCGGCGCATCGGCATCGGGTTCCAGCAGCGGCAGGCGGCTCGTGAAGGCGTGCATGGCTTGGAACCGCATCCGCAAGCCCGGCGAAATGCCGCCACCTCGGTAATGCCGCCCGTTTTCGAGCCATTCGTATTTAAGGCACGTGCCCGCGTCAATGGTCAGGCAGGTGCGCCCCGGATACAGCGCATGCGCCCCCGCCACCGCCGCCAGCCGGTCGGTGCCCAGTGTTTCGGGGGTGAGGTAGTGGTTCTGGAAGGGCAGCGGCAGCCGGTGATCCAGAAGCAGAATAGTATCCGTCCAGAGGGCCAAACCCGCCCGCCACTTTGCGGTTTCGCCCGCCACCGACGAAAACAGTATCCGCGCAGGTTTCAGCGTTTGCACCAGCGGCAGCAATTCGTCGTGGCTCACGCGCCGGTACGCGCCCCGCAAGGCATCGGGTGCGAAACAGCCGGTTTTGGCCGACGAATTACCGATGTCAATGACAAGGTTCATGTGGGTGTTTGTGTCCGTGCTTCGCGCCAAAGTTGGCACATTTCGCATTCCGTTCTACTTTTGGGCGCACATTTAACACTTTTTAACCTTACGCGCCAGCCATGACTTTGCTACGGGGTTTCCGCTTTTTTTTCCATATTATTTTCCTCATTGCCTGCCAGCCGGACAGTTCCGAACGGCACACGGCTCCGGCAATTGTTCCGGCGGACAAACCCGTACCCGCAAAACCGGCCGCCATTGTGTTTGACCGCGCCGCTGACGATGCCGCCAAAGTGATGGCCGGTATGCCTTTGAAGGATGTTTCGGGCTACCCAACCATCTGCCAGTCAGATGGTTGGGTGCGATGCGCCGCTGCCATGGACAGCAGTTGGAGCCAAGTGGAAAGGCAGCGTCTGGGCCGTATGAAAGCTTGGCGCGACACTGAACTCGCCGCCGCCCAAGCCGCCACCGACGTGCTATACCCATTTTCCGGGCCCGATTTCATCCATGCGCACACGCTGTTTCCGAACGCCACAAACTACCACCTGTTCGGTCTGGAACCCATCGGCAGCCTGCCCGACTTTGCGCGCCAATCGCCAGCCGAAGTTGTGAACTATTGCGAATTGGTGCAAAACGCCCTGCGCGACGTGTTCCGGCGCAGCTATTTCCTGACCAAGCGGATGCACCAAGATTTGCCGCAAATCAATGGCGCAGTGCCGCTGATCTGCGTGTTTTTGGTGCGCACCGGCAATACCATAACCCGCATCCAGCCGATGATGATTGCCAAAACCGGCCAGCCGATGGACTGGAAAGGAGCGGACACGGACCTGCCCAAAAACACGCCCCGGCTGGTGCGGATTGATTTTCTGGATGGCCGCACGCACGCGCCGAAGTCAGTGTATTACTACGCCGGCGATTTGTCTGATACGGGTTTGCAGGCCCGCCCCGCCGTGGCAAAATACCTGGCGCAACTACCCGGCAACTGTGCGGGCTATTTGAAATCGGCGAGTTACCTGCTGCATTACGCGTCTTTTTCGACCGTCCGAAATAGTATGCTGCAAAAGTGCCAAACCCTGCTGCAAGACGATACGGGCATTGCCTATGAATATTTCGACATGGCGGCATGGAATATCCAACTCTATGGCGTGTATGTGCCACCCATTGCCGAATTCAAAAATCGCCACCAGGCAGATTTACAGCAACTGTACCGCGACAGTGCCGCCGTGCGTCCGCTGCCCTTTGACTTGGGCTACCACTGGGGCACGCACAAGGACAACCTGCTGTGGGCGGTACGGAAAAAAGGGTGAGTGGGGTTTGGGCTTTTCGAGAGATACTATTTTGTGGGAAAAAAGGCACGCTGAGGATACCCCGAAAAGAAGCCAAAAAAAACTCCCCTCCCTTTCGGGGAGGGGTTGGGAGTGGGGTTTCTTGGAAAGCCGCTTTTCACTTCTTGCCCGCCAACTGCCCGCAGGCCGCGTCAATGTCCTTGCCCCGGCTGCGGCGTATGTGTACCAGCACGCCCTTGTCTTCGAGGAAGTTACCGATTTCCGTAACCTTGCTGGCACTGGCGTTCTGGTAGGTGGCTTCGGCAATCGGGTTGTATTCAATAATGTTCACCTTGCAGGGCGTGTGCTTCGTGAATTCGTAGAGTTCCTTGGCATCTTGCAGCGTGTCGTTGAAGCCGTTGAACACAATGTATTCGTAAGTCAGTTGCGTACCCGTCTGGCGGTAAAAATGCTGCAACGCCTCGCGCAGGGCGGCCAATGTGTTGCTCTCGTTGATGGGCATGATCTCGTTGCGTTTCAGGTCGTTGGCCGCGTGCAGCGACAAGGCCAGCCTGAATTTCACCTGGTCGTCGCCCAGCTTCTTGATCATCTTGGCAATGCCCGCCGTCGAAACCGTGATGCGTTTGGGGGCCATGTTCAGCCCTTCGGGCGAGGTGATCCGCTCCACCGATTGCAGCACATTGTCGTAGTTCAGCAGCGGCTCGCCCATGCCCATGTACACGATGTTGGTGAGCGGAGCCTTGTACTTTTCCTCCGCCGAGTTGCGGATCATCACCACTTGGTCGTAGATTTCGGCGGCATCGAGGTTGCGCTGGCGTTTCATGTAGCCCGTTGCGCAGAACTTGCACGTCAGCGAACAGCCCACTTGGCTGCTCACGCAGGCCGTCATGCGGTCGGTGGCCGGTATCAGCACGCCTTCCACCACCTGCCCGTCGTATAATTGGAACGCCGACTTCACCGTCCGGTCGCTGCTGATTTGTTCGCGTTGCAGGCGCACGGAATTGATCACAAAACTGTCTTTGAGCAGGTTGCGCAACGGAACCGACAGGTTGGTCATCTGGTCGAAATCGGTGGCCGACTTTTTCCAAAGCCACTCGTGTACCTGCTTGGCCCGGAACGATTGTTCGCCTTGGCTGCCCAAAAAATCCTTTATTTCCGGCAGACTTATCTTCCGTATATCCCTTTTCACCGCGTAGGCGGCGGGTGCGATTGTTTCCTTTATTTCTGTTGGCATGGTGCAATTTACAAAATTCCGGTGCGATGATCCTTGCATTAAGCCGATTTTTCGGTAATTCGTTCCACGATGCGCTGGACACACGACTTAATCCGCTATTTGCCGTTTTTGATTCACGTGCCGCTTCTGTGCCATGTGGCACTTGCTTTCTACCGCACCCAAACCCAAGAACCGCTGCGCCGGTGGTTCTGGGGGGCATTGATCTTGAAATGCTCGGCGGGCATTGCCGTGGGGTTGCTTTACCTGCACCATTATCCGTACCGGGGCGATACGTTCGCACTTTTTGAAGAATCCGCCGCGCTCAGCAAACTCGCATTCAAGCAGCCGGACGCGTATCTGAGGGTTTTGCTTTTCGATGACTTTGATGGTGCGGCAACAGCCACGCTTCTGTTAAAAAACCAGCCGCGCGCATTTTTTGCCGCCAAGCTGTTCAGTTGCCTCAACTTGTTCACGTTCCATAATTACTGGCTCACGGGCTTGTATTGCTCGCTGTTCAGTTTCTGGGGTTTCTGGCGGCTGGCAACCCTACTTGCAACTGTTTATCCGCGCACCCGCACGGCGGCAATCACTGCATTCCTGCTGTTTCCGTCAGTTGTTTTCTGGAGTAGCGGCATATTGAAGGAATCAATTGCGATGGGCTGCCTCACCGGTATGCTGGCAATCGGATTGCCATTTTTTTTCTCCGTGGCGAACAAAGACGGGCAAGTGTCCTTCCGGAAAAACGTGTTTGCGCACATAAAAAACCACTGGAAAAAAGGCTTGGGCATCGTGCTTTTCGGCTGGATTGTGTGGCAACTGAAATTCTATTATCTCGGTGCGCTGCTACCGGCGGCATTGTCGTTGACGGGAGTTGTTGTGCTGCATGGCAGCTATGGTATTTCCCATGGCCGGGTTTTGCGGTTTTGGCAGATACTATTTTTTTGCGCCGTCTTTGGTGCGGCTCTGCTGCTGATTCCGCACATGACCGGCCATTCGCTGCTGGTCTCCATCGTTGCCAACCACGATGCA
>JANPIL010000164.1:0-34647 GCA_031424975.1 Sphingobacteriales bacterium
CCCGGTTGTCGAGGTTGGAGATGTAGTTGTGTGGCAGGCCAAGCGTGTGCCCCACTTCATGGGCGGCCAGTTGCCGCAGCCGCGCCAGCGACATCTGCATCATCGCGTCCGAAACGGGTTTGCCTTCCTCATAAGCCGCCACCAGACCCTGCGCAATCAGAAAATCCTGCCGCACACGCAGCGAGCCGAGCGTCACTTTGCCTTTCAAAATCTGGCCCGTGCGTGGGTCAATCACACTGCCCCCGTACGACCAGCCGCGCGTGGAACGGTGTACCCACTGGATCAGGTTGTAGCGCACATCCATCGGGTCGGCATCGGGTGGGAGTAATTTCACTTGGAACGCATTCTTGTAGCCCGCCGCCTCAAACGCTTGGTTCCACCAGGCCGTACCTTCCATCAACGCCGACCGGATGGGTTCCGGCGCACCGGGATCCATGTAGTACACCAGTGGTTCCACGGCTTCGCTGGCGGCGGCAGCGGGGTCTTTTTTGGCCAGCTTGTGCCGAACGATGATTTTCTTGGAAATCGGCTCGCTGACAGGTGTGGCGTAGTCGAAATATTGGACTGACATCAGTCCGGCCCGAGGGTCAAAGGCACGCGGCTGGTACGAGCCGAGTTCGGGCAGTTGCACAAACGAGTGGTGCTGCCGCATGGTAACCGCCGTGGGCGTGGGTGCCACTTGTTGCAGGTACTGGCCGGGGTTATCGCCGGTGAGGGTGATAATGGTCTCTATTTCAGTGTTTTGCGGGAAATTTTTGGTGGCTGGCAAATGAAAAGCGCACCGTGAGGCATCGAGCCGGTAAGTGCCTTGCTTCGTGCGGCTGATGGCTTGCACGGCACCGACGGCATCTTGCAGGAAAAAGCCGGTGGCATCTACCAGCACTTTGCCGTTTTCCTCGGCGGCCACCTCAAAGCCCCAGTGTACCGATTGTGCAAACGACTCGGTTACCGCCTTCTGCTCCTGCGGGTCGTTGCTCACGGCGCGGTAGGCGTAATTGGGTTCGATAAGTAAAACTTTGTTGCCGCTGCGGTGGAATTTCACCACGTGTTCCTGGCCAATGCGCCCCCGGTCCAAGCCAATGTCGTTGGAACCCACGCCCGCCTGCAAGGAGGAATAGTACAGGATTTCAGTATCCATGCGGCTGATTTCCAGCCAGATTTTCCCTTTTTTGGCATCCCAGTAAAACGGAATGAACCCGTCGCGGCGTTCGGTTCCGGCGGTGGCGGCCGCAAGCGGGGAGGCACTTTCCGAAATAGTACCTTTTTTTTGGGCAAAACCTGCCTGTGCGCACAAGAAGCCCAGACAGAAAATGAGTAAGCGTTGTTTCATGGTTCCTGAAATGGAGTGGTGGCGATTGTGGGACAAGTTGCGTTTTATGCGCGAAAAAAACCCGCCTCCGCGCAAATTCTTCCGGAAAGCCCAAACCCCGCCTGTTTGCCCGAAAGCCGATGCGCGTTCCGGTCTGACACGCAGTGTCTGACCTGCGTTTTCGTTTCCCGAAAACAGTATGTTTCGGAAAGGCCAAACCCGGCCGCCTTGGCACAAAAAAACCTGCCGGTGTTTGGAAACACGGCAGGTTTGGCCTTTTTGAAAGATACTATTTTCGTGCGGTTGGATGGCCGCAAAACTCATAGGACTTACGCAAAAGCCCGTTTCGGTGCGCCGAGCGGCTTTCAACTCTGGCAGAGTTATGCGTAACTTTTGGCTCAGATGCTGAACTCCTCTACGGGAACCGATTCGTGCAGTTCGTGGATAAACCCCACGCCGACCGTGCCATTGGTGTGGGCATCCAGCAGAATGAAACCGCCGGTGGCGCGGTTGTCGGCAAAAACATCCGCAAAAATGGGCGAGGCCAATTTAATTGAAACCAGCGCAATGTCGTTCAGTTTCAACTGGTTGGCCTGGTGGTGTTCCAACGTGTCGGGCTGCACCACGTATTCAATGGTTTCAATGCGGGCCTTTACCGTCTGGTGGCCGTGTTGCAGCCAGTAGATTTTGCCGGATGCGAGTGGTTCGTGCGCCATCCAGCACAGGTGTGCCGCAATGTATTTGGCGGCAATCGGTTCCTCGCCCGTTTTCACAAGGGTGTCGCCCCGGCTGGTGTCAATGTCGTTTTCCAGCAGCAGCGTCACCGATTCGGTGGCGTGGGCTGAAAGCAAATCGGTCTCGAATTTCTGGATTTTGCGGATTACCGAATGCTGGCCCGACGGCAGCACCGTCACCGCATCGCCAGTTGCAAACGTACCGCTGGCGATTTTTCCGGCATAGCCCCGGTAATCGTGAAACCCGTCGGTGCGCGGCCTGACCACGTATTGCACCGGAAACCGTGCCGGTAAATCATGCGCATCTTCGCGCACATCCACCTGTTCCAGTTCCTGCAACAACGTCCGGCCTTCGTACCAATCCATTCGTACTGAGGCGGTTGCAATGTTGTCGCCGTGCAGGCTGCACACTGGGATGAAGTCTATTTCTTGTCCTGCAAACTTAATCTTTTCGGCAAAAGCGTAAAAATCCGACACCACATTGGAAAACGCATCCTGCGAGAAACCGACCAAATCCATCTTGTTCACGCACACCACCACCTTGGGGATGCGCAGCAGCGTGGAGATGAAAAAATGCCGGTAGGTTTGCTCCATCACGCCGTGGCGGGCATCAATCAGGATTACCGAAACCTGCGCATTGGAGGCTCCGGTCACCATGTTACGCGTGTATTCCACGTGTCCGGGACTATCGGCGATGATGTATTTGCGGGTGGGCGTGGAAAAATACACGTGCGCCACGTCAATCGTAATGCCTTGCTCGCGTTCGGCAATCAACCCGTCGGTGAGCAGCGACAAGTCGGTGAAATCCAACCCTTTGCGCTGGCTCGAGGCGGCAATGGCTTCGAGTTTATCCTGCGGGATGGACTGCGTGTCGAACAGCAACCGTCCGATCAGCGTGCTTTTGCCGTCGTCCACGCTGCCAGCGGTGGTAATGCGTAGAATATCCATGGTTTCAATTTTGAATGACAGAATGAGCGAATGATGGAATGAAGGGCAGGTTTGGGCTTTTCAAAAGACACTATTTTCCATCCGCTCATTCCATCATTGACCCATTCAAAACTGTCAGAAATAGCCCTGCTGCTTGCGTTTTTCCATGGCTGCTTCACTGCGGCGGTCGTCCATGCGGGCACCGCGTTCGGAAATGACGGCACTCAGGATTTCAGAAATTATGCCGTCAATGCTGTCGGCCGCCGACTCTACGGCGGCGGTGCAAGTCATGTCGCCCACGGTGCGGAACCGGACGGTGCGGCGGTGTACCGTTTCGTCGGCGGTGGTGTGCAGGAAATCGGAATAAGGCCAGATCATGCCGTCGCGTTCAATGATTTCGCGTTCGTGGGCGTAGTAAATGGATGGAATGTTGAGACCTTCCTCACGGATGTAGTTCCAAACGTCGAGTTCGGTCCAGTTGCTGATCGGGAAGGCGCGCACGTTTTCGCCCACGCCGATTTTGCCGTTCAGCATATCAAACAATTCGGGGCGTTGGCGTTTGGCATCCCACTGGCCAAACTCGTCGCGCACCGAAAAAATGCGTTCCTTGGCGCGGGCTTTTTCCTCGTCGCGCCGCGCCCCGCCAATGCAGGCATCAAATTTCAGTTCTTCAATCGCGTCGAGCAGCGTCACGGTTTGCAGGGCGTTGCGGCTGGCATATTTGCCGGTTTCCTCGCGTGCCCTGCCCTTGTCAATGCTGTGCTGCACGTAGCGCACCAGCAGGTTCAGGTGCAGTTCGGCGGCCAGTTGGTCGCGGAAATCAATGGTTTCCGGGAAATTGTGGCCCGTATCCACGTGCAGCAGCGGAAACGGAATCCGCGCCGGATAGAAAGCCTTCTGCGCCAACCGCACCAGCGTAATCGAATCCTTGCCGCCCGAAAACAGCAGCACCGGGCGTTCAAACTGCGCCGCCACCTCACGGATGATGTAAATGGCCTCGTCTTCCAGCTCACGCGGAAATTTTCTCTTGAAATTATCGCTCATCTGTGCGTCTGAAAATAGTATCTTTTGAAACACCCAAACCCGCCTTTTTTATTCCGGCTTTCCGGGTACGGAATGCGGATTTTCCGGAAGGTTTCCGATTCCAAATTCCACCTTCCGAATTCCGCATTCATTTTGTCACTGGTGCAGCCCGCATTCCTTCTTGGATTGTTCCCACCACCAGCGGCCGGCCCGCAAATCTTCGCCCGGCTCAATAGCGCGCGTGCAGGGGGCGCAGCCGATGCTTTTGAAGCCCTTGTCGTAGAGCCGGTTGTAGGGCACGCGGTTTTGGTCAATGTATATTTCCACTTGCTCCAACGTCCAGTCAATCAGTGGGTTGTATTTGATTAGCTGGTTGCCTTCGTCCCATTCGAGCAGGTTCATTTGCTGCCGGTTGTCCGATTGGCCGCCGCGCAGGCCGGTAATCCATATTTTCACGCCCTGCAAGGCCCGCTTCAGCGGCACAATTTTACGGATTTGGCAGCATTCTTTGCGGTTTTCGACCGATTCGTAGAAACTGTACGGGCCTTTTTCGGTTAATAATCTTTCAACCGCTTGGTTTTCAGGGAAACAAACCTCAATGGCTTGCTTGTACTTGCCGATGGTTTCGTAATACGTCTGATAGGTTTCCTCAAACATCCGGCCGGTGTCGAGCGTGAAAACGCGCACGGGCAGGTGGTTGCTGAAAATCACATCGCCGATAACCTGGTCTTCGTGGCCGAAAGACGTGGAAAACGCCACTTCGCCGGGGAACAAACCGGCCAGCAAGCCGATGGCTTCATCCATTGGCTTTTCCACAATCCGGGCGTGTATTTCAGGAATGCGCGATTGGAGCATACGGGAGCTTATTATAAAATGCTGCGACAAAAATAGTATAAATCTATGGATATGATAGGGATTGATAAAAAACTTTCCGCATGGCGTTTTTGTTGTAGCCGGTGTTCATGGGGTTTGTCCGGTTTTTAGCAGCCATAACCCCGATTTCCCCGCCGGAAACCACCGCTTTTGGCTATCTTTGAACTCCGGCAAACAGGAAACCTCTGTTTCGTGCCGCCACTGCTGGCGGGCGGGTTTGGCCGTTGGAAAACATACTATTTTCCCGGCGGTGCGCCTTTCATTCAAAAAACAGAAAAATGCGAATCATTCTCGTTGCCGCCCTTACCGAAAACCGCGTGCTGGGCAAAGACAACCAGCTAATCTGGCACCTGCCCGCCGATTTGCGGCATTTCAAGAAACTGACCTTGGGGCATCCGGTGGTGATGGGGCGCAAAACCTACGAATCGGTGGGCAAGCCGCTGCCGGGCCGCACCAATATCATCATCACGCATAGCCTTGATTACCAGGCGGATGGCTGCACGGTTGCGCATTCGCTGGACGAAGCATTGGCACAGGCCGCAACAACCGGAACGGACAAGGTTTTCATCATCGGCGGCGGCGAAACTTACCGGCAAGCCCTGCCGCTGGCCCATGCGCTGTGCCTGACGCACGTACACGCCACGCTGGCGGGCGATGCGTTTTTCCCCGAATTTTCCACCGACGACTGGCAGCCGACCGCCAAGGAATCGTTTGCCAAGGACGAAAAACACGCCTACGGTTTCGATATCATCACTTGGGAACGCCGTGCATGAAAATCCCGGAAACGCGGATTTAACATTGGCGTAACATGAACGTTTGAAAGTTCGCCTATCTTGCATGCGAACCTATCCTGCAATGTATGTTTGGTCTGGAAGCCGATTTGCTTGTCCTTCTTTTCTTCTGCCTTTTCTTCGCGTGTGCCTTCGAGTTTGTCAACGGCTTCCACGATACCGCCAATGCCGTTGCCACGGTCATCTACACCAATTCATTGCAGCCTTGGACGGCGGTGGCGTGGTCGGGCCTGTTCAATTTCTTGGGCGTGCTTACCGGCGGCATTACCGTGGCCATGGGCATCGTGAACCTGCTGCCCACCGATTTGCTCATTGACCAGAACGTGTGGCACAGTGTGGCCATGATTCTGGCGTTGCTGCTCAGCGCGATTATCTGGAACCTCGGCACGTGGTGGTTCGGGTTGCCGTCTTCGAGTTCGCACACGCTGATCGGTTCCATTCTGGGCGTGGGCTTGGCCTACGGACTGCTCAACAACAGCGCGGACTCGGTGAACTGGGGCAAGGCCGGCGAAATCGGATTGTCGCTGCTGGTATCGCCGCTGGTCGGTTTCAGCGTCACGATTTTGCTCATGTACGTGCTGCGCCGCCTGGTCAAGAACAAGGAGATTTTCCGGGAGCCGCCCAAAAAACAGCCGCCGCCGCTCTGGATCCGCGCCATTCTGGTAACCACCTGCACAATGGTGAGTTTTTTCCACGGCTCCAACGACGGCCAGAAAGGCGTGGGCCTGGTTATGCTGATTCTCATTAGCATTGCACCGCTCCAGTTTGCCATCAACACCTCGCTCGACAAAACCGCCCTCCAAACGCACACCGCCGCGCTGCACCAAATTGTTGGCCGCATTGACACCATGAATGTGTCGGCCAAGGACAAGAAAACCATCGCCGAGGTATCCGTACAATTAGCGGCACTGAACCAAGTGGTTCCGAGGGAAAATTCCGGGAAAATCGCTCCCGAAAAGCGGCTGGAAATCCGCCGCGACATCCTGCTCATCGAGAAAAAAGCCAAATCCCTGCTCAACGACCCAAAGGTGGCCATTGCCAAACAAGACAGCCAGGCTATGTCCGAAAGCCTGGCGGGCCTGACCGCCTACACCGATTACGCCCCGCGTTGGGTAATTGTCATGATCTCGCTGTCACTGGGCCTTGGCACCATGATTGGCTGGAAACGGATTGTGCAAACCATCGGCGAGAAAATAGGCAAGAGCCACCTCACCTACGCGCAGGGAGCCACGGCCGAGTTGGTGGCGGCCAGCACCATCGGTTTGGCTTCGGGGCTGGGCTTGCCCGTAAGCACTACGCACGTGCTGTCGTCGGGCATTGCGGGCAGCATGGTAGCCAGCAGCGGCATCCGCAACTTGCAGCCCAAAACCATCCGCAACATTGCCATGGCGTGGATACTCACGCTGCCGGTCAGCATTTTCCTGTCGGCCTCATTCTACGCGCTTTTCCGCTGGATTCTGTAACGGTAGCGCACGCTTTAGCTTGCGCATAAACCGCAGGTTTGGGGTTTATGGAAGATACTATTTTTTGCGGCGCCTATTCCACAGGGCTTCACCCTGCGTTTGCGGCTTGCGCCCTTTCGGGGCTTCGTCGGGTTTGGGCTTTTTGAAAGCTGAAAGCCCCGTCTTTAGCGGGGATACTGTTTTGCGGCGCGTGTTTCGGCCTCGGGCCAAGCGAGTCGCAGACTCGGAACCAGCCTTCACGCGTCGCAGACGCGCATTAATGCAGGCAATAAAAAACTAAAAAATTAAGATACAACATGAAAAAATTATTGATTTTTTTAATCTTTTTAAATTGTTCATCAATTGTAAAGGATACTTTTAATTCAATAGAACTAATTTCAAGTAAAGGAGAAAAAGTATACATTAATTCTCTTAATTGGGGAGTTACAGATGATAAGCAAATTACGGCAGTATCAAATAATAAAGAAAAGGTTAAAGATAGAACTGATACGCTCGATGTAGCAAAAGGATTAGAGCCATTTTTTTATAGTTTTAAAAACGATAGTCTAAAATTGTTTTTTAATAATGAAATTTCATATAGATTGAAAGAGCATTTTAAAACCATTAATGTAAGTTATATAACTGTGAGAGCCAAAGAATATAACGATATCAGACAAAAGGCTTATAATAATGATGGGTATGGCTCCATTCCAAGAAGGGAAAAAACGGTTTACCCTTCGGATATGCCAAAACCACCAACTAAATAAATAAAAAAGTTAACTAAAAATCCCCAGTTTGAGGCTTTTTTATTTTTCGTCTTATATTTAAAGACGAAATAGTATTTTTATATTTTTTCTTGAAAGCGGAAGTATCAAAAACATTAGATAAGGTTTTTATAAATGGCGATTTTTCCATTACACTTTTAACCCAACCGTCACGCGTCGCAGACGCGCGACGGTTGGGTGATGAGTATTAGACAAAGGCGGTAACAAACAACTCAATTGCCCAAGTGAAAAAAAACAAATAGATAATTCCAATGAGCTTCACGCGCCATTTTTTAACGAACAGCATAACCAGACCCATAATAGGCAAAATTAACAGCATTGAGAAAACACTAAAATTTATCTCATTTTTTCCGGGAAAGTAATTCGGGACGATAAAGTGATAACTGATGAAAGCACTATTTATCACGCTATAGAGACCATACAGAGCGAAAAGATTCCCGATAACCAATAGGATTTGTTTCATTTAATTGGTTCCTCTGTTTTTTAGTTGTTCACTCAACTTCTCCAAAAACCCCCGGTCTGTGGCACATAGAACGGCAGCGCAGGTAAACAGCGTTCTGTGTGCCGCAGACCACAGTGAGGCGGACTTCACCCAAAAACAGTATCCCGCAAAAACACAAAACCCCCGCCTGTCAGTGCAAGGGCTTTTGGTTACTTGTGTTCCCCTCCTTAGACCCATGCTGTCCAGGTTGGGCCCCACAAAACTGCTGGCCGTTGACATGCCACCACCGTCGGGCTTTTGCTCTTTAACGCTAACTTCCGGGCGGAGTAAGCTATTGGCCTAGCTTACTCTCCAACTTAAATTCCCGACTAAAATCACTTATCAGTAAAACAAGCACAGTTCCAGATAATTTTTACTAACTCGCCTTCATCTCTGATTTTTATCCCATTGATAGTACTTAAGTAAAACCCAACTATGGTTTTACTTGAACCAGTTGTAAGTATTGACGTTTGATGAACACTGTCTGCAATGATAAACTTCTTAAAAGGACGGCAATCAATTAACTTTTCCTGTTCAGCAAGTACGGTAACTTGTTTGCCTACTTCGTTTTTTGTTTTAAACACAAAATGGTCACCCGTAGAATCTATTTTTACGATTTCCAGTTTTTCTACTAATTGAGCAGATTGATTCCAAGCTGAATCGGCAATGAATGCCATTAATAGTATTGAGAAAAACAAGGTCTTCATATTACATTATCGTTTAACTTTAAATAATACTGCTGGATTACCATCACCCCGCCCGCCCCGGCTGCGATGATCCGCCGGAACGGATAGAATTCCAGCCAACTGTCGCACGTCTGCGACGCGTGACGACTGGCCTTGCGTTTGCAACGCCACTGGCCTCAAGCCTGCTCCGGGCCTTTTCAAAATAGTATCTCCCGAAAACATCAAACCTGCCCGTGAGATTTGCGTAAGTTCAGATTTGCTTGCTGCGCCGCATCACTTCGTAAATGGCCTGATGCACGCCGGTGCGGATGTTGAGTGCGCCGAGCTTGTTGTTGTTGCGCGTGGGGAACACGCGGTTGGCGAGGAAAACATAGACCAGTTGGTTTTGCGGGTCGGCCCAGGCAAACGTGCCCGTGAAGCCCGAATGCCCGAAACTGTCGGGACTGGCATCGGCGGCGGCACTAAGGCCGGGTTGTTTGGGGTCGGGCTTGTCGAAGGCAATGCCGCGCCGACTGAAGCCCGCATCGTTGTAGCGCGTCCACTCGCGCAACGTCGCCTCGCTGAGGTAGCGCGTGCCGCCATATTCGCCCATCTGCAAATACATCTGCATTAGCTTCGCCATATCGTCGGCGGTGCCGAAAAGCCCCGCGTGGCCCGACAATCCGCCGAGCATTGCCCCGCCTTCGTCGTGAACCGTGCCGAGCAGTTGCGTTTTGCGGAAAAGCGAATCGTATTCGGTGGGCACGATGCGGTCTTTCGGGTAAAACCGCAACGGATTGTAAGTAAGCGTATTGGCTCCGAGCGGCTGGTAAAATGTCTGTTTCAAATACGTTTCAAAATCACTGCCCGTTTGCCGCTGCACAAGTTGCGGGTAGAGGTAAAACGACAAGTCGCTGTACACGTACTTTTTTTCGGCCAACAGCGGCGATTTGCGGATTTGCCGGAAAATCCTGTCGCGGTATTTGCGGTGCAGCCACAAACCGCCCGCCACCGCCACCGGAAACCGCGCCGACGAGTCGGTCTTAAAGGTTTTCCGTTTCCATTTCCCGTTCTTTTTCAGGGTGTTTTTCCAGAACGGAATCCAAGCCGTCAGCCGACCCTGGTGCGTCAGGATGTCGCGCATTGGAATCGCGGCCTTGTTGGAATTTTCATATTCGGGTAGGTAATCGGCCAGGGTTTTGTCCAAGCCGAATTTCCCCTCGTCCGTCAGGCGCATCAACGCCAATGCCGACGTGCTGACTTTGGTTACCGAAGCCAAATCGTACAAATCATCGGGTTGGGTGGCTTGCAGCGTGTCGTAGGTGTGGTGGCCGTAGGTCTTATGGAAAACCACCTTGCCGTCTTTGGCAACCAGAATCTGGCAGCCGGGCGTGGCGCGTTGGGCAATGGCAAAATTGGCCAGCGAATCCATGGCCCGGCTCAGCAATTCCGAATCAATGCCCGCCTCTTCGGGCTGCGTGTATTTGAGGCGCGGCAGTGGCACGGCCCCAAGACCGTCGCTGAGGCGCAAGGCGGGCGAAACCGTGACGGGCAGCTTGCCCGAAGCGGCCAATGCACCAAAAACCACTTGGGCGGCGGCTTGCTGCGCCTCTTTCCCGTCTTGGTAGGTAACCAGCAGTGCGTTTTCGCCAGTCGTGAGGCGGGTCAGCGCATATGGGTTGCCGAAATGGGCGAAGACGGGTTTGGCGTTTTTCAGGGATACTATTTCGCGCACGGCATTTTGCATGGCCTCGGTGATGCCGTAGGTGGCGGGGCGCAGGCTGGGTATGTGCAGTCCGGCAATGACCAAATTATAGCCTTGCAGCGCGGCCATTACTTTTTTTATCTCGCCATCCGTTGCCTTGGCCGGAAGCGTGAAGTGCCGGACAGCCGTGTATTTGCCCAGCATCCGCTGGAAATCGGTGACCGAGTTTGCGCCGATAGACACTGAGGCAATGCGCAGCGTGTCGAGTCTGCGCAGCGGCAGCAGCGAGTTTGGGTTGCGCAGCAGCGTCACGGCGGCTTCGGTGAGTTGGCGGCTGAGCAGGCGGGCTTGCGGCGTGTTCAGGTCTTTGGTCAGGTTTGCCAGCACTACGGGCTTGTAGCTGTCCAGACCCGCCCATGCCTTGGCAGCCAGCACTTTGCGGCACCGCGCATCAATGTCGGCCTGCGTGATTTTTTTCTCGCGGATGGCTTTTTTGATTTCCGCAATGGCTTTGGGCACGTCCTCCGTAAATTCAAGCACGTCGTTTCCGGCAATAATCGCCTTGGCATCCGATACGCCGGGAGCGTAAAACTTGGTCAAGCCCTTCATATTCATGGCATCGGTGAATACCAATCCCTTGAACTTCAAGTCTTTGCGCAAAACGCCGTCCAGCGTGGCCTTGGAGAGGGTGGAAGGCACGTTTTTGGCCGAATCCAAGGCCGGAATGTGCAAATGCGACACCATCACACCGCCCGCCCCGGCCGCGATGATTCGCCGGAACGGATAGAATTCCAGCGAATCCAAGGCTTGGCGCGACTTGCTGATCACGGGCAGGTCATAATGCGAATCTACATCGGTGTCGCCGTGGCCCGGAAAGTGCTTGACCGTGGGCAGGATGCGGTTGTCCTGCATTCCGCGCATGTACAAAATGGCTTTGCGGGCCACATTTTCCTTGTCCTCGCCGAACGAACGGAAATTGATGACCGGATTATTGGGATTGTTGTTCACATCCACGACCGGCGCAAAGTTGACGTGGATGCCGATGCGTCGGTACTGCCGCGCAATTTCCGCGCCCATCTTGTAAATCAGCGTGTCGCTCTGGATTGCGCCCAGCGTCATCTGGTACGGAAACCTGACGGTGCTGTCGAGGCGCATGGCCAGGCCCCATTCGCCATCAATGGCAACCATCAGCGGCACTTTGGAAATGGATTGGTAATAATTGGCCTGTTGTGCCTGCCGCACCGGCCCGCCTTGGAAAAACACCAGTCCGCCGATTTTCTGCTGTTGTATCAGTTTCCCGATTTCCTGAATATGCGCCGCATCGCGGTTGGAATAGGCGGCCACCATGATGAGCTGCGCAATCCGTTCGTCGGGCGTGAGCCGGGCAAACACCGAATCAACCCAGCGCTGGTTGTAGTTGGCGTACGGCACGGGGGTTTGGGCGTTTGAAAAGATACTATTTTGGAATAGCGCCAGGAGCAGCAGCGGGAAAATGAGCTTTTTCAAGGGGAATAGGTTTTGGTTTCCGGGTAAAAATACGGGTTTTCGCACAACCCGCCCGAAAAAAATATTGCCGGAGCCTTTCTGAATTGTGGAACGCTTTTGGTTCAAAGCCCCACGGGTCAGATACGAAGCCCATGCTCGAAACTAACAGTTGGTGTGCTGGTAAACTATGGTATTTCATTGACGGCTCACAAAACTTGTCGCGGCACCAGCAGCGACGAATCGCCGTAGCTCAGGAAACGGTACTCGTTTTCCAGTGCCGCCTCATACACCCGCCGCCAATCGGGCCCGAGAAACGCGGCCACCAGCAGAATCAGCGTGGAGCCGGGCTGGTGGTAATTGGTAACCAAGCCTTTGCACACCCGGAACACATAGCCCGGCACAATCATGATTTGCGTTTCGCCAGCCAATTCGTCCAGGTTTTGGCTTTCCATGGATTCAAGAACCGCCCGGAAAGCCGCTCCGGCAGTGGGCAGCGGTGCATGGTTTTGGTACGGATACAACTTTTCAATGAAAAACCGCGTTTCGCCTTCCAGCAGTTTCACGCCGTACCAATACAGGCTTTCCAGCGAACGCATGGAAGTGGTGCCGACCGCAAAAATGGAATCGGGGGTTTGGGCCAATTTGGCGATACTATTTTTGGTGAAAACCATTTGTTCGGTGTGCATCGGGTGGTGCAGCACATTTTCAGCTTTGATTGGTTGGAAAGTGCCCGCGCCAACGTGCAGCGTAATAAACTCACAGTCAACGCCTTTTGATTTCAACGACTCCAGCACGCCATCCGTAAAATGCAGGCCCGCCGTCGGCGCGGCTACGGCTCCTTCGTGGCGCGAATACACGGTTTGGTACTGTTCCGTGTCTTTGCCGGTTGCTTGCCGGTTCAGGTACGGCGGCAACGGGATATTGCCCAGATGCGGCAGCACTTCGGAAAAGGGAAGGTGGGCGGGTTGCCACGAAAAATGCACCAGGTTCGTTTCCGCATCCACCAGTATTGCCGAAACTGTGGCCTCCCCGGCGGCGGCTTGCAGCGTTTCGCCTGGTTTCCAGCGTTTCTTGTTGCCAATCATGCACTGCCACGTGCATCCGGCGGTTTGGCGCATGGCTTCGTGTACCGGTTGATCGTTGTTTTGCGGCTGCAACAGGAAAACCTCAACTATGCCGCCCGTGTCGCGCCGGAAGAAAATCCGGGCGGGAATGACTTTGGTATCATTGAAAACCAACAGCGTGTGGGCGGGCACGAAATCTGAGAGGCACCGGAAATGCGTATGTGTCATGTTGCCTTGGTCATACACAAGCAGTTTGGAAGCATCGCGCGGCTCTGCGGGATGCGCCGCAATGCGGTTTTCGGGCAGGTGGTAGGTGTAATCTTGCAGGCTGATGCTGGAAGTCGGCGCGTCATTTGGGTTCATGGCGAAAAATACGTAAGTTTCGTTTCCCATCGTCGGAAACCGGACGTTTTAACGTTTGTTTGTATAATTTTGCGAAGCAATTCGATGATACCCCCTGAAATAAAGGGGGGTTTTGACTTAAAAAAACATACTATTTTTGATTGACTGACTTGTGAAGCCGACAGAAGAAAACACTTGGGAAGAAGAGCGGGAACCCGCCTACTACGACGACGAAACAGGCAGCCTCGGCAAGCCACCGGAGCGTGAAATGTCGTTCATTGACCATTTGGAAGAGCTGCGCTGGCACATTATCCGGTCGGTGGCCTCCATTTTCATTTTTGCCATTGCCGCCATCTACTTCAAGGAATTCGTGTTCCACGATGTGTTGCTCGGCCCCACGCGCACCGACTTCTGGACTTACCGGATGCTGTGCAAACTGGCCCAAGTGACGCACGTGGCTGGCTTGTGCGTGGACAAACTCGATTTTATCTTGCAAAGCCGGCAAGTGGGCGGGCAATTCACCACCTACATTACCACGGCCGCGCTGGCCGGCCTTATCGGGGCGTTTCCGTATGCCTTCTGGGAAATTTGGCGGTTTGTGAAACCCGGCCTGCACCCCACCGAACGGAAGGCGGCGCGTGGCGCGGTTTTCTTTGTGACGGTATTGTTCCTGACGGGTGTGCTGTTTGGCTATTACATCATTTCGCCGCTGACTATCAACTTCTTGGCCAACTTCAAGCTCGACGAAACCATTGCCAACGAATTTGATATCGGTTCTTATTTTTCCATCCTTGCCACGCTCACGCTGGCCTGCGGAGCCATGTTCCAGTTGCCGATGGTCGTGTTTTTCCTGTCAAAAGCGGGCATTGTCACGCCAGCCCTCATGAAATCCTACCGCCGCCACGCATACGTGGTCATGCTCATTGTGGCGGCCATCATCACACCCTCGCCCGATATCATCAGCCAGATTCTGGTGGCGTTGCCGTTGTTTTTCCTCTACGAAATCAGTGTCAGCGTTTCGGCACGCATAGAAAAGCAGAAAGCCAAGGACTGGGAAGCCGGAACGGAAAAAGTGTGAGGAAGGCTGATTTTTGAAAGCCGGAAACGCCCGCCTACACGGGTTTTTTCCGGCTTTCGTCGTGCAACGGATGCCGGTTTCTGAACCTGAGTTTGAAATACAGCAGAATGGCCGACAGCACCAAGGTAACGGCGTTGGCGGCGATAATCGGAAGATCGCGTTTGGCAATGCCATACACGAGCCACAGTAGCACTCCCGTGCAAAAAATAACGTACATTTCCAGCGACAGCCCTTCTGCCGATTTGGTTTTCCAAGTTTTCAGCACCTGCGGCACAAAGGCGGCGGTGGTCAGGATGGCGGCGATGAATCCAAGGACTTGCATCTTTTCGGTTGGTTGATTGCGTACGCAAAGCAACGCAAAATCCGGCGGGAAAACCCATTGCTTGCCACAAAAAATATAACTTTTTACGTGTGGAATCCGTTTTTTGGCACTAATCGCATAAAATTATAAAACTATTCTAATACTTAAATCCTTGATTGCCGGCTTTCCTAAGATGAAGATTTTTACCTTGTTGCTCGCCCTTTCAATCCATTCGTCCGGTGCGTTTGCCCAGCGGACAACCGATGCCAACGCAATCAGACGCGTGATGGACGACCAGATTACGGCTTGGAACAGCGGCGACCTGGTAAAATTCATGGACGGCTACTGGCAGTCGGATTCGCTGCAATTCATTGGCGGCAAAGGCATTGTGTACGGCTGGAAACCTACACTGGAACGCTACCAAAAAAACTATCCCGACGCAGCGGCCCGTGGCACGTTGCGGTTTGAAATCCTCAATGTTAATTTGCTCGGCAAAGATGCGGCTTTTGTGATTGGCAGGTTTTTCCTGGCCCGTCCGCAGGCCGGTGATGCCAGCGGATATTTCACGCTGCTGTGGCGCAAAATCGGCGGCAAGTGGAAAATTGTCGTGGATCACACGGGATAACGGCAAAATACTGTCTTTCAGGAAGCCCAAACCCCCCGCAATGAAAAAAGCCAACCCTATCGGTTGGCTTTTTGATGCATGGAGCTGGACAAATATCAGGCTAACCCTGAAGGTTTTTAAAAAGCCCACTCCGAAGGAGGTGAGGGCAAAACAGTATCTTTCAAAAAGCCGAAACCTATCTGTTTAAAAGCCCCCTCCTTCGGAGAGGGTTGGGGGAGGCTTTCAACTCACTTGTTTCAGTACGCGCACCAGTTTCAATTGCTCTTCCAGGGCTTCCAAATCGGCTTTTTCGTCGTCTTCCAAGTCCTCCCAATCCATTGACTCCCGTTCGTAGTGCAATCCGGCTTTTTCGGTTTCGCTGTAATATACCAGGTTCCATTCGCCGTTTTCGTCTTCGGTCAGCGCACTCAGCGACTCCACCCAATCGCCGGAATTCATGTACAGCACATCACCGTATTCCTTGATGGCCGGTTGGTGAATGTGGCCGCAAATAATGCCGTCGCACTGTTTCACTTTGGCAAGCTCCACGAGTTGCGTTTCAAAATCGGAAATATAACTCACCGCCGACTTCACCTTGGCCTTGATTTTTTGCGAAAGCGAGTAATAAGGCAGACCCCGGCTGGTGCGGTAGTTGTTGTATAACTTATTGACCCACAGTAAAAAAGTGTACCCGATGTCGCCGAGTTGCGCAATCCATTTGAGCTTGGTGGTCACCGAATCGAAAATGTCGCCGTGCGTCACGTAAAACCGCCGCCCACGCGATTTGAGGATGTAATCGCGCTGGATCGAAAAGCCGCCCACTTTCACGGGCAGTATCTGGTCCAGAAAATCGTCGTGGTTGCCGCGCAGGTAAATCACCTGTGTGTCGTAATCCTCCATCATTTTCAGCACCGTCTTGAAAAACCGCGTGTGCTTGCGTTTCCACGCGCCGTATTTTTTCAGTTGCCAGCCGTCAATAATGTCGCCGTTGAGGATCAGCTTGTCGCAGCGGTGCTGTTTGAGGAAGTTGGTGACTTGCTTGGCTTTGGAGCCGGATGTGCCCAAATGCACGTCGGAAATGACGATTGTCTTGAAGTGAGTTTTCAATGGCGGTGTTTTATGCAAAGTAAGCGTTCAGTTGTCACTTGAACATTACCGGAATCTTAACAATCGTTTAACATTTGGCCCGATAATCTTGCCAAAGTTAAATTAATGTTAAGTGGGGTATTGCTCAAAATTAAATTACAAAACGCTGATAATCAATATTTTACTCCTCTAAATTCAATCTAAAATCTATGAATTATCCAAGAAAGGATTGCATGGATTTCCCAATGATTTAAAGCCGTTGCCGATTCGGCCCGCAAGCTGGCCGGTCGGATTGAACAGGATTGGGGTTTGGCATGGAAAAAAGATACTATTTTTGCCTGAATACTATTCTTGCTTCTTCTGGAAAAACCTTGTGACAAATACAGCGGCTTCCAAAGTTGGGCGTGTCACAACCTGTCACAAGGTTCTTCCAGAAGGACGACGAAATGCCCGACAACCGAAAGGTGACTGCCTGCCGGAAGACACCGCCTACGGCAAACACCGCCGGGAAACAATGCCCGAATGGAGACATTGCAAGCAACGTTTCTACGGTTTGAAATGACAGGGGCGGGTTTCGCCTTTTTGAAACATACTATTTTTAAAATCGTTTTTGCCGCGATTTTCTTCTGAACCTGAACCAACCGCCATGTCGTTTCTGAACATTGAAAAAGGGAAATATTTCAAATGGATTGCCAGGCTGTGGGTTTCCTTTGCGGTTTCGTTCGTGTTGTTCTGCCTGTACGTTTGGGCGGTCAGCATTGACTTGGGCGGCCTGTTTGGTTCCATGCCCGGCTTCAAGGAAATAGAAAACCCGAAAAGCAACTTGGCTTCGGTGGTTTACGCCGCCGATGGCACAGTGCTGGGCGCGTATTTCCGCGAGGAAAACCGCAACCGCGTGGAGTACCGCCAACTCTCGCCGCACCTGATCCAAGCGTTGGTCGCCACCGAAGATGTGCGTTTCGAGCAGCATTCGGGCATTGACATGAAAGGCACATTCGCCGTTTTTCCGTACTTGCTCATCGGCAAAAAGCGCGGGTCAAGCACCTTGTCGCAGCAACTGGCCAAGAATCTTTTTGACTTACGGAAAGAAGAAACGCGCGGCGCAGTCAATAACATCTTGATTGTCAAGACCAAAGAGTGGCTGACGGCCATCCAGTTGGAACGCAGCTACACCAAGCAGGAAATACTGACCATGTACCTGAACACGGTCAGTTTTGGCAGCCGGGCCTATGGCATTGAGGCGGCGGCACGCACGTTTTTCCGTACCCGCGCCGCCAACCTCACCGCCCCGCAAGCGGCCTTGCTGGTGGGGATGCTCAACAACCCGAGTTTTTTCAGCCCGGTGCGTCATCCGAAACGGGCCTTGGCCAAACGGAATTTTGTGCTGTCGAAAATGGCCGAAACCGGCAGCCTCACCGAAAACCAACTGGCCAAACTGGCCGCCCAGCCCCTGAACTTGGACTACCACCCGGAAAATGCCACGCAGGGTCTGGCAACCTATTTCCGCGCCGAACTGGAAAAGGAATTGCGCCGGATTGCGCAGAAATACGAAAAAAACCTCTACGCCGACGGCTTGCGCATCTACACCACCCTTGACAGCCGCCTGCAACGCTACGCCGAACAAGCCGTGGCCGAACAGATGCAAAAGCAGCAGGCGAAGTTTGCCGCCCATTGGCGCGGCCGCAATCCGTGGACGGACCGCTACGGCAACGAAATTAAGGGCTACGCGGAGGCGGTGGCGCGCAAAATGCCGCGTTTCCAGCAACTGATGGATGAATACAACGGCAATGAAGACTCAGTTTGGATGGATTTGCGCACCCGCGTGCCGATGGAGGTTTTTTCGTGGAACGGCTCGCGCGACACCGTGATGAGTGCATTGGACTCGATTGCCTACCACAAGAAATTCCTGCAAACCGGCATGATGGCCGTGGAACCGCTTACCGGACAAGTGAAAGCGTGGGTGGGCGGCATTGATTTTCGGCATTTCCAATACGACCACGTGCGGCAGGGCAAACGGCAGCCCGGCTCCACGTTCAAGCCGATATTGTACGCGGCAGCCATTGACAATGCCGGTTACAAACCCTGCGACCGCGAACTGGACCGCCCGGTAACGGTGGGTACTTGGACGGCCGAAAACTACAGCCGCAATTTCAGCGATTCGCTGGTGACGTTGCGCGTGGCGTTGGCGCAGTCGCTGAATACCATTCCGGCACGGCTCACGCAGCGCGTCGGCGCATCCATGATTGTGGATTATGCCAAACGGCTGGGTATCAGCAGTCCGCTCAAGCCGTATCCTGCCATTTGTCTGGGTACCGAATCGGTGACTTTATACGAATTGCTGGGCGCGTATGCCACGTTTGCCAGCGGCGGTGTGTGGCACCAACCCCAATATTTGCTGCGCGTGGAAGACCGCAACGGCAACCTGCTCGAAGAATTTGCCCCGCGCAGCCAAGAAGTTATCAGTGAGGAAACCGCCTATCTGATGACCTATATGTTGCGCGGCGGCGTGGAGGAACCGGGCGGTTCGGCGCGGGCCTTGCAGCAATACGCCTTTGCCCGGAACAACGAAATAGGCGCAAAAACCGGCACCACGCAAAACTACGCCGACGGCTGGTTTGTGGGCATCACCCAGGATTTGGCGGCGGCCGTGTGGTTTGGTGGTGACGATATGAACATCCACTTCCGCGATGGCGGCGGCGCGGGCAGCAAAACCGCCCTGCCCATCTGGGCCGCATTCATGGAAAAAGCGTACAAAGACCCGTTGGCGGGCTTGAAAAAACAGCCTTTCAAAAAGCCGCGCGTACTGAACGCGACGCTGGACTGCCAGCAATACAAAGCCGCCGCCCAACAAACCGACTCCACGCGCTACGTGCCGCCCACCGTGGATTCGACGCTGGAAAGCGGGGGTTAGAGGCCCCCCAACCCCTAATGGGGGAGTCAGAATCTCCCCTCCCTTTCGGGGAGGGGTCGGGGGTGGGGCTTCTGGGGGGCTATCCTGTTTTTTGATTGCCCGTATCCTTGGCTATATTGCCGGCCAAAGCACCACTAATTACCAAATCCCATCCCGACCATGTACACCGGACTACTTCATCTGCACAATACCATGCGCTGGGTCATTCTGATCCTGCTTTTGATTGCCATTTACCGCCATTTTGCGGGCATGAACGCCAAGCGGCCATTCAGCAACACCGACAAGAAAACCGATCTGTTCCTGATGATTTCCGCCCACGTTACACTTTTGATCGGGATTTACCAGTGGGTGGCCGGACCGTGGGGCTTGCGCAACATCCAGAGCCTGGGCATGGGCGAAGTCATGAAAAGCAGCGTGTACCGTTTCTGGGCCGTGGAACACCTGACCGGCATGGTCATAGGCATCGCGCTGATTACGGTGGGGCGGGGCGTGTTCAGGAAAAACATTGCCGACGAGCAGAAACACCGCCGCGCCCTGGTGCTTTTTGTGGTCGCGCTGGTGGTCATTGCCGCTTCGGTGCCATGGCCTTTCCGCGAAGTAGGCGTAGGCAGGTCTTTGTTTCCCGGCGGTGAAAAACGCGTGCTGCCAACCGCTGTGAATTACCGTTGAAAAAAGGCTGGGGTTTGACGTTTTTGTAAGATACTATTTTGAAAGCTTGGATACGCCACATCTCAAGGGTAAGATAGCATTTAATTATACCGAACCAAAGCCAAATAAAATTGCCAAGGTCGAGTTCGTTTTGTCCGCACTATTTGTGCAAAATTCTTTTACTGAAGGTGGTTTTACTTTCGCCAAATAACAATGGTTTTCACTAACGTGCCGATTTCGGGCCATAAAGAGTGTTCTTCAACGTATCGCAGTAATAAAATATCATTTTTTGTTATTAGATTTTCGCTCATAAATATTGATCCCAAGAGTTGTTACTATACATAGTATTAAAAAAATTATCGACCAATTGCTCATTTTTTTGGAATCATGTAGTCAAGATACTCTTTAAAATTTTTGGAAAAGTTCAAATGATAGACAGCTATTGAATATATGATTATCATGACCATTAAAGGTATTTTTGCTGCAAAAGCGACCGAGCTAAACAATGTCAAGAATGCCATAAATATTGCAATTGAAAATAAAATCGTAAAAACAATTATAGACCATTTCTTTCCTTTGAGAATAAAATACATCAGTGCCACTGTCAACGAAAATCTGATGATTTGCTGTATCAGTTTTTTCGTGTCAATGGGACTGATGTTTATGTTGTACGTAACTATTGTGTAAATAGAGATAAGTATAACACTGGCAAAAATTCTGATTGTCCAGTTTCTGCCTCTGATTGCAAATTCATTCATGGTAATAAGGGTATTTTTAATAGTGCGAACCTATCCAAACAAAGAACACTCATAATACCCAAATATGCGAAAGTTCTGTCGTAATCTTTTGTTTTTTTGAACACTTTTTCAAGAATCTTCCCCTGAATATTACTCGTGCAGCACGCCTTTGATCTGCAGTTGCTGGATGTAGCTCAGATGTTCCTCCATGATGCTGCCGGGCACGAAGATGAATTTCTTATCATACACTTGGCCGCCGATGAAATAGCTGACCCAATACTCGTTGCTCAGCGCGAAAACCGCCGGGTCAATCGGTTCGATGATGGCCGATTCATTGGGAGCTACGCCGCCCAGAAAGTGCCGCAACACGGAGGTTTTTCGCGGCTCGTCGTCCACAAAACCATACCCGCGCGAGGTCACCATCACGTTTTCAATTGGCACGCTGCCGGTGTTCAGCAAGTACACGAACCAGCCCGAATCGCCGGTTTCGCCGTCTTTTTGCACTACGGCCACCTTCACGTCTTTGACCGGTAGGAAAGGAATGTCTTTTCTCATCGTCTGCTAAAACTGCTGATCCAACAGAAATCCGCTTGTAAAAATAGTATGTTTTGAAAACCCGAAACTCGCCTATCCGTTCGGCAAAACCGGGTCGGCTTCGGTCAATTGCATTCCGAACAGTCCCAACAAATGACCCAGCAGCTTTTGTTCAATTTCCGCCAGGTTTTGTGTGCCGCCAAGTTCAATCGCCATTGAAGTCACCGCCTTGCCTTCAATGCCGCACGGCACAATGCGTTTGAAGTAATCCAAGTCCGTATTCACGTTAAGTGCCAGGCCGTGCATGGTGGCCCAGCGGCCGGTTTTCACGCCCAGCGCGCATATTTTCCGTGCGTTTGGGGGCGTTGCATAGTCCAGCCACACGCCCGTCAGCCCGGCAATACGCCCCGTGTCCAAGCCGTATCCGGCCAACGTGCGGATCACAACCTCCTCCAAAAGCCGCATATACTTGTGGATATCGGTGAAAAAATTCTCCAAATCCAGCACCGGATACACCACAACCTGCCCCGGCCCGTGATACGTAATGTCGCCGCCCCGGCTGGTGCGGTAAAAGCCCGCGCCAATTTTAATCAGTTCCTCCTCACTGCACAACAGGTTTTCGGGTTTGCCATTGCGGCCCAGCGTGTACACGTGCGGATGCTGGCAAAATAGTATAAAATTTGGGGTCAAAACCTGTTCATCGGGCGGTAAATGGCGGTTTTGGATTTTGATGTCAATAATCCGCTGGAACAATTGCGTCTGGTAATCCCATGCTTGTTGGTAATCAATAAGGCCAAGATGCTGGTAGTGGACGAATGGATTGATGTTCGGATTCATGTAATGGTGGGTTCGGCAAGGGTGGGCGGACTTTTCAAGTCCAGCAGGGCAGGGGTTTGGCCCCCGCTAAAGACGGGGCTTTCAGCTTTTGAAAAGATACTATTTTTTCTGCCTTCCGGGCCGTTCACACTTTCGCCAGTTCGTTTTTCAAGTACGCCACGGTTTCGCCTTCCAGCGTATCGGCGTTGTTTTCCTGGGCCAGATAAAACGAAGTCCAATCGAACAGATGTATGGCATACACGCATTGCTCCAGGAACGATTTGCCGAAACGCAGGAAAACCTCGGTAGTACCGCCCGACCGCCTGCCGATGAGCGGACGGCACAAGTCAATGCGCAGTTTCACGCGCGGATGGTCGAATTCGGTGGTCAGCAGCACCACCATCGTGTTCAGCAGCACCGGTTCGGGATGCACCCAGCCGGTCAGTTCGTTGTGGTTCATCTCGGGAAACACATTGACGTGGGCCAGTTGTTTGGCGTTTTCGTTGAGTTGCTGCTGGAAACGCAACAGCACCGGCATGAACCTGGCATCGCCGTACAGCACCGGCAGCTTGCCTTTCAGTCCGGCGGCCATGCTTTTTGCGCCTTCCCTGATAAAATCTTCCCGCTCCTCGATCAGCTCAATCGCCGCGTGCAGTTGTCCGATGAATTGATCCGAAACCAGCCCGTGATTTTTCAGGATAAACAACAACTGGATGAAATTGTACATCGCAAACGCCTTCGGCACCGAAATGCCATCGGGAATCGGCACCAGCGTAAAATTGTTGGCCCGTGCGATGTCGGTCAGTTTGCCGCCTGCCGTCAGGCAGACCGTGGTGGCGTTGCGCTGCGCCACTTGCTCCATTACGGCCAGCGTTTCCTCGGTGTTTCCCGAAAACGAGGAGGCAATAAACAGCGTGTGCGCGTCCACGAAAGCGGGCAGGTCGTAGCTCTTGATGATGGTCATGGGCACTTTCATCTCACCCGAAACCACGGCCTGCACCAATTCGGCAGCCATGCCCGAACCGCCCAAGCCCGCCACAACCACGTTGCGGATTTCATGCTTGGCCGGGATAACGTGCATTTTGCCGCCCGCTTCAAGGCCGTCGCGGAGTTGGCTGGTAAAGTTTTCAATCAGTTGCTGCATCATGGGAGGTTGGTGGTTGGGATACGGGCATAACTTTGGCAAAGTTCCGAACTTTGCCAAAGTTATCCGCACAATCACCGAAATTTCCGCCTAACTTCACCCATGAACCAAACCCAAAGACTGGGAAAGGCCGGCGAACGGATGGCCGCCGAACTGCTTGAAAGCAAAGGCTTTGCGGTTGTGGCGCGCAATTTCCGTTACAAAAGGTCGGAGATAGACCTGATTGTGAGCAAAGAAAACCTGTTGGTTTTTGTGGAAGTAAAAACGCGCACCAATCTGGATTTCGGCCAGCCCGAAACTTTTGTGACGGCCAACCAACGCCGCCAAATCCACGCGGCGGCGGGCGAATACATCCACCAAACCGACTGGCCGCACGACATCCGTTTCGACATCATCGCCATCACGCCCGGCAGTCCGCCCCAAATTCTGCACATCGAGGACGCATTTTATTGAACCCCACCCCCGACCCCTCCCCGCAAGGGAGGGGAGTTTTTGACCCCCCTTCGGGGGCTGGGGGCTTCTTTAGTCCAACTTCTTCTTCAATTGATCCAGCACATTTTCGCCCGCCGGAAACACCAGCGAGGCTTTGCTGATGATGGTGGGCGCAATCGGTGCTACAATGGGATAGACATACGTGTTTTCTTGGGCTTGGGCGGAGATTTTGACCCCGATGGCCATGACCAGCCACAAAAACACGCTCACACCGAACGCCCACAAAAACAGCCCCACAATGGCACCGGCAATGCTGTCGAAACTGCCGATCAGCGTGTATTTCCACGAGTTGCGCAGCATTTTGCCGAGTTTGTTCACCAAAAATATAATCGGGAAAAACATCGTTGAAAAGCCGATATAAGGCAGCACACTGCGCGGCACGCCACTCACATACGGAGCCAGCCACTCCAAGCCCACGTGCAGCAGCTTGAAGCCCAGCACCACGGCAATCACAAATGCCGCCACCGCCACAACCGCCATCAGCAAACCCTTGCGGTAGCCGCTGTACGCGCCCCACAACAGCGGCAGCAGTATCAGGATGTCCAGTGTTTTCATGGGTGGATTATAATTGTATCGGTGGTGCAATTTCCCTCTTATCCGCATGAATTCAAAAGGCGATGGCATATTCCCTGCGGGCCGTTTGGGGTTTGCAAAATTCGTTGTTCTGAAAATAGTATCTTTTCAAATGCCCAAACCCAAACTTTCCGCCCCTACGAACGGTTAGAAAATGGTCGTTTTTCGGTATATTTGTCGGTGACCCGGATTCGGTTTTGCTTATGAACGACACGGTAGAAAAAGACGGCGTAAAAACTTTTTACGCCCAAGACAAAAATGCTTGGCGACAATGGCTGCAAGAAAACCACGCCACCGAAAAAAGCGTCTGGCTGATTATCTACCGGCAGCAAAGCCAGACCCCAAGCGTATATTTATATTACAGTGAAGCAGTAGACGAAGCCCTCTGTTTCGGTTGGATAGACAGCAAGCCTAACAAGCGGAACAATGAGAGTTTCTACCAGTTTTTTGCCAAACGCCGGCCCAAAAGCAATTGGAGCCGGGTCAACAAGTTGAAAGTGGAAAAACTGCTGGCTGGTGGAATGATGGCCGAGGCGGGCCTGCAAGCAGTGGAAACCGCCAAACAAAACGGCACTTGGGCCACGCTGGATGACGTTGAGAATCTAATCCTTCCCGCCGATTTACGGGAAAAACTGAACGGCAATCCGGCGGCAGAAGCATATTTTGAGGCATTTCCTCGTTCCGCTAAACGCGGCATCCTGGAATGGATCCTTAACTCCAAACGACCCGAAACCCGCGCCGCGCGCATTGCGCAAACGGTGCGCCTGGCACAGGAAAACAGACGCGCAAACAGTTATCAGCCCTGAGTCTGGCTTACTGGGTTTTGGCATTTGTGAGGAACACGGTTTGTGGCCGGATCTGATAGCGGGGGTTTGAGTTTCCCAAAACATACTATTTTTGCTCCCTTCCGGGCTTCTTTTTCTTCAATCAACAGACACAAAACAGCGAATACATTTTATGAACATCAACCTCCAACATTCCGAAGCGTTTGCTTCGCGCCACATCGGCCCGGATGCCGCACAAACGGCCGCCATGCTGCAAACCATCGGTGCCCAGTCGCTTGACGAATTGATTGCCCAGACCGTGCCGGAATCCATCCGTTTGGCGCGGCCGTTGCAGTTGCCGCCGCCCAAAACCGAGTTTCAATTCATCAAGGATTTTAAGAAACTGGCGCAAAAAAACCAGATCAACAAGTCGTATATCGGGCTGGGCTACTACAACACCATAACGCCGCCCGTGATTTTGCGCAACATTCTGGAAAATCCGGGCTGGTACACCGCCTACACGCCTTACCAGGCCGAAATCGCGCAGGGACGCTTGGAGGCGTTGCTCAATTTCCAAACCACCGTGATTGACCTGACGGGCATGGAAATCGCCAATGCCTCGCTGCTTGACGAGGCCACCGCCGCCGCCGAAGCATTGCATATGCTGTACAGTATGCGCAAAGGCAGCCGCAAAAATGCCACGACGTTTGTGGTTTCGCGGCACGCTTTCCCGCAGACCATTGACCTGCTCATGACCCGCGCCGAACCGCTGGGAATTACCATTGAAGTAGCCGACCACACCAAGATTGACCTGACTAATCAGGACATTTTCGGTGTATTGCTGCAATATCCGGCCGCCGACGGTTCGGTGCATGACTATAAGAATTTCATCACGGCGGCGCACGAACAGGATGTTTTTGTGGTGGTAGCCGCCGATTTGCTGTCGCTCACGCTGCTCACGCCGCCCGGCGAAATGGGAGCTGACGTGGTGGTAGGTTCGGCGCAGCGTTTTGGCGTACCGATGGGCTACGGCGGGCCGCACGCCGCGTTTTTCGCCACGCGCGACGAGTTCAAGCGTCAGATTCCGGGCCGCATCATCGGCGTGTCAATAGATGCGCAGGGAAACCGCGCCTTGCGGATGGCCTTGCAGACCCGCGAGCAGCACATCCGCCGCGAAAAGGCCACGAGTAACATCTGCACGGCACAAGTGCTGCTGTCGGTGATGGCAAGCAGTTATGCGGTGTATCACGGCGCAGACGGTTTGCGCAACATTGCCGAACGCACCCACGGCCTGACGCAACTGCTGGCCAAAGGACTGGAAAAAATCGGGGTGAAAATCGTAAACGAGAATTATTTTGATACGATTACCTTCCAGACAGGCCAGCAAAATAGTATCCGCCGGAAAGCCGAAACCTCGCACATCAATTTCCGCTACACGGCGGATGATGAGGTTTCCATTTCACTGGACGAAACCACTTCCATTGTCGATGTGCAGGAAATAATTGCCGTGATTGCCGATGCCATCGGGGCGGCCAACCACATTGATCTGGCTCCGCTGGCCCAAACCGTTTCGCTGCAATACCCCGAAAACCTGGCCCGCAAATCGGTTTACCTGATGCCTCCGGTTTTCAATGCGCACCACTCGGAACACGAAATGCTGCGCTACTTGAAGTACTTGGAAAACAAGGACTTGTCGCTGGCGCACTCCATGATTGCGTTGGGAAGCTGCACCATGAAACTCAACGCCACCACCGAAATGATTCCGGTCACATGGCCCGAATTCGGCGGCCTGCACCCGTTTGCACCCATCAGCCAGACGGCGGGTTACCAGGAACTGTTCCGCGATTTGAACGATTGGCTGTGCGAAATCACGGGTTTTGCGGCCATGTCGCTGCAACCCAATTCGGGTGCGCAGGGCGAATATGCCGGGCTGATGACCATCCGCGCCTACCACCAGAGCCGTGGCGACCACCACCGCAACATCGCGCTGATTCCGGCTTCGGCACACGGCACCAATCCGGCCAGCGCGGTCATGGCGGGTATGCAGGTGGTGGTGACCAAAACCGATGGGCAAGGCAATATTGACTTTGCCGACCTGCAAGCCAAAGCCGAACAATACAAGGACACGCTGGCCGCGCTGATGGTTACGTATCCGTCCACACACGGCGTTTTTGAGGAAAACATCCGCGAAATCTGCGACCTGATCCACACGCACGGCGGCCAAGTGTACATGGACGGGGCCAACATGAACGCCCAAGTGGGCCTGACCAGCCCCGCCAACATCGGAGCCGATGTGTGCCACCTGAACCTGCACAAGACTTTCTGCATTCCGCACGGCGGCGGCGGGCCGGGCATGGGGCCAATCGGCGTGGTGGGGCATTTGGCCGAATTTCTGCCGACAACAAGCCTCCCCCAACCCCCTCCGAAAGAGGGGGCTTCAGGCTCTCCCTTCGGGGGCGGGGGGCGTGTTTCTGCCGCGCCTTGGGGCAGCGCCTCGATTTTGCCGATTTCGTACGCGTATATTGCCATGATGGGCGGCCAAGGCTTGACCAATGCGACCGAAGTGGCGATTTTGAACGCCAATTATATCAAAGCCCGGCTGGAAACGCATTATCCGGTGCTGTACACCAACAAAAACGGACGTTGCGCCCACGAATTCATTCTGGATTGCCGTGGTTTTAAAACGTTTGGCGTGGAAGTGGAGGACATTGCCAAGCGGCTCATGGACTACGGTTTCCACGCGCCCACGGTTTCGTTTCCGGTGGCGGGCACACTGATGATTGAGCCGACCGAAAGCGAACCAAAAGAGGAACTCGACCGCTTCTGCGAGGCCATGATTGCCATCCGCGAGGAAATCCGCGAGGTGGAAACCGGCCGCGCCGACAAGCAGGACAATGTGCTGAAACACGCCCCGCACACCGCCGCAATCGTGATGGCCGACGAATGGAACCGCCCCTACAGTCGCCAAAAGGCCGCCTACCCGCTGCCCTACGTGAAAGCCGCCAAGTTCTGGCCCACCGTGAGCCGCATTGACAGTGCCTACGGCGACCGCAACTTGGTATGTACCTGCGAACCGCTGGAAAGCTACGCCACGGAAGACGAGAAAATGGCAGCGTTGGAAAAATAGTATGTTTTAAAAAGGCCAAACCCTTGTATGCGAAGTGCCACTTTTTTAAAAAAGTGGCACTTCTTTGTTTAAATGCCTATTTTTGATTTGCATCACTAAAAACCGTTGCCATGTTTGCCATCCAGACATCACACCCAACGCCCGCCGATTATCTGCACGAGGAACGCAAACGCATCCGGGAAATTGACGGCAAATACGAATACATCAACGGTAAACTGATTTTTATGCCCGGTGCCAGTACGAATCACAATATTATAAGTGGAAACATTTACGCTCTTCTCTGGATTGAATTGCGCAACCGCGACTACATCATCTGCCAATCCGACCAACGGGTGCATCATGCCAAGGCAAAAAGTTACCTGTATCCCGATGTGGTGGTGATTCCCGCGCCGCCGCAGTACGCCGACGAAATGTTTGATACCGTGATTAACCCGCAGGTGTTGGTGGAGGTGCTGTCTGAAAGTACCGAAGCGTATGACCGGGGAGAAAACTTTCTGATTTACAGGCAAATGGACTCTTTCAGGGAATACGTGATGATTGCGCAGGATAAACACTTGGTAGAGGTTTTCTACAAGGAAAGCGGCGACACGTGGCAAATAAACACCTACCGTTCAGAAGATGAAACCGTGCATCTGCAATCGTTGGATGTGCGCCTTGCCATAAAAGACATTTACAACAAGGTGGATTGGAGCCGGGTGGAATAGTATCTTTTGGAAACCCCAAACCCGCCTGTTTTTCAACCCGTGTTCTTGAAGGCGAAAGGATTTAGTACGGAAAATTGTGAGCCAGGCATCCCTGAATTATGTCCGGTATGCTGGCTTTAATGGATGTCTGCTTGTTGTCGGTGTGTGTTTTGTGCGGTTGCATTGAAACGAAACAATAGAGTCGCCGTAAATAAAACCAGGATGTCCCGTTTCATAGCTTCTGTCATTCGAGCGGTTCAATCAATTTTTAAAGGTGGACCGACTATTTGCATTTCGTGGGCAATAAACATTTTGGCAAGTTCCTCTTTGGTGGGTTCATGATTCAAAGCCGAAACCGCCAGAAAAAAATCCTCCATTTTTCCGGCCGGCTGGAAGGTTACAGTCATTTTGCCTTTAGCCGAAACCTGCGTCCAGGCGTGGGGGACTTTCATGGGCAGAAAAATACTGTCGCCTGCACGAATACGGAATTTTTCTTCGCCTACCTGAAAATAATATTCGCCTTCCACTACATAAAACACCTCGTCTTGACTGAAATGCACGTGCAAAGGCGTGCCTCTTCCCTGCGATAGGGACGTTTGTTCGAACATGGCAAACCCGCCGTCGGTATCTTTGCCAGATATTTTCACATCAAGTATGTTTGAGTTTACGCCTTTCAATTGGATGTGTCCGTGTGTTCTGCCTTCGCCTGCTTTCACTACGAAGCCTTTGTTTGTTTTTTCTGTCATTTTTTTGTTTTTTGAGAGGAGTGCTAATGGAGCTAAAGCAACTATCGGAAGACTTATTAGGAAACGGGTTCTTTTCATGGTTTTACGGGTTCAAAGTTGGGGGGAAATTATTGGCAAACATATTCGAATGTATCTGTGTAAGTGAAAGGCGGGTTGCCGGTGTTATTGCTATTTGTATTTGTTTTTATGACGGGATAGTTCTTGTCATTGTAAGTATAGGTGCTTGTTTGCTTGAATCCATTGGCCGACGGCCAACTGTAGCCCAAAGGATTGTTTTTGCTCAATTGGGCAAAAACCGAATAACCGTAATCCCATGACACCAGATATTTCCATGTTCGCAAGCTGCTGTAAGGGTTTGGTTTGTCATCGTATCCGGATGCTGTAATGATATTGCGGACATTAGGAACGGTACCGGTGGTTATTATGTATTCTATGGCCGTAACGTTATCTTGGTCATTGTAAGAAATAATCAAATCATATTCTGTGTCTCCCACAACTTTTGGTGTTTCTTGCTTCACTTTATTGAGGCGGCTTTTATTGTCATAATAAAAATAATACGTATTGACATCCGTTCTCGTAATCAAGCCTTCCGTCAGGGCAACAGTGGCTTTTGTTGGCAATTGGTTGGCAAAAATGCTCCCGCCCGAATAGGTGACTGTTTGAGCCATGTCAGTACTGCCATATTTGTACTTGTTCTCTGTGATGTATTCACCGATAGTTGTTGAGTTTTGAAGCGAGTTACGGTTGTATTGCTTCAAGCTTATGAGCCTGCCCTCCGCATTGTATTCAGGAACCGAACTGCTGAATACGCCGCCCGATGAACTGGAAATCTTTGCTATCCGGCAAGCAGCAGTGGGTGCTGGAGTATTTGCGGTGTCTTTCTTGCAACCGGCAATGCTCATGAACAAGACAAGCACTGCCAAGCCGGCAGCGCAGGAATGAATCTTACTTTCTTGGGAATGTGTTTTCATTTGAATGGGTTTTTAGAGTTTAAAAATGCCGGTTATTTATTGTTTGGCAACGCGAGAAGAAAATGTCAGATCATCTTCAGTCGAAAAGGCAGGTTTGGCCCCTGCCAGCCATAGTATTTTTTGCGCCGGTTCAGTTGTGTTCGCTTGAACCCGCGCGGACGTTTGGAATCTGGTTGCCGGGGTCGGTAGTACACAGGCCGCTTTTCGGTGCGCCAAGGTTCTGTGTGCCACAGACCCCGGTGGGCTGGAGCCATGCAACCGCAATTGCATGGCTCTGTTGGTTTTCGGTGTTTATGACCATCCGGGTTTATGATCGTCCGGCCGTTTTTCCAAGTTGCACTTCAAGCGGCTTCAATCAGTTTCCGGCGTGTATCGAAACGCTTGTTAATCCAATTGCGGGCCGGCACTTCAATGAAACGGTACGTCAGAAACGAAAGCAGCAGCGTGATGGCGATGAAAGCCAGGGCCGTCAGCCAGCCCATGAGCCGGTCGGGTTCGGGTGGCGGCCCGGCAGGTGCAGCCCCCGGTTTGGGCGGGTTCAGGTAGGCGGTCACCATTTCAATGGTGTAAAGAATGGGCTGGTGCACCAGATAGATGGAAAACGACCAGTCGCCGATGCGTTGCAGGGGTTTGGTTCCGAAAAAAGCATCCATGCGCGGGCTGCCATACGCCGCCGACAACAGCAGGAACGGGAAAAAGGCCACTGTACACACATCGGGCACGCCGAAGTGTAGGCACGCAAACATACCCAGAGCCAGCAGCACGAACACCGTTCCGTTGCCGAAAAAGGATTTTGCCCAGCCATCCTTGTAGCCCAAATACATCATGGTGCCGATGACGAAGCCAAACGCGCAGCGCAGGAACCCCCAGTCGTAGGCCACATTCAGGCTGCTGGCCACCAATGGCTTGACAAATGCCATAGGTTCGGCAAACCGCACAATAGGCTGGATCAGGAACATGATGCCCACGTAGCCCGCAAAACACGCCAGCATTACCGCCACCCGCCCGGCGGCGTTGAGCCTGAAAAAAGGCTTCACCAAAAACGGAAACAGCATATACATCCACCACTCGGTACTGATAGACCAAGCAGCATTGTTCCACGAAAACCAGTCGTGTATGTTCATGGCCTGCACCAGCAGCAGGTTGGTGGCGATGGCATCCCAACGGTAGCTGACGGCCCACCACGGGTTGTCGGTGCCGCCCGCCGACAAAAACCACACCCGCAGCCCCACCAAATACAGCAACGTGAACAGGTGCAGCGGATACACCCGCGCAAACCGGGCGATGCCGAACCTTTTGAATCCGTTGCCCGTCACCGAACCCTGAAACCGCTCGGCATATACATGCATGAGGATGAAGCCGCTGAACACAAAGAAAAAATCCACCATCAGGTACATCTTGTCGATCACCAGCGATGCTTTGGAACTGAGTAAGGCTTGTGATCCTATGTTCAAATGGAACACTACGGTAAACAGGGCGGCCAGCCCCCGCAGGGGCGTGAGGTTGGGCAGGTAGGCGGTTGGGGATTTCATGGGTGTTGGAGGAGGTTTGGCGTTTTTAAAAGATACTATTTTTAAACGGTGCTGGCGGCAACCATACGTTGGAAATGCCGGTTTGTCGGACTCCGCGCCTTTCCGGTACACACCATGTCGGCAATGGAAATGCGTATCAGGAATTTGTACAGGTGTGGAAATATGATTCCGTCCATTCCACCTGCACGAACCCCTATGTTGGCTGATATTTTCTCTCGTCGGTTGGCTGGCTTGCCTGTTCGTTGCGTTTATAATGCCCGATTTTTATAAATGCCCAAGCTATTATTGCCAAACCCAAATAGAATATGATTTCTCTGCCGATGAAATTGTATTTGTTTAGGTCATTTATCATGCTTGCTGAAAATGCCTTGTCCAAGGGTAACTGAATTTTGGGTACAAAGTACGCTGCCGTTGCTATCGTTATGCCGATTTGTGTCAATAGAAAAACGGCAACTAAGGATTTGGGGAAACCTTTTGGTCGAAACCAAAAAAGCAAAACACTCAAAAACATGGGGAGTACCGAAGGAATTAAAAACAGCCCGAAAAACCGTTCCGGACTTCCGCTGTGCCTAAACGTTAACCAATCCTTTTCACCGACAGCACCCCAAAACGCATAATTTGCCCCTTCCACCAAACTCGGCCCAGCCGAATAAAAAAGCAAGCCAAAAAACAGAATGAACAGCAATCGGCTGCATACCTTTGTGTCTTTCAAACGGATATTTAGCAGGAACAATGCAAGGGTTGCTTGCAATGCCGCAGGCACAATCTGAAAGTTTACGCTGACAGGTAAAAGATGTTCCCGTACGGTTTCTGTCAAACCCGTTACAGGCAGGTTAGCGTGTATCGGTGCGATGAAGAAAAGTGTTGTCCCCGCGGAAATTGTTGCCAAAATAATCGAAGCAAAGATTGCCCAGCGAGGAAAGTCTTTGGGTCTCAACCAATACAGGAAAATCGTGGAAACAAACAGGAATAATACGGGAACGTAATAAAATTTTATCATCTCTCTGTTGAAGATGTCCATTACGTTTTTAACGTGTTCTTCTACTGTTGATAAAGCGGCATAGTCCACAAAATGAACCATCAAAATTGCACTCAAGCAATAAAAACATAAAACAAGGTAAACAAGGGTTGCCCAAATTGTTTTGTCAGGTTTGCCGTAAGTGATTTCAGTTGTCATGTTTTTTGCCTTTTTAAATGTGAATTTGAATTCGTCCAAGAATACCCGCCGCCTTGGCTTGCTGTGTGCTACAGGCCGGCACTTTTTCAATGTAAATGGGTTTGCCCAAATATTCGTGAACTGATGTTACGCATAAATTCAGTCGGGTGCTTGGAAAAGCCGTTTTTACGGTTGGTAAAATGCCCTTTCCAAAAAATCGTTTGAAAACGTGCGCAACACCAGTTGAGAAAAAAATACGCCGGACGTTTGACTGTCGGCATTTTAACATCCAAGTCGTTTCACGCCTTCCGGGCATATTTGGCCATGTGGTCGGGCATTTGCTCATAAAAAACCTCGTGGTTGTAGCGGGCATCCAAGGCTTTGAAACGGGCAATGCTTTCGGATGCAAAAGGGTTTGCTCCTTCATTGTGCATATCCGCTCCGAGTTGGGCGAGTTCCTCCAAGTAATGCGCGAAATCCTGCGAACTCTGGTACATATTCATGAACTGGGCGGGCTGTTCGTGGGCATTCCAGAAAGTGTGGACAATGCCCCGTGGGCGGAAATGATAACTTCCTTTCCGTAGTTCAACGACTTCTTGGCCGAGCAATACGGTAATCGTTCCTTCAATCACATACATTATCTCATCAAGTTCGTGGTGTACGTGTGGCGGCGGACCCATTTGAAAGGGATCAAGATGGGTTTCTATGCAGGAAAACTGTCCGTAAGTCTGGGCGTGTTACAACTTTACGCCGACCGCCATGCCCATTACATTGAGCATGGGGGCGTTGTGGGCATTCTGGCCCGGAGCGGTGTAGGCAGGGGCAAACGCAGCAATTGTTTGGGTTGTCATGTTGGCATTTTGATTTAAGGGTCGGGAGTCATTTGGTTTTCAAGCAATTTGTAAAGGCGGCCCCACTATTGCGGGTTTGCTTGTTTCAGAACATACTATTTTGGCGGGCTTCCGGAACCGGAAAACCTCAGAACTGAAAGTAGATGAATGCGTTGCTTTTTTCCTGGCTCAGCAGCAACTTGAACAGCGCGCCGGGCTGGAACCGGACGTGTATTTTTGTGAATTCGTGCGACCTATGCATATTCTGCCGCAGTTCTGGCTGGCCGA
>JANPIL010000165.1:0-9288 GCA_031424975.1 Sphingobacteriales bacterium
CCGCCGTCACACGCGATTGTTTGGCGAGGCGGTAAATGGTAATCTTGATTGCCAGCACATCGGGGTCTTCGGCGGCTTGCTCAAGCAGGTTCACAACCGGCTCCATACTGTTGTATGGGTGGTGCAGCAAAACGTCCTGCGTCTTGAGCAACTCAAAAATCGGCTTTTCGCTGGCCGTATCCGGCAAATCGAGCGATTGCACGGTTGGCGGAATGGCAGGCAACCGGCTGCGGAACTCCTTATGCCCCACAATCTGCCAGAAACTGGTGAAATCCAGCATCCTGTCGGCTACAAATACGTTGTCGTCGTCCAGTTCCCAGCGGTTCTTCAACACTTTCATCATCCAGTACGACGCACCTGCTTCCACTTCAATCCTCACCACGCGGCCCGTGCGGCGGGTCTTGAGTTTCTGCCTCACTTCCTCAATGAAATCAGCTTCCACGTCGTCACTTTCTTCGAGCGTGAAATCGCCGTTCCGCGTGATGCGGAACAGCGTGACCGAAGTAACTTCCACATTACGGTACAGTTTGCTTATTTCCGACCGGATGATTTCCTCAATCGGAATGAGCACGATTTGGTCTTCGCGGTATATTTCAAAGAAACGCGGCAGGTTTTGCGGAATCTGCACGAACGACAGCCGCTGCCCTTCACGGCTGTCGTCTTTGGTGACCACGCCGAAAATCAACACGCGGTTCACCAGAATCGGGAAGGCGTGGTAGCCATCAAAGACCATGGGGGTGAGCATCGGGAAAATAGTCCGCATGAAATACGCCAGCACATCCGAACGCTCGTCTTCGGTCAGTTCGTCGGGTTTGGCAATAATCAGGTTATTGAGCTTGAAGAGCGGCTGCACATGCATCTTGAACTCATCCTGCTGATCCTTGAAAAACGCCTGTGCCGTGTGCAGCAGCATCTTGCGGAATGGAACTTCGCGCAGGCCCGAATAATCCACGCGTTCCTTGCCGTAATCAATGTAATTATACAGGCTGCCCACGCGAATCATGAAAAACTCATCGAGGTTGGATGCCGTGATGGCCAGGAACTTGAGCCTTTCAAACAAGGTGCGTTCGGTATCCTTGGCTTGGTCCAGCACGCGCCAATTAAATTGCAGCCAGCTCAAATCGCGACTGATGTAGTTGCTCTGCTCAATCACGCTGTTCACCTTGTCGCGCAGCAGCACATTGTCGCGCAGTTTGAAAAGCGGCTGCAGCAGAAATGAAAAGGGCGGGGAAACCTGCCCCTTTTTTTCATTTTCTTTATTTTCAGGGGACTTGGTCACGGCAGAAAAAGTTTTCGGAATTGGTAAATCAAGTTGCGTGAAATAAAGTATTTCGGCAACCCAAAAGCTGTTTGCGTTCTATCCCGGTGAGGTTTGGCCTATTGGGGACATATTATTTTCACAACGCGGTTTTGTTGTATGTCTGTGCCAAAGTAATTTCACAATCCAGCAGTTGGCACACTTCCTCGTGCCGGGTGAAAACCGTGTTCAGCCACTGGTTTGCCCCGTTGGTGCGCGTATAAAGTTCGACGCGGATTTCGTTTTGCCACACAATCAGGTATTGTTTCAGCGACGGGATGGTTTTGTAATGTGTCAGCTTGTCAATCAAATCATTGTCGGCGTTGCTGCTCGAAAGTATCTCGACCAGCAAAACCGGATTAATCGTGGCCTCCATGTCTTCGCTCAACCGCCGGCATTGCTCCTCACCTTCCACCACCATCAAATCAGGATAACACAGGTTGTGCGTACCATCGGCAAGCGCAACCGACAGCATCCGGTCGGCGGCATACGCGAAATAATCCTTGTTGGCTAAACACACGCACAATGCGCCAAATATGTTCGACGCGATGCGTCCGTGTTTGCGGGAGGTGTAGGGCATGGGAACGGTTTCCTCGTGGATGTATTCGCTGCGGGTCTTAGCATGGAACTCCTGCTCCAAGTAATCCTCCAGCGAGACGAGTGTTTTGGGTGCGGCCATACATTGGGCGGGTTTGGCGTTTTGAAAAGCTGAAAGCCCCGTCTTTAGCGGGGATACTATTTTAACGGCCTCCCCCAAACCCCCTCTGAAGGAGGGGTCTTTTCTTGGAGGCTGCGTTACACGTCCACTTTGGCGTATTTGGCGTTTTTCTCGATAAAATCGCGGCGCGGCGCAACCTCATCGCCCATGAGCATGGAAAACAGGTGGTCGGCTTCGGCGGCGGAGTCAATGGTGACCAATTTCAGGCTGCGGCGATCCGGATCCATGGTGGTTGACCACAATTGCTCGGCGTTCATCTCACCCAAGCCCTTGTACCGTTGGATGCCAACCGAGTCCTCGCGGCCTTCCTTGGCCAGTTCCTTCACGGCAATGTCGCGCTGGTCGTCGTTCCAGCAGTAGCGTTCCTCCTTGCCTTTTTTTACCAGATACAGCGGCGGCAGGGCAATGTACAGGTAGCCGTTTTCGATGAGGGCTTTCAGGTAGCGGAAGAAAAACGTGAGGATCAGCGTTCGGATGTGGCTGCCGTCCACGTCGGCATCGGTCATGATGATGGTCTTGTGGTAGCGCAGCTTGTCCATGTTCAACGCCCTTTCATCTCCATCCTTGCCAAACGACACGCCCAACGCCGTAATCATGTTCTTGATTTCCTCATTCTCGTAAATCTTGTATTCCTGCGCCTTCTCCACATTCAGAATCTTGCCGCGCAACGGCAATATGGCCTGAAACGCCCGATTGCGGCCCTGCTTGGCCGTACCGCCCGCCGAGTCGCCCTCCACCAAGTACACTTCACACACCGACGGGTCGGTTTCGGAGCAGTCGGCGAGTTTGCCGGGCAGTCCGGTTCCCGACAACACGTTTTTGCGCTGCACCATTTCGCGGGCCTTGCGGGCGGCGTGGCGGGCCTGCGCGGCCAGAATCACCTTGTTCACAATCTGGCGGGCTTCGCGCGGGTGTTCTTCGAGCCACGTTTCCAGCATTTCGGACACGGCCGAACTTACTGCCCCGGCTACGTCCGAGTTGCCGAGTTTGGTTTTGGTCTGGCCTTCAAACTGCGGCTCGGCCACTTTCACCGAAATCACGGCGGTCAATCCTTCACGGAAATCGTCACCGGCAATCTCGATCTTCATTTTTTCCAGCATTCCCTGCTTGTCGGCGTAGCTTTTGAGGGTGCGCGTGAGGGCGGCGCGGAAACCGGCTACGTGCGTGCCGCCCTCAATGGTGTTGATGTTATTAACGTACGAAAACACGTTTTCCGAATACGACGTGTTGTAGTGCAACGCCACCTGCACCGGAATCGTCTTGTCGCCCTCCATGTAAATGGCTTCCGGAATCAGCTTTTCGCGCGTCGAGTCCAAGTATTCCACAAACTCAATCAGGCCGCCTTCCGAATGGAATTCCTCAACGACCACATTGCCTTCCTCATCCTTCTCGCGCAAGTCGGTGAGCCTGATGCGGATGCCCTTGTTCAGGAAAGACAACTCGCGCAGGCGCGTGGCAATGGTTTCAAACTTGTATTCGGTGACGGTGAAAATCGTGTCATCGGGCTTGAAAGTCACCGTGGTGCCAGTCTCGTCGGTCACGCCGATTTCCTTGACCGGATACAGCGGCTTGCCGATCTGGTATTCCTGCTGGAAAATCTTGCCTTCGCGCCGGATGGTAACGGTCAGGTGCGACGAAAGCGCGTTCACGCAACTCACGCCCACGCCGTGCAATCCGCCCGAAACCTTGTAGCTGCCTTTGTCAAACTTGCCGCCCGCGTGCAGCACCGTCATCACGACTTCCAACGCCGAACGGTTTTCCTTCTTCATGATGCCCGTGGGTATGCCGCGCCCATTGTCCGATACGGTTACGGAATTGCCTTCGTTGATGGTCACTTCAATGTGGCTGGCGTGCCCGGCCAAGGCCTCGTCAATCGAGTTGTCCACTACTTCCCATACCAAGTGGTGCAGGCCCCGCGCACTGGTGTCGCCGATGTACATTCCGGGGCGTTTGCGCACGGCCTCAAGCCCTTCTAAGACTTGGATACTTTCTGCGGAATAGGAAGCTGCGGGTATTTCTGCAACAAGTTCATTCATGTTTGTTTGGTTTTCTGTGAGATTAACGAGGTTTCGGCAACGGGGAATATGCTGTTTTTTTTCTGCGGGCAAAAGCCCCCGTATGCCTTGTGTTTACCAACGTAAAGCTACCTATTTTTCCCGTCTTTCGGAAATGCCAGTTTGCCTACATAGCTCACGCGCATTCACCAAAACCCGGGATTGGGTGTGGCAAAATAGTATCTTCCGGAAAGCCCAAACCCCCGTGTTTCGGCGGGCGTTACACAAACGCAATCATCACACGCGGATAAAAATATTGCGGCGGTACAGTACCAAGCCAATGACCCAAAAAAGCAGCACGTGGGCAATGGCAAACAGCAGCGAGCCGTTCACATCGCCCGCCACGGGCTGGAACACCGATTGATAGAGCCAGCCGTATGCATTGGTATCGCCAAGGCGGATGAGGTCGTAAAGCTTGACCCAGACACCCGAAAGCACAAAAATGAACAGCGGATTTTTGCCGAAAACCACGAAAAATTCCGTCCATCGGCGGTAGCCTTTCACATCCACCAAAAAAATGAGCACAGCCAGCAGCACCATGGCCAAGCCGGTGGTGTGCAGCACGTACGAACTGCTCCAAAGCGGTTTGTTGATCGGGAAAAACGCATTCCAGCACAAGCCGAGAAATATTGCCAAGCTGCCCAGCACCAGCAAATGTGTGAGTGTTTCGTACGAGTTTCCGCGTTCACGGATGAGCCTGCCCGCCAGAAAACCGAACACCACCGAGGCCACGGCGGGCATGGCACTCAGCAAGCCTTCGGGGTCAAAGGCGATGTCGCGGTTCAGGATTTCGCTGAAATAGCCCTTGTACAAGTGGTTTTCGCCCAGCAGCCAGCGGTCGAGTTTCAGCACGGCGTTGCCTTCCAACGTCAAGTCGCCGAAGGCCAGCAGCACCGCCCAATAGCCGCCCAGCAACGCGCAAGCCACCGCAAAAGCCGCCCTGGGCCTGAAAAAATGCGCAATCAGCGCGCCGCCGCAATACGCCAGCGCAATGCGTTGCAGCACCCCGAAAATACGCAGGTTTTCGAGTTGCTTGGGCACCAGCGCACCATCCTGCCACTTCACAAACGGCAGCCAGTTGAGCAGCAAACCGATACCGAAAATCAAGGCCGTCCGCGTGAAAATCTTGCGCAGCACCCCGGCATTGCCCCGCGCCGCGTATTTGCCGATGGCGAAACTCAGGGCGTTGCCCACGGCAAACAGAAAAAACGGGAACACCAAGTCGGTGGGCGTGCAGCCGTTCCAGTCGGCGTGCCGGAGCGGCGGGTAAATGTGATCCCAACTGCCCGGCGTATTCACCAGAATCATTCCGGCCACGGTCATGCCCCGGAATACATCAAGCGAGAGGAAGCGCGGCGCGGCGGTTGCGGTGCTGCTGGCAAGGTCGGCATCGGGAAGAAATGTCTTCATCGGTGGTTAGGTTAGGGTTTTGGTTGCGCACAAAGTACGCAAAGCCCCGCCAAGCCGCAAGTTTTGGCACACACGCGCGGCATTTCCGGGCAGCGAGTTTGGCCTTTCCAAAAGATACTATTTTCAATCGGCAGTTAACCGCCTGCCAAAAAAACGGCCTTTCGGCGCGGCGATTCGAAATAGCCAATGCGACGGGCCGGAAACATAATGGACTTAAAAACGGTTTATCCGTCAATCCATTCACCTTACAACAACACCTTTTCATGAAAAAACCAATGTTTTCCATTGCCGCATTCCTGTTGTTTTCGGTCATGGGTTTGGCGCAGCAGCAATCCTGCTGCCAAATTTCGGCCACCGATGCCATGGCGCGTTTCGTGACCGATGCCGAATTCGTAGCCAGCCATGAAGCCCCGCTGCCGTACGTGTATGAAGGCAAGGACGGCAAGATGATCACCTTCAAGACTGCCGACGGCCAGACCGCCAGTGCCTTTGAACTGAAAGCCAAGACCAAATCGGACAAATACCTGTTTGTGTTTCAGGAATGGTGGGGACTCAACGACCACATCAAGCGCGAGTCGGAGAAGTACTACAACGACTTGGGCGGCACGGTAAATGTGCTGGCCTTGGATATGTTTGACGGCAAGATAGCCGCCGACCCCGAAACGGCGGGCAAGTACATGGGCGAGGCCAAACCCGAACGGCTCGATGCCATTACCAAGGGCGCGATTGCCTACGCGGGCAACAAGGCCAAGATTGCAACGGTGGGCTGGTGTTTCGGCGGCGGACGGTCGTTGCAGGCAGCTTTGCTGGGCGGCAAGCAAACTGTGGGCTGCGTGATGTATTACGGAATGCCCGAAAAAGACGTGGCTCGCCTGAAAACGCTGAATACCGACGTGTTGGGCATTTTTGCTACGCAAGACAAATGGATCAATACGGAAGTGAAGACGCAGTTTGCAAAGGACATGAAAGCCGCCGGTAAGAAAGCGACCGTGAAAAGTTTTGATGCCGACCATGGCTTTGCCAACCCCAGCAACCCGGTTTACAACAAGGAAAAAGCAGCGGAAGCCTATTCGCTGTCCATTGGTTATTTGAAAGGGAAACTGAAGGTGTGATATTCTTGCCGGAACCCCAACTTTGGCAGAGTTCAAAATTCTGCCAAAGTTGAAAAGCCCGCCGTCTCGCCTCATGGAATAGTATCTTTTTAAAAGCCCAAACCCGCCTTGTTTCTCCGGCGGGCATTTTTATTCGGCTTGTGCGGCTGATTTTGTTACTTTGCGGCAAGTATCCGAGCCTTGTCTTAACCATGATCCAAAACCCTAAACGATACACCGTCACCGCCGCCCTGATTTATGCCAACGGCCCAATTCACATTGGCCACTTGGCGGGCAGCTACATTCCCGCCGACATTTATGCACGCTACCTGCGGGCCAAAGGCGCGGATGTGCTGTTTGTGAGCGGTACTGACGAACACGGCGTGCCCATCACCATCCGGGCGCAGAAGGAAGGTACTTCGCCGCAAGAAGTGGTGGATAAATACTACGTGCAAATCCGCGATGCGTTTGCGGATTTCGGCATCTCGTTCGACATTTATTCGCGCACCTCGCACAAAATCCACCACGAAACATCGCAGGAGTTCTTCAGGACGCTGTACGACAAAGGCTTGTTTACGGAGCAGACCACCGAGCAGTATTACGACGAGGCGGCGCAGCAATTTCTGGCCGACCGCTATATTGTTGGCACCTGTCCGGTGTGCGGCAACCCCAACGCCTACGGCGACCAGTGCGAACGGTGCGGCTCCACGCTCAGTCCGACCGAACTCCAAGAACCCATCCGCTCGGCCTTATCCGGCAACAAGCCGGTGCTGAAACTGACCCGGAACTGGTTTCTGCCGCTCGACAAGATGCAGCCGGACTTGGAAAAATACATCGCCTCGCACCCCGAATGGAAAGCCAACGTGCTGGGCCAGTGCCAGTCGTGGCTCAAGCAAGGCTTGCTGCCCCGCGCCATGACCCGCGACTTGGATTGGGGCATACCCGTGCCGCTGCCCGACACCGAAGGCAAAGTGCTGTACGTGTGGTTTGACGCGCCCATCGGCTACATCTCCATGACCAAGGAACTGGCCGCGCAACGCGGCACCGACTGGGAAGCCTACTGGAAAAAAGGCGCGGGCGATGACACCAAACTCGTGCATTTTCTGGGCAAAGACAACATTGTGTTCCACTGCCTCATTTTCCCGGCCATGCTGATGGGCGAAGGAAGCTATATTTTGCCCGACAACGTGCCAGCCAATGAATTCATGAACCTGGAGGGCGACAAAATCTCGACCTCGCGCAATTGGGCGGTGTGGCTGCACGAATACTTGCAGGAGTTTCCCGGCCAGCAGGATGTGCTGCGCTACGTACTCACCGCCAACGCCCCCGAAACCAGCGACAGTGAGTTTACGTGGAAAGACTTCCAGACCAAAAACAACAGCGAATTGGCTGGCAACCTGGGCAACTTCGTGAACCGCATTGTGACGTTGATACCCAAGTATTTCGGCGGCAAAATCCCGCCGCGCGGCGAATTGTTCGACGTGGACAAGCAACTGATTGAGGACTTGGCTCGGTTTCCGGCACGCATTGCGGAGGCCGTTGAAAACTACCGTTTCCGTGAGGCATTGGCCTTGTTTATGGATGTGTCGCGGATGGGCAACAAATACTTGGCCGACACCGAACCGTGGAAAAAAATCAAGGACGACCCGCAGCGCGTACAGACAATCCTGAACCTCGGGGCGCAAGTCGTGGCCAACATCGCCCTTCTGTCCGAACCCTTTTTGCCGTTCACCTCGCAGAAGATTCGCAGGATGATAGCCCCCCCCGCCCCCGAAGGGGGAGCCAAGGAAAACTCCCCCTCCTTCGGAGGGGATTGGGGGGAGGCTGGCAGCATTGACCTGCTGCCGGACGGGCAGGTTTTGGGTTTGCCGGAGATACTATTTCCGCAGGTCGAAGACGCAACGGTGCAGGCGCAAATGCAGAAACTGCAGGACTCCAAGAAAGCCAACGAATTGGCCGGCCTGTCCGTGCCGGCCGCCAAGGAACCCGTCAGTTTCGACGATTTCCAGCGCATGGACATCCGCGTGGCCACCATCACCGCCGCCGAAGCCGTGCCCAAAACGCACAAGCTGCTGAAACTGACCCTCGACACCGGCCTTGACACGCGCACCGTAGTCAGCGGCATTGCCGAGCATTACAAACCCGAAGACATCATTGGCCGGCAAGTGTGCCTGCTCGCCAACCTGGCTCCGCGCCAAATCAAGAACATCACCTCGCAGGGCATGATCCTGATGGCCGAAGACTTGGATGGCAGGCTGGCATTCGTCAGCCCCGAAACAATTCTCTCCAACGGTGGCACGGTGCGCTGAGGGGGTTTGGGGTTTTGAAAAGATACTATTTCGGGCAGGCCGCAACGCAGGTCAGACACTGTGTGTCAGACCGGCAACGGGCAACGGCTTTCAGGAGAACAGGCGGGTTTGGGCTTTGTGAAACATACTATTTGGCCGCGCTGGTTTGGCATTGTGGAGGAAGGCCAGATTCGTTTGGCGGGCGTGTTTTTCCGGGCTGGCATGGTATTAATCGGCTATCCTTGCCAGAGGCTGCCCGTTGCCAGCCTGTATCACTCCTTCTCCCACACCCTAAACAGCATTCCACGATGATCCTGAAAAAAACCTGGCTGATGGGCTTGGCCGCCTGCGCCTTCTTGGCTGCTTGCGGCGGCGGCGAAAAAGCCGACACCAAGCGTGAAAAGGAAGCCATTGCCGACACTGCCCGCGC
>JANPIL010000166.1:0-2234 GCA_031424975.1 Sphingobacteriales bacterium
CAGGGAGGTTTGGGCATTCTGCGGGATACTATTTTGACCCTCAAGCAATTGCCCGATTCTGCGCCGCCCGCCAAAATCGCCCCAGTACCAACTGAACAGTTTCGGGATGGTAACTGTGTTGGCGGCGGCATCGTAGCAGCATTCGGCTTCCAAGTAATTTTGCATGGCAAGGTTGAGTTGGGCATCCAATTCATGAGGCTCATAATACGCGATGGGCGGGCAACTGGCCGCGCCGCAATTGAGGGCGAAATGGATGCGAAAATCCAAACGGTCGAGCATGAAGGTACGGGCGAACGCGCCGGGAAACGGGTTTTTGACGTAGCCCATGCCCCATTTCCAAGCCCCGCGCCGCAGCACGCCGTGTTCCAAATCGTCCAGGCTTACGGTAAACGGCCGCAGCCGGATGGTTTTCTGGCTGAAAAAGCGGTTCCGGTTGCGGTAGCTTTCCGGGTTTTGCTTCAGCATCACCAGCACAAAGGCATTGTACAGGTTCAGCCAGAACGCTTTTTTGAAATCTTGGCTTTCCGAAGGTGGCACAAACTCAGTCAGTGGCAACTCGGCCAAAGCCGCCATGCACGCCCCATATTCCTGCCCGGTGCGGATGGCATACAGCAGATCCTGCGAAATCCGGTGGCGTTCCATGCGCGTGCGGTTTTATGGTCGGGAATTGCTTCCTATGGGGTTTGGCCTTTTCGGAAGATACTATTTTTGCCTTCCCGGAAAGATTCTAAGACAAGGCGGAATGTTCAGGCAATTACAGCGTCATCTTGTATTCGCACCGCTCCACGTGGCGTTTGTAGTCTTCAATGGTCTCATTGTTGAGGCACAGCCGGATGGCTTTCTTATAGTTGGCAATAGCATCGGCATATTGCTGCTGCAATTCGTGAATCATGCCCAGCCGGTTGTACACCGACGGCTTGTCTACGGAGGGCACATTCAGGGCGCGGCGCATGAGTTGCACGGCCTCGTCGTAACGCTCCAAGTCGGTAAGCAGGTACACGTAGTTCCAGTAGGCGTGCGGGTAGTTGGGCGCGTACTTGAGGCACATGGTGTAGTGCGTTTCGGCGCGGTCATACTCGTCCAGTTGCGTGCGGTAGAGCCAGCCCAGCGAGTTGTGCGCCCGGCACGATTGCGGGTCTTCGGCCAGCATCTCCTCCAGTTTGTGGATGGCTTCCACAAAATCGTTGTTTTTGATGGCTTGTTCGCCCTCCAGGTACAATTGTTCCAAACGTGAAGTCATATAGCGAGTTAAAAAGAAGCCTCCCCCAACCCCCTCCGAAGGAAGGGGCTAAGAGACGGGCGGGTTTGGGGTTTTTGAAAGATACTGTTTTGCAAAGCCGATTGTTAGTCGGCTTGTGCGGATTGCAAATCCGCCGACTCCGCGTCCGGGATTTGAAATCCCGGACAACTTCAACGGGCGGGTTTGGTGTTTTGAAAACATACTGTTTTTTAAATCCCCCTCTTTCGGAGTGGGTTGGGGGAGGCCCTTGGGGGCTTTTCCTATCTGTTCATAATCTGCTGCGTGAACAACTCCACCACCGGCGGGAAGACCGCAATGCTGAACACAATGCCGAACAAGGCTCCCCACAAGTGCGCGTCGTGGTTCACGTAGTCGCCGCCGCGCCGCGCCATGAAATACGAATAGGCCATGTACAGGCCGCCAAACACGAATGCGGGCAGCGGAATCGGGATGAACAGCAGCCCCAGCCGCTGCATGGGGTTGAACAAAATGTAGGCAAACACCACCGCCGACACCCCGCCCGATGCGCCCAGCGAATTGTAGTGCGGCTGGCTGCGGTGTTTCAGAAACGTGGGAATGTCGGACACCACAATGCCCAGCACGTACAATGCCAAGTAAACGCCGATGCCCGCCACCGGCCCGAAAATGGCCTTGAACGTGGCTTCCATCTGCTGCCCGAACGAGTAAAAGGCAATCATGTTGAAAATCAGGTGCATATAGTCGGCGTGGATCAGGCCGGAGGTCAGGAAGCGGTAATATTCCTTGCGCTGGTCGGTGCGGTAGGGGTTCATCATCCATTTTTCTTGGATTTCGGGGCGTTTCCACCCGTACAGGGTGCAAAGTACGGTGACGGCCGCCACGATGGTGGTGGTCGAAATCATTGAAAAATCCATGTTTTGTAAGGATTGTTTGGAAATGAATCCGCAAAATTACGCGGTTTTTTCGGAATTCCGGCAGCGGTTCCGTTCCCGATACGTACGGGTTCCGGGCCTCA
>JANPIL010000167.1:0-4084 GCA_031424975.1 Sphingobacteriales bacterium
CAGCACTTACAATTGTGTGAGTGGCACAGCATTGTATGCCTACGTGCTGCAACACCTTGGTTTTGCGGTGGAAATCAGGGAGACCAATCTCCACGCCTACTTGCGCGTAAAATCCGTCCGCAGCGAATACCTGATAGATGCGACCGACCCGCAAAACGGCTTTGTTTCGGATGATGAACTACTCATTGCCCGCCGCGAATTCTGGTACGCCTCCAACGAAATCCGCTCCGGCAAAGCGTATAACCAAGCGATTTCACTGACACAATTGGCGGGCTTGCAATATTTTAACGAGGCAGTCAAAGCCTTCAACCGAAGGTCATATGCGGCTTGCGCGGAATATCTGGCAAAAGCGGAATTGCTCTATCCGAATTCGGAGAAGATAACCGCCCTGCAAAAAATGGCGCAACCCCGCATCCAGCCCACATTGGCGGCTCAGATGGGCAATGGAAAATAGTATCTTTTCAAAAGGCCAAACCCGGCTTGAATTTACAGCCCTGAAAGGGCGTAAGCCGCCAACGTAGGGTGAAGCCCTGCGGTACGGCTGCCCTGCGGCCCTCACCGCAAAATATACATCTTCCCGAATTCCTTCTTAAATGCCTTGTCGGCAGCGGTGGCGCGGCGGTTCATGTCTTGGCCGTTGATGCGCGTGATTACGCGGTAGAGGTACACCCCATTGGCAAGTTTGTCGCCAAACTCATCCGAGCCATCCCAAGCGTAGCTGCTAATGTTGTTGCCGATGCGCAGCGGGCCCAGTTCATCATGCGTGATTTCGCGCACCACCTTGCCCGAAACCGTCATGATCTGGATTTTGATTTGGTCGGGAACGGTAGCCCCCGTCAGCGTGAATACAAACCGCGTGCTGCTGGAAAACGGATTGGGATACGGATAAAAATGCGTGATGGTGGAGGCATTGATAACCTCAAACGTGATTTGGTACGGCTGCGCACCCGCCTTGTTACCAGCCACGTCGGCTCCCTGCACGCGCAACGTATAAATGCCGTCGGGCAGGTTTTGCGGCTGCCATTCCAACCGGAAATTATTGTCCGGCCCGGCGGGAACCCAACGCACGCTGCCCAGATTGATTTTCTCGAAAGCCGTGCCGTCCGGGCGTTTCAGGTACAGTTCCATGCCTGCCGTATCCTTTTTTATAAGCACCTTGTTTTCATCTTTCAACCGGATTACCACCATCGGGCTGGGCGACACGATTTCGCCGTCCATGATGCGCTGCCCATCGAAAGTGACTTCCAGAATCGGGTTGATTTTATCCGAATTGACCTTGAACGGGATGTTCAGCACATTGTTCGCGTAGCTCTGTTCGGGCAAAATCCTCGGGTTGACAAACACCTGCAGTTGGTTGTTGCCGCCCAGCCCGTCGGTTTTCACGGCAATCGTAAACCGCACCGTGTCGCCGTTGGCGGCGGGTTTGCGAACCTTGAAACCGTATTTTTTCACCTGCCGGTTGTCCAGGTTCAACACCGAATATTCCACCGTCAGTGAGTCTTGGAAAGCCCTCGGCGAAATGTTCTGGAACACCACCGGAATCCTGATTTCACCGCCTTCGGTCTGGTCGGGAATCTTGTAGGCATCCGCAGGCACCAGACTCGTGTTGATCAACCCTTCGGGCACACCGTCGTAAATCACCTGCCACTTTTTGAGTTGCGGCGGAGTCAGATTAGCCGAATCCTTGGCTTGCAACCGAAGTTTCAGGTACGGGTATTGGGCCGAATTGATGAAATCAATGGAAAGCGGACTGGCCTTGACATCCGAAAAAACCACCGACTCATTGCCTTGCAGGTTCACGCCCAGAATATCCAGTTGCCATTTGTCAAATGTGGGCGATTCCAGCGAACGGACGGCATTGTAAAGCGTTCCCCAGAGCGAAGCCGGACCGATGATTGAAGAGGTGACAATGCCCCGGTCGTTGCTGCCGCGCAGCGTGTCCTGCAAATTCAAGGCTTGCTGCAAGGGCGGTACCGCGCCATCATATACCGGGTATATCTCGGTGGCTTTGCCCAACGACGCGCCTTTTTGTCCCAGCAAAATATACGGGTCACCGGATTTCAGTTGCGCCAGTTTGGTAGCGTCGGCTCCCAAACCGACCAGCAATTGCCGCATGGCGGGCGACCAGTTGGAAAAATCGGTGGAGCCGGTCGTGAACAGCAGCACAAAGTCATTGGGTTGCACACCGGCCAGAAATTGCGCCAAGCCGCCGCCCGCCAAGTAGCCATTGGTCAGGTAGTGCGCCGGAAACAAATCCTTGCCGCAATTCAGCGATGGCAGCACCAGATACGGCTGCGCGGTGGTGCGCCGGAATGCCACGGCCACCAGCGTGTTCGGGTCGCCGGGATTGCAGCGGCCGGCCACCACCACGGGGCCGTTGTTGAGCAGCAGTTCCACTTGCTTGTAGGCTTCGGGCTGGTTGCCGGAGCCGTAGGTTTTGACATTCAAAAAGATACTATTTCCCGTGAACTCGAATTTTTCAGTGGCGGTGTTGCGCACCATCGTGTTCAACGCCGCCTTGGAAAATTGCGGGAAACGGCTCTGCGACCATCCTTCGGGACTTTTATTGATGTAAATGAACGAGCTTTCGGTATAGGCGTTCCGCTCGCCGATGGGCTGGTCGGCCAGACTGACGCGCCAGTAATACACGGTGCTGTCGGGTGCGTTGCGCACCAAATCGGTTTCCCAGTTGATCAGGAAATTGCTGGTCACGGTGGTTTCGCGGCGGGCGGGGCTGCCGAATGTGGCCACTGTGTCCATTTCAATCCGGTAAGGGCGGCTTTCCAGCGGCGTAATCGTGGATTGCGCCACAAACCGCACCGGCTGGCTGCTCACAATGCTGTACTCGCGCGGAAACAACGGCACGGCCCCCACGGCCGGAACCAGGAAATCGCGAGAGGCGATGTTGTTGTTCTCGTTCATCTCGTCAATCTCGCCGTTGGCATCCACAAACACTTCAAATGTCTGGTTGCCACCCACCGACCCAACCCGGTTGCGGATGGTGAAATACAACGTGTCGCGGTAAAAAACCGGATCGTAAAGAACCGTGTCCAACTGTTGGCTGCTGCCGTCGCCGAGGCTGCGCCTGACGGTAATGGCAAATTTCCGGTTCAGGATTTTGCCGTAGTTGGCCACCACAATGGCAACTTGGAACGAATCCACGGCGGCTGACACTTCATTACCGTCAAACGATTTCAAAAATAGGCTGGCGGCGTTGATGGAATAATCGGGCTTGGCAAACGGAACCACACTCACCGCCGGGTCGCCCTGCAAGATTATCTGCTCGGAGTGCGTGAGCAGCAAATCGTCGTTGCCCACGCGAGCCACGAACCTGCGGATGGTTTCCTGTTGCACCTTGCCGATGCTTTTGCCAAAGAAAAGGCTGTCGGCAAATGCGGTTTCGTAAAATATGTCGGCGTAGGCTTTCAAAACCCCATCGTAGCCGAACGCACTGTGGGCAATCCAGCCAATGGCTCCCCGCTCGGCGTTGCCCAAAATCCAGTCTTCGGCGTGCGTGTACTGGTTGTTGAACACATCGCCCGACTGGCAGCCGTTGACGTACACAAACGGGTATTTGCCCTTGTTGCGGTAGCCTTGCGTATCGTCGGTGACGTAGCCCGGATCAATGTCATTGACGGTGCGGCCCGAATGCCCGAAAAACGTGACCAAGCCCACACCCCGGTCGTTGGTTTGCTGGGCAATATTGATCAGTTCCACCGATTCGCTGTTTTGCTTAGAACGGGTTTCCACTTTGCCACCCAGAAATTCACCTTCGGCCACTTCCTTGAAACCATCCACCCAGCTCCGGAAACGCGGGATTTCGGAGGCTGTGCGGCCTCCGCTCAGGTGCAGCAGGTTTTTGCGCCACGGCAAGTCGGGCGGCAGGGCTTCGTGTTCTTTCAGTTTGGTCAGGTAGTTCAACACTTGCTGCGCATTGATGGCACTCAGCCGTCCGGTGGCGATGGCGGGCACGTTGGGCAGGCCGGCCAGGCCGCTGGAATACACGAAATCGGAACCCGGTTTGCCGGGCGGCGGCACAAAGTCGTATGCTTTCACATTTAAGCCGAGAAAAGTCATGGAACGG
>JANPIL010000168.1:0-3515 GCA_031424975.1 Sphingobacteriales bacterium
CGCTGATGGCAAGGGAACCACGTTTCCGGGACGCAAAAAACTGCTCTGGGACGGCACAAACATGAAAATCACCAACTTCGACGCGGCCAACCAGTTTGTAAGCCGCCCCTACCGCAGCGGCTGGAAAGTGTGAGGATAAAACCTTGTGGAATATTCGGCAAAACCCTTCCTTAATGGAAGGGTTTTGCCTTTTTAAAACATACTGTTTTGCCGGAATTCAAGTCAGGACGTTTGAACCGGTTTGGAGTATTGGGGAGATACTATTTTTTTACGGGAAACTGGCTGGCAAAACTATCAAGTACTTTTCCGGTTCGATGGCTGATGATATTTACAGCAACGAACAACGGCTTTGTGCAGGCTGGGAAATAGAATTCCGTCCGCCCAGAACCGCTGCTGATTAAAAAACTGATGATGAAGATAACAACAAAAAGCCAAATTGAAACTCGTCTGCCCGAACAAAAGTACAGCGATGCTAACAGCCGAAGTTTGTACGTCAGCCCGCCTGACGCAAAACCCGTGTTGTGCGTTCGTTATATTAATTTTAATTTTCGCATTTGCCAAAAGCATCTTGCCGTTGCTTCAATGTCAGCAAGTGCATCATGTGCTCCTTCGAAATCTTTCCCAAATAATTTTATATGAAGCTCAGACACCTTTGGCCATTTATAACCATAATGCCCTTCAATCTTACAATAGTCCGTGGCACTCTCCATAGTGCATAATAATTTAAGATTATCAATCGAGTTCCTATAATTATTCCTCAAAAACTCAGACCCCATTACTTTCGAATCGAAATTAATATTGTGAGCTATCAAATATTTTGATTTAAAACATTGATTTTCAAAATCCAAGAGGATATCTTTAATATCCTCTCCATATTTTATTGCATAATCAGTTGTTATACCATGAACATTAGATGCCTCAATCGGAATAGAAAAGCCATTAGGTTTGACAACTGAAGTATTTTTAATTATCAATTTTCCTTTTGAATCAAATAGCAACCAAGCTAATTGAACTAATCTAGGCCAATTGCTGAGATTAGTTATCGGAGCATTCCAATCTTTAGGAATACCAGTTGTTTCAGTGTCGAAAAATAAATAATATTCCTCGTCTTCATCAATGTATAAACCACTTGTATCAGTCACTTCTTCTTCGTTTTCTTCGTCTTCATCAATGTGTGAACCATTTGCACCAGTCACTTCTTCTTTATCTAAGAATAAAAATTGAGACTCTTGTAAAGATTTTCCTTTGCAAAATTTGTTTAAAAGATAATCAAGGTTTTTTAATTCAACTCTTGAAGGTTCACTCAATGGAAGTCCATTTAAGAACTGATAATTCATAAGAGAAGGATGCTGAGAAGGTGGAAGAACTAAATGTCCAATCCAACGAAGCTCAATATGTTTAAAAATGTTTTTGAATTTATCTGATGATTTAAATGCCTTGATTTTGTTATTTGCAACTTCATAATTATGATTTTCGCAATAAAAAATAATATGAAATCCATTTTTACTTCCGCTTTCAATTAACCATTTATAATTTGCTGGCAGTTTTAATATATTGAGAAATTCAGTCATTAGATTTATATCATTACACCCATCAATATCTAATGCTCTTAATTTATTATAACCTAGAACTACACCTAAACCCGATGCGTTACTCCAATCGTATGACGTTAATGTATTTAATGTTTGCCTTTCACTAATGAAGTGTGTCCATTTATGACTTGGTGCTTTTTTAAGGTTCCCATTCTTATTGAAGTCATTGCGTATATTGGTAATACAAGTGACATTAAATTGAAAATTATAGTAGTAATTAGCGTATATAAATTCCATCCTCTCGTTCTCTTTTGATTAATAATGACGCAAAATTCTCAAATAGCGCAAGTTTTGCGCCTCATCGCAACGTTAGTGAAAGGGGATAAGAATACCAAATACAGCCTCCGTTTTTCCATAACCGGCTTGCAATCAGTCGGATAGGCCCTTGCAATCACTGTCAGGTTGGGTTGGACAATACCATATGCGCAATAATGCGTGCCGTCAGTGGCAGGGGTTTGGCGTTTTCAAAAGATACTATTTTGCAAGGCGGTATTTTATTTGCGCCCTGAAAATCCCTGAATCCAGTAAATCCTGATTCAGACACTCACGCATACATATCCCTCACATCGCTGGCGGCCAAGTCAGTCAGGAACCGGCCGATTTTTTCGGTAACCGCCGCCAAGTAAGCCGCGCCTTTTTCCGGTGTTGATTCATACGGGTTGCCCACGCCCGTGTCGGCGGTCACTTGGCTCCATTCGCGTTGCGCCCACGCCCAGCCTTCCTGAAAACCCTTGACTTTGAATGTTTTGGCCGCACCATCGCCGGCCTCGGCCAAGTCGGTCACCAAGCCAGGCGCAATGTGCATCATGGCACTGGTTTCCATGGCTCCGGCGTGGTCGCCGGGGTCGTTGAAGTAGCCTTTCTTCCCGTCCACCACCTTAAACCAATTAACCGTGCAAAGAAAAACCGCCGGGTACAATGCCTGCAACTCACGGAGCATCTGCCGGAAATCGTTGCCGCCGTGTCCGTTCAGCACCACCAGTTTCGGGATGTTTTGCCGCGCCAGCACATCTATCACATCGCGTAGCACGGCCATTTGGGTGCTGGGCATCATGTTCATATCCAGTTTTATGTCCAACTGGCCGGTGTTCACGCCAAACGGAATTGTGGGCAGCACAATCACTTTCGCGCCGCTTTGCCAAGCCATCCGCGCCGATTCGGCGGCCACATAATCGCATTGGTAATTGTCGGTTCCATAGGGCAGGTGGTAGTTGTGCGCTTCGGTGGCTCCCCACGGCAGCACGGCTACTTCATACGCGGTGTCTTTTACGGTTTTCCAATTGGTTTCGGCAAGGATGTAGGGGCGCATAAATTTCGGATTTGGGAGGTTTTGGTGTTTCCAAAGATACTATTTTTGGGATTTTAATCTCAGGCAACATGACAGACACACAACTCATTGCGGCAACGGCCGATTACGTGAAATCGGAACTGCGCGATGCGGAAGGCGGACACGATTGGTGGCACATTGAACGGGTTTGGAAAACGGCGAAAACCATTGCCCAAGCGGAAAATGCGGATACGCTGGTGGTGGAGTTGGCCGCGTTGCTGCACGACATTGCCGATTCAAAATTCCACGGGGGCGATGAGGAAATCGGGCCGCAAAAAGCGCGGGAGTTTTTGGGGCAATTGCCGGTCAGCCAAGCCGTTACCGATCATGTGGTGCAGATTGTCCGTAATATCTCGTTCAAGGGCGGCAACATTGAGGCCACTTTTCGCTCGCCCGAGCTGGCGGTGGTGCAGGATGCCGACCGGCTCGATGCGCTGGGTGCCATCGGCATTGCGCGGGCTTTGAACTACGGCGGTTTCAAAAACCGGCAATTGTACGCCCCAACCATGCCGCCCGATCTGCACATGACCAAGGAGCAGTACAAGGCCAGCACCGCACCGACAATCAACCACTTTTACGAGAAACTGCTGCTGCTC
>JANPIL010000169.1:0-2977 GCA_031424975.1 Sphingobacteriales bacterium
GATTTCGCCGTCGAGCCGGTTGCGCGAACGCCACAACGCCCATTTGCTGCGGTACCGCTTGCCTTTCACTTCAAAATCCACTTCGGTAAAGCAGTCGGCGGTGTGGTAGCTCATGGCTTTCTCGGTGTCGCGTCCGCCAAAGCGCGGCGCATTGCCGTACAAGGCCAGCGTGATGGCATCCAGAATGGAGGTTTTGCCCGCCCCCGTCGGCCCGACAATGGCAAACAGGCCCGAATCGGCAATAGGGCTTTCGTGAAAGGCGATGTACTGCTCGCCGCGCAGCGAATTGATGTTTTTGAGCCGAATACTGAGTATTTTCATGAAAGAGCGGCCTCCCCTAAATCCCCTCCGAAGGAGGGGACTTTCAGACAGGCGGGTTTGGCGTTTTTAAAAGATACTATTTTAAAGCCCCCTCTTTCGGAGGGGGTTGGGGGAGGCCTTCTTCCACTTCGGCCAGCAGTTCGCGGAAGGCGTGGAGCATTTCGGGTTGCTGATCTTCGGGCAGGCCCTCGCTCTCGCATTTGCGCAGGAAAACCTCTTCGGGACTCAGTTCGTGCAGCGATTTTTCGGTGCCCACCTGCTCATCCAGCGACAGTTTGGCGTTCGTGTAAATAACCTGGTGCTTGAGGATGTCAATGTTGCGGCCCGCAAACATATCTTGGATCCGCTGCACGATATTGGGTTCGTAATGATCGAGTTGCACCTTTATCTCGGCCCATACGCGGCGGGTTTCCGGGGCATCGTCAAAGGTGGAGAGCGTTTTTTCAATGGCCGCGAAGTCTCCTTTGAAACGCATCAGTTTTTGCCATTTGGGCACTTCAATCGGCGTGATGCCCGCCAGAATATTATCTTCAAAGTCGAGCAGCAAAACGTTCTTCACATCCGAAAACTCGCTGAAACTCAGTGAAATGGGCGAACCCGAATACCGGATGTGATCCTTGCCGTTTACTTTTTGCGGGCGGTGCAGGTGGCCCAGCGCAATGTAATCGAACGCCTCGGGAAAGTCGGCGGCGGCGATGTTGCCCAGCGTACCGATGTGGATGGGTTTTTCGCTGCAATCGCGCAGTTCCTTGTCCGAAGCCTCGCCGCCTTGCGCAAACAAATGCCCGGTTGCCAGCACCGGCACTTTCATGCTTTTGAAAGATACTATTTCGTGCGATAGGTTGTGGTAGTGCCGGATAATGCCTTCGCGCACCCGTTCGTGGATTTGCTCGTAACTTTCGCCCGCCACAGCCTCCCGGATTTCGCGGTCGCGCAGGAAAGGCACGGCGCAAACCACGGCTTGCAACTCGTTTTTCCGGTTCGTGATATGGATAACCTGATCGGGCAAGTGCCTGGAAGCCTTGCCGACTACTTTTATGTTCAGGAAAGCCAAGATGTCGCGCGGGGCATTGAGCGTGCCCGGATAATCGTGGTTGCCGCCCACAATCACCGTGTTGCGGCATTGGGTCTGCACCAAGCCGCGCAAAAACTCGTAGTATTGTTTTAACGCCTCGTGGCTTGGGTAGCCGTTGTCAAAAATGTCGCCGGCCACAATGAGCAAGTCCACGCGCTGCGTTTCGATGGTGTCGAGCAGCCAGTCCAGGAAAAGCTGGTGTTCGGCGTGGCGTTCGTGGTCGTGCAGGCGGTGGCCGATATGCCAGTCGGCGGTGTGGAGAACGCGCATGGGGTGGGTTTGGTGTCCGGTTTTGGTTCCGTAAAGTTAACGAACAATGCCGGAAAACAGTTGGCGGCACAGCCCGTGAAAATTATTTCCAAGCCCGCGCAACCTTTCCTTGAAATGGTGTGTCCTGTCGGTGATTTTTCCTTTTTTTTCAACTCATTTCAAAAAAGCCATGAAAAAAATCACCTTTCTTTTTTCCTCCCTCTGGTGGGTTTGCGCCTGTACCCAGGATTCGGTTCGTCCCGAAAACCAGGATTTGTTCAACCGCTGGACGTGGGTTCAGTCGTGCGGGGGCTTGGCGGGTCAGTGCATAACACCCGCATCATCGGGCAAGGCCGTAGAACTGGAATTTTCTGAAGACGGAAAAATGCGCCGGTACGAGAACGGAACCAACGTGCGCGAATCCGGTTTTTCCATCGCCAAAAAACAAAGCATCTACACGGGAAAAGATGCGGAAACAATTGAGTACCAGCCACAATCAATTGCGCAGTCTTTCCGCATCTCCAACGACACGTTGTTTTTGAACGATGAATGTTACGATTGTTACAGCAGCATATACGTTGCCAGAAGATTTATCAGGTGCGGGACACCGGATCCAAAATAATACCTCACAAAAACCCCAAACCCACCATGAGAACAATCCTCGCATTTTGCGCATTTTGCCTGCTGGCCGCTGGCTGCAATGACTCCAGTTCGGTGCCGCCAGTGTCGGGCAGCGAGTACCTGCCCTTGGAAACCGGCAATTACTGGAAAGTGTACGACGGCAATTATGTGGAGGTGACCGGCACCGAGCAACTCAACGGCCAGACGTTTTTCGTGCTGCGTTCGCACAACAAAACTGCGGTTGAGCCAAGCCTTCGGGAGTATGATTTATATTTCAGGATTGACAGGCAGGAGAATTTGATTCAGGGATTCAAAAACTCGACTTACAGTAAGGTTGTCGCCAACTTTAACTTGGAAAAGGGACAGAAAGCGGACGATATGGAAAACCCGACGGTGACTGAGAAAACCGCCGACAAAATCACGTTCCGGTACGACTGCATGGTTTGCTCGGCCTATCCGAGTTATTATTATGCCACTTTTCTGAAGGGCAGAGGCTTTGAAGAGCGGAATTTCATGCTTGCCAAAAATTTCGGATTGGTACAGAAATTTACCGAGATTAAAATTAGCGGCAAGGTGTACAAGCAATGACGCTTGCCGAAAAATAGTATCTTTTGAAAACGCCAAACCCACCTTGCCATTCCGACGGGCGGTCAACTCTGCCAGAGTTTTGAACTCTGGCAGAGTTGACCAGATTGCTCCTTTGCCCGTGGG
>JANPIL010000170.1:0-1828 GCA_031424975.1 Sphingobacteriales bacterium
CTACGCGCCGTATCCGAACGAAGTGATCGGGCTGATTCGGGAACGGAAAATCCCGACGATTGCCGGAAACTACGATGAGGGCATCGGGCTGGCTTCCGACAATTGCGGCTGCGCCTACAAAACCGACCACGACAAGAGCAACGGAGCCGTTTCCATTGATTACACCAACCAGATCATCGGCATCGAAGAACGGCAATTCCTGAAAAACCTGCCGCGTCATTTTGCTATTGACTTTGAGTTTCACGGCGAAAAATTCCGGTTGCTGCTCGTACACGGCAGTCCGCGCAAAATCAATGAATACCTGTTTGAAGACCGCGACGAAAAAAGCCTGCTGCGCATCATGGAAGAAGTCGATGCCGACATTCTGACGTTCGGGCACACGCACAAGCCGTATCACCGGAAACTGGCGTACGAGAAAAACGGACAGGTTTTTTACCGCCACGCCATCAACATCGGCTCGGTGGGCAAACCCAAGGACGGCGACCCAAGGGCGGGTTACGTGATGCTCACGGTTACACCGGAAACCTCCATGCAAGTTCCCGAAAGTCTGGGCGTTGGGTTTGTCCGGGTGGAATATGACGTGGAAAGCGTGGCCCAAGCCGTGGAAGCCAGTGCGCTGCCAAACGAATACGCGGATATGCTGCGCAAGGCGTATTGAAACAAACGAGAATGATGAATACACCACCGCCCAAGCCCTCACACATGACTACTACTGATGCGTTGCAACAACTCTGGGAAGAAGGACGAACCCGTTTTTCCAACCTGCTCGACAAAATCCAGCCGGAAGATTTGCCCAAAAAACTGCACCCGCAAAGCAACAGCTTGGGATTTCTGATTCGGCACGTAGCCGATGTCGAACTGCTTTTCGCGAAAAATGTATTCAAGGCGGAAAGCATTCAGGTACACGCCAAAACCGTAATCGCCCAACGTGACACCGGCGAGTGGACAAATCTGGCCGAATTGCGGATGTACGCCCATGAAGCGTTTGAACAATTGAAGTCCGTCATCGCCAACCAGTCAGCCGATGATTGGCAGCAGAGCATTACCACCAAGGAGTTTGGCACCAAAACCAAAGCCGAGGCCTTGGGCCGCATCACCACGCACACGGCTTACCACGCCGGGCAAATCGGCCTGATTCTCAAATACGGCGGCTTACCGGCGTAATTCCTTCGTCCAAAATAGTATCCGTAAAAAAGGCAAAACCTCCCCATTCATGAAAACCACATTGGAAGATGTGAAAGCGGTAAAACGGCTTTCCTTTCTGGACCGCTACCTCACGCTCTGGATTTTCCTGGCAATGGCGGTTGGCGTGGCCATCGGCTATTTCATTCCTGAAACGCCCGCCTTCATCAACCGATTCCAGTCGGGCAGCACCAACATTCCGCTGGCCATCGGGTTGGTGCTGATGATGTATCCGCCGTTGGCAAAGGTGAAGTACGAGGAACTGCCGGGAGTTTTCAAAAATAAAAAGATACTATTCTTGTCGCTGGTGCAGAACTGGATTATTGGCCCGGTGCTGATGTTTTTCCTGGCCTTGGTGTTCCTGCCCGACAAGCCCGATTATTTCGTCGGTCTGGTCATGATCGGCATTGCGCGGTGCATCGCGATGGTCATTGTCTGGAACGATCTGGCCAAAGGCGACAACGAATATGCCGCCGGGCTGGTGGCGTTCAACAGCATTTTCCAGGTGCTGTTCTACAGCATCTATGCCTACGTTTTCGTCACCGTTTTGCCACCGCTGTTTGGCGTGCGGGGCGCGGAAGTGAATGTCAGCATCGGGCAGATTGCCCAGAGTGTGCTGATTTATTTGGGCATCCCGTTTTTTGCC
>JANPIL010000171.1:0-5535 GCA_031424975.1 Sphingobacteriales bacterium
CGAAATCACGATAACGCTGTCTTGGTCGTAGAGCCGCTGGCAGCGCACCACCGATTGCAGCGTGTTTTGCCCGGCATAATCAAGCGTGAGGGCAGCTTCGGGCACGCCCAACCGCAGCAATGCTTTCTTCATATCTGATGGCTCGTTGTAGTACCGCGAGGAGTTGTCGCCACTGATAATCAGCGACTTGACTTTGCCGGTTCGGTAAAGCCGGGCGGCGGCTTCCATGCGGTATTTGAAGAAAAGGTTTTCCGCGCCGCCGCTGAATTTCCGGCTCGTGCCCAGCACCAGTCCGGCGGGGCGGGCGGGCAGGCTGTCAATACTGCCGTACATGTACGGTGCCGACGTGCGGACGACCCACACATTGCAGGCAGCAACCAGCAGCAGCACGCACAGCAGCAACACCACACCGGCCCTGAGGTATTTCATCGGATATGTTTGATCGGGAAAATAGTATGTTTCAAAAAGCCCAAACCCCCCTTTACCATTCTGGTTCGGCGGGAAGCGGTTCAGGTCAATGTAGTGGTTTTTTTGGTAACCGCCCAAAAAAAACGCCGCCCCTGCGCAGGGGCGGCGTTTGGGGGCCGGGAGTTTGGTGTTTCTGGAAGATACTATTTTTGGCGGGCGGGATTAGCGGCGGATTTCTACTGCTTCACCATCACTTCTTCACCAATTTCAGGACATACGTGCCTGAGGCCGGAAATACGCGGGTTTGGTTGAAGAAAAAGGTGTTGGGAATGACTATGGTTCCGCATTCGGTCTTTGCAATCCGATAGGTCAAGTCCAGCGTGTCGGTGTCATTGCGGTTCAGGTACAGCAGCAGCCGCATATCAGTGCCCGAAGGCGTATCCGGGTAGGATCCGGTGTCGAACAGGTAGCTTTGCAAGGCTTCATCGAACTGGTAGCTCAAATTGATGGCGCGGCCGTCGCGCAAGAGCCGTACGGAATCAGGCGCATACCGGGAATCCTGCTTCCGCACCAGCGGAATGTCCGTCCGGCTTGTCACGTAGAATCTTACGGACGGTGGCTCAGGAGGAGATCCGCAAGGGCTTTCAGGAAGGCAAGCGGTTATGAAGCCGATAGCTAAAAAATGAAAAAACAGTGTGAAAAGACGTTTCATAAAATATTTGGATTGTGAAAAACCAATGAAAATGAAGAGGTTAACTATTTTTTCAGCGTTAGAGTCCTGTTTTGCGAATTCATATATACTTGGGTTCCGTTAAAGAAAAAGACGGTGTACTTGATTGATGAAAAGCACCGCCCCTGCGTGACCGTGTAGAGCACTTCGAGCGAATCACTATCCGATTGGTTCAAATACAACTGGTAAAGTTGTCCGCCACTGGTCTTGCCGCCCGGATAAAAAATGAACTTGTATCCGTTCTGTTGCGGGTCATATTCCTTTTGGAAGGGAATTTTTTTTCGGTCTAACAAGATTTGAACCGAATCCGGGTGGAACTGCGTGTTTTCCTTGCCGACTAAATTATTGCCTGCTTGGTCGGCAAAATAAAAAATGACTGGACCTGGCGGTACCGGCTGTACATCACTGCAATCATTATTGGCGCAGCCTTGCGCAAGTAAAAGAAGCAGAAGCGTAACCAGATGGGCTTTCATGCCGATTATGGTTTGGAATCGATGATTAGGCTTAATCTATTGCAAAGAAAGGGATTTGGCACGCATATGCGGCAGACTGCATAGTTATCAATCTGTTAAGTTTTCCGGTCATACTGTCACATGACCATACTGTCAATCTTTTCCGGTAAACGCCCAAAAAAAACGCCGCCCCTTGCGCAGAGGCGGCGTTTGGGAGCCGGGGGTTTGGTGTTTCTGGAAGATACTATTTGCGCTACCCGAACATTCCCAGTTGCGCCCCTCCGGCTTCCTCGGTATCCACGGCCACCTTTTCGGGGTTAGTGATTTCAATCTTGATCTTCTTGTCGTTCACGGGCTTGGAGGCCAGTAGCTTGATGGAGGTTATCTTATTGGCCGACAGCCTGTTGCCCACCGATTTCCAACCTTTCACGTCGGCCACCACGTCCAAGTCGTAGGTGGCGGTCTCGTCTTTCTTGTCCTTTTTCATGGTCACTTCCACTTGTGGCTGCGCGTCGGTGGTCACCACAATCAGCTTGGCCCCCCGGTTTTCGGTGATGAACGGGAATTTCTTGTCCGCCGTGGTGGTCTCGATGCGGAAACGCTTCACGTAGAACAGCGAGCCGTCGAAATGCACCGCTGAAACCACCGTCGCCGGATTGAATTTCTCGATCAACGCCAGGTTCTCGTAGCGGTTGGTGATTTCGTAGTTGGTCAGTTCATACGAGCCGTCGTTGTACACAACCAAAATCCGGTCGTCGCCTTCAAAATTGCCGAGATGCCGTCCACGCTTGTCGGTGTTGAGGCGGTTCACGTGCTCGTCGAACCAGATGTCCAGGCCGCCCATGGTTGAGGTTCCGGCGGTTTTCAGCTTGATTTCCTTGACCGGGTATTTGGTCAGGATATTGCCCTGCGATTCGCGGCCCTTAATGTCGAGTTCGGCAAAATCATAGTCGAACACCTTGAGCCGCGCCGTGCTGCTGGGCGTGAGTTTTACCGAAACCACCTCGGCTTCAGCATTTGGGTTAGCGGTGAAATAAATCGTTTTGCCGCCGCCTTTGGCCAGTTCGTATTCGCGGTCGCGGGTGATGGCCGTGACTTGGAAACGCTTCACGTACGTCACGCCCGACTTGCTTTCGGTATAAGCCAGGTTGTACACCATCCGGTCGTCGCCTTTCTTGAATACGGCGGCGTGGATGATGTCCTTGCCCACAAAAACCTTGTCCTGTACCTTGCTGACCAGACATTTGCCGTCGCGCCTGAACACAATGATGTCGTCAATGTCCGAGCATTCGCCAATGTGTTCCGTATTCTCGTCTTTTTTCAGGCCGTAACCGATAAAACCGTCCTTGCGGTTTACAAACAGTTTCTGGTTGGCGGCGGCCACCACACTGGCGGCAATGGCCCCGAACGTGCGGATTTCGGTTTTGCGTTCGCGTCCCTTGCCGTATTTTTTCAGCAAATCCTTGAAATAGGCAATGGCGTAACGCGTCAGGTTTTTCAGGTTGTCCTCCACTTCTGCAAGTTCTTCCAGCAGTCGGCGCATCAGTTCATCGGCCTTGAACGCGTCGAATTTGGAGATGCGCTTGATGCGGATTTCGAGCAGGCGCAGAATGTCGTCTTCGGTGATTGCGCGGTAAAAATCCTTTTTGTACGGTTTCAAACCTTTGTCCACCGTCGCGATCACGTCTTCGAATGTTTCGCATTCTTCAATCTTACGGTAGATGCGGTTTTCGATGAAAATCTTTTCCAGCGACGAAAATAACAGTTTTTCCAGCAGTTCGTTTTTGCGCAGTTCCAGTTCGCGGCGCAGCAGTTCCTTGGTGTTGTGCGTCGAGATTCTGAGCAGTTCGCCCGTGGTCAGGAATACCGGCTTGTCGTTGAGCACCACGCACGTGTTGGGCGAGATGGATATTTCGCAGTCGGTAAAGGCATACAGCGCGTCAATCGTGATGTCGGGCGAGGTGCCGGGCTGCAACTGTATTTCAATCTCCACGTGCTTGGCCGTGTTGTCGGTCACTTTCTTGATTTTGATCTTGCCCGTGTCGTTGGCTTTCACAATGGAATCGCAAAGCTGGGCGGTATTCACGCCAAACGGCACATCCTTGATGAGCAGCGTTTTCTTGTCCTTTTCCTCAATGCGGCAGCGCACTTTCACCTTGCCTCCCCGCAGCCCGTCGTTGTACAGCGACACGTCGATCATGCCGCCCGTGATGAAATCCGGGTAGAGTGTGGGCACGTTGCCGCGCAACACCTCAATGCTGCCCTCGATGAGTTCGCAGAAATTGTGCGGCAACACCTTGGTTGCTAGGCCCACCGCAATGCCTTCTACGCCCTGTGCCAGCAGCAGCGGAAACTTGACGGGCAGCGTGACGGGCTCGCGTTTGCGGCCATCGTAGGATAGCTGCCATTCGGTGAGGTCGGCGTTGAACAGCACTTCCAAGCCGAATTTACTCAACCGCGCCTCAATGTACCGCGCCGCCGCCGCACTGTCGCCGGTGCGCACATCGCCCCAGTTGCCTTGCGTGTCGAGCAGCAGGTTTTTCTGCCCCACGTTTACAATCGCGTCGTTGATCGAGGCATCGCCGTGCGGGTGGTATTGCATCGTCTGCCCGATCACATTGGCGACCTTGTTGAACCGCCCGTCGTCCATTTCCTTCATGGCGTGCAAAATACGGCGTTGCACGGGCTTGAGGCCGTCGCCGATGGCGGGCACGGCGCGTTCCAAGATCACGTACGAGGCGTAATCAAGGAACCATTTCTCGTACATGTTGTCCAGCGCGTCGCCGGCGGTTTCGGGGTTGTGCGGTATACTATTTTCCATGGGGTGTGCGGGTGTTGCTTTTTTGCGTTCCGATTAATCGGGCAGTCAATTAATGTGTTGCGCGTAGCAGATGGCTACGCGTAATCTATCAACTAAGTGCCTTTCAAACTACCGGGAACGCAACGGCATTTTTATGGTTAAGGCTGGTTCCGCCTTTTCAAAAGATACTGTTTTGAGTGGTGCTTTCAAATATATGTTGATAAGTTTTGCCGACGGGCAAAAGCCGTTGAAACGGCTCTGAAACCGTGTTTTCCCGGTTCACCCACGGTTGAAACCGTGGGCTATGCTCCGCATCAGGCATTTGAAAATACCATCCTGTCTTGCAGGGTTCAAGCGAGGACGCTTGAACCAATTGACCGGTTTCTTGTTTTCTTGCTCCCCTTCGGGGCCGGGGGCTTTTTCAACCCAGTTTCACATAACTTCCCACCCATTTGATGCTATGGCGGTGTTTCTCATGGATTTCACGGATTGGCTCGTCGTCAAAATGGCCGTCGAAATCCAGGTAGAACCACGAATGGAACGCGCCCTTGTTGCGCACCGGGCGGCTGTCTATCTTGGTGATGTTGATGCCGCGCCGGTCGAATTCGCTCAGAAAATGGAACAGGCTGCCCGGCTTGTCGGTGTCGGGCAGGTTCACCACAAACGTGGTCTTGTCGTTGCCGCTGCGCTGGTTCACAAAATCGTTGCCGATGATGAAAAACCGGGTGGCGTTGTTCTGGCTGTCTTCGATGTTGTCGAACAATACCGGAACCCCGTAGAGTTTGGCGGCAATGTGCGAACAGATGGCCGCCGAATCAGGCTCTTCGGCGGCCATGCGGGTGGCCTTGGAAGTGCTTTCCACCGGGATGAGTTCAATGTCCTGCCCTTCAAAATAATCGCGCAGGAATGTGCGGCACTGGCGGAACGCAATATCCTTGGAATAGATTTTACGCACATCAATGAGCTTTTCGCACTTGGTGGCAAACGTAAAATGGATGGGCATCAGCACTTCGGCCACGATTTTCACGTTCATTTCGGCCAGCAAATCAATCGTTTCATTGACGCTGCCTTCCTGGTTGTTTTCAATCGGCACCACGCCGAACCGCGCCCTTGCCGTATCCACCGACTCAAATACCGACCGGATG
>JANPIL010000172.1:0-5489 GCA_031424975.1 Sphingobacteriales bacterium
ACTTCGTCCTTATAGTCGTCCCAGAGAGGCAGCCGCCACAGTTTTTCGCCGGTTTCCATGCCCGCCTTCAGTAAGCCGTCGGCCAGTTCGTTGTTGTTGGCAAACAGCCCGGCGGCGGCAAAACCCAGCGTGCCAATCACGCTGCCGGTCAGCGTTGCCAAGTCAATGAGTACGTCGGGCTGGTGCTTGTCAACGATGTAGGCCAGCGCGTCGGCCAGTATCAGGCGGCCTTCGGCATCGGTGTCAATCACTTCAATCGTCTTGCCCGCATACGAGCCAATCACGTCGCCGGGTTTGGTAGCATTACCATCCACGCTGTTTTCGGTTGACGGAATCACGCCGACCAGATGCACGGGCAGTTGCAGTTTAGCGGCCAGCTCCATGATGCCCAGCACCGCCGCCGCACCGCCCATGTCGCTTTTCATCTGGTGCATATTCGTGGAGTCCTTGAGCGAAATGCCGCCCGTGTCAAACGTCACGCCTTTGCCCACCAGGCCGGTTTTCTTGCTTGTCATTCCGACAACGGAGGAATCTTGGGGCTTGTATTCCATCACAATCATGACCGGCGGGTGTTCGCTGCCTTTGTTCACGGCCAGCAGCGCGTGCATTCCCATGGCCACAAGTTGCTCTTTTTCAAATACCTGCACACTGAACCCGTGTGCCGCGCCCGATTCTTTGGCCCAGTCTGCCAGCGTTTGCGGGGTTTTGTGGTTGCCCGGCGCATTCACCAAATCCATGACCCGCATCTGGGTTTCGGCGGTGGCGCGGCCAGCCTGCACGGCTTCTTCGGCCACCGACACCGATTCCTGATCCACATAAATATCCAGCACCGGATTTTCATGGAAGAAATTGCGGGTTTTTTCCGGCTCAGTTTTGTAAAGTTTCAAGTTGTAACCTCCCAGCAATGAGCCGTTTACGGCTGCCTCCACGTGCGTGGCATCAAAGCTGGCATCCATTTCAATGCCCACATGGGCGGGGAGTCTGCCGCGTTGCTGGAAAAAGAAATTGCGGAAACTTTTGAGTGTTTCCATGCTGCCGGGCTGCTTGCCCAAGCCCAACAAGTATATCTTTTGCAGATTCCCGAATGAGGCATCCGCGTAAACGGAAGATATTTCCTTGAAGTCGGCTTTGAAATCGGTTTGCAACAGTGCGGCGGGCAACTTAAACCGCGCCGCAATGCCGGATAGCTGCAACTCCAAACCGTCGCCCTGCATTACCGGGATAACCAATGCCCCGGCTTGCGGCTGGATGTGGGTGTGGACGTGCAGGGTCATGGAGCGTAGGTTCATCGGATGGATCGGAATGTTTTCGGATATGGGATTGCCGCCACCGGAAAGACTGGCGGGGCGGCTGTTCAAAATAGTATCTTTTCAAAAGCCTAAACCCCGGATTGCTTACCTTTGCCGGAGCGAAACCCCGACGTGAAACCAAGGTTCGGGCGCAATCAAACACACAACCCGACCCGTTAATGGCGGGCAATTAATTGATCGGAAACCACCAACCCCCCACAACCATGTTAGACATGATGAATATGCTTGGCAAAGTAAAGGAAATGCAAGCCAAACTCAAGGAAGCGCAGGATAATCTGGTACACGTGCAGGCAAGCGGCGAAGCGGGAGGCGGCTTGGTCAAGGCTACGGTCAATGGCAAGAAGCAGGTGATACAACTGGACATAGACCCGGATTTAATCAAACCCGCCGACCGCGAAATGCTGCAAGACTTGGTGGTGGCCGCCGTAAACAAAGCCCTCACCGACGTGGACGAAATGGCCCGCGAGCAGATGCAGAAGGCCACCAGTGGCTCCATGCCCAATATTCCGGGGCTTGATTTGAACAGTATGTTTTCCTAAAAAGCCTCCCCTAAATCCCCTCCGAAGCCGAAGGCCACGACTTGGCGTGGGAGGGGACTTTTAAACGGGCGGGTTTGGTTCCCGCCAAAAGCGGGACTTTCAGCTTTTGAAAACATACTATTTTCCCTACTCCCTCTCCCACGCCAAGTCGTGGCTTTCAGCTTCGGGGAGGGCCGGGGTGGGGCTTTTTTTAACCACATTTGCGTGAATACAGCGGTAGTCATCCTGAATTACAATGGCAGGCATTTCTTGGAGCGGTTTCTGCCGCTGGTTGTCAGGCACACGCCCCATGCGGAAATTATCGTGGCCGACAATTGTTCGACGGATGGCTCGGTGGCTTGGCTGCGCGGCAATTTCCCGGATGTGCGCATTATCGAAAACCCGGACAATGGCGGTTTCAGCCGTGGCTACAACCTGGCCCTGAGCCAAGTGGATGCCGAATATTACGTGCTGCTCAATTCGGATGTGGAAGTTACGCCCCAGTGGTTGGAGCCGATGCTCAAATTGATGGAAAAAAATCCCCGGATTGCGGCTTGCCACCCCAAAATAAAGTCCTTCCACAACCGTACGCATTTTGAACACGCCGGAGCCGCCGGTGGGTACATTGACCGCTGGGGCTACCCGTTTTGCCGGGGCCGGATGTTTCACGAAACCGAAACCGACCAAGGGCAGTACAACGACAGCCGGGCGGTATTCTGGGCCACGGGCACGTGCATGGTCATCCGCAGGGCGGCTTACTGGCAGGTAGGAGGCTTGGACAATGATTTTTTTGCGCACATGGAGGAGATTGACTTGTGCTGGCGGCTGCAAAACCACGGCTACGACATATTCTGCTGCGCCCAGAGCGAGGTTTACCACTTGGGCGGCGGCACGCTCAGCACTGCCAGCCCGTTTAAGACGTACCTGAATTTTCGGAACGGATTGGCGATGCTTTACAAGAACCTGCCCGCCTCGCGCTTGGCTGGAACAATTTTTATCCGCTTACTGCTGGATGGCATTGCTGGAATGGCGTTTTTCTTACAGGGCAAGCCCGCCCATTGTTGGGCCGTGGTGCGTGCCCATTTCAGTTTCTATAAAAGAATTACCTTTTGGATGAAACAAAGGAAAGACACTTTGCGTACAAACCGGAACTTGTCCGGCGTGATGTATTCGGGAAGTATCGTGTGTGACTTTTTCCTGCGGAGTAAAAAGAAGTTCAGCGAATTGCGATTTTAACGACAAAAGTTACAGAAAGGTCGTAAAAACCGTTACTTTGCACCGCAATCAAGGAAAATCGCTTCAAATGTCCCACACGGTTGGGTGCTTGTAGCGGCGCAGGTGCTGGCGCATATTCATGACAAAAGCCATGGAAAGGTACACGATCACCGGTGAGCCAAGCGTGAGGAATGAAGCATAGATGAAAAACAGACGGATGCTGCTGATGGAAACGCCCATGGTTTCGCCCAGTTTTGTGCAGACACCGAAAGCTCGCTTCTCAAATAGTGATTTCAATTTTTGCATATGCGTGTACCATTGCTGGCAACTAAAATTAAAAAAAGGCGTACAAGCCAAATCAGATGGGTGAATATACTGATTCTGGCGGATTTTGTTTCGAAATATTAAACTTTTCCCTTTAATATTTACCTTTTCCCACAAAAAATCATTTTGCAACTTTCCAAATTAACTCACTCCACCATGATCCAAAACAAGAAAGCATTCGCAGCCTTATCGCTTTGCGGTGCATTGGCATTTTCGGGTTGCACGCTCAACCAGATGGTCAAAAAGTCGAAAGACCAGAAAGTGACCGTCACGCCTAACCCGCTGGAAGTACACGGCGACCAGGTTAAGTTCAACGCGGCAGCAACACTGCCGGTAAAGATGTTGAAAAAGAAAACCACCTACACCGGAGCCATTGCCTACAAGTATGGCGATAAGAAAACCGATGTGGGCACGATTGAATTCAACGCGGCCGATTTCCCGAACGCCAAAAAGGAATCGCCGACCAAAAGCCAGGATTACAATTTTGGCTATCAGGACGATATGCGCCGTGGCGAACTGACCTTTACCGGAACTTCTGCCAAAGGCAAAAAATCGAAGGTATCGCCTGAGTTGGCCATTGCGCAGGGTATCATCACCACTTCGCGTTTGGTACAGGATGCCAACTTGGTGTCTTTTGCTGAGTCGGGCTACAATTCGGAGCCGGAATACAAGCCTACCTACGTGGCTTTCTTTTTCGACCAAGGCAAATCGGCTTTGAAAACCAGTGAAGTGCGCAGCAAACGCGGCAAGTTCCTGGATGCGTTCATCGCCGACAAGAACGTGACCAAAACCGTGACCATCACCGGTACCCACTCGCCCGAAGGAACGGAACGCAAAAATCAGTTCCTGTCCGACGACCGCGCCAAGCAGATTGAGAAGTACTACCGCAAGAAAATGAAGCAGTATGACTACAAGGCGCAATCCGACTCGGTTGAGTTTATCCTGAAGCCCGTATTTGAAGACTGGAGCGGCCTGAAAGATTCATTGAATACGGTTGCCGCCATGGAGCAAGAGCAGAAAGACCAAGTGATGGCCGTAGTGGACGGATCGGGCTCTTGGGACGAAAAGCAATCACAATTGGAAAAACTGCCTTTCTGGAAGACCTTGTTCGTAAAGGTTTATCCGAAACTGCGCAACGCCCAGACTGAAATCTTGACGCTGATTGAAAAGAAGACGGATGCCGAGATCTCGGCCATTTCCAAGAGAATGACCGAAGGCAAGGATTCGGCAAAGGCACTGAGCGAGCCCGAATTGCTTTACGCCGCCGACCTGACCCCGGTATTGGAAGAGAAAAAAGCATTGTATGAGGTTGCCATGAAATCGTATGATAGCTGGCAGGCACACAATGACATGGCTGCCGTGCAATTGGAAATGGCTAAAAAATCCAACGACATGGCGCAAAAAACCCAAATGGTTGACGAAGCCATCACGCACTTGGAAACCTCCAAGACCAAGCAGGAAACTGCCGAGGTGTACAGCAACTTGGCGACAGCCTACACCATGAAGGGCGACAAGGTAAAGGCTGCTGAAGCCATTGCCAAGGCAACCAGCATGACCGGCAACGAGCAAGTAACCAAATCCATCAACGCCACCAAGGGTGTTCAGGAAATCCGCGAGGCAAAATACAGCGAGGCTTCGGCCACCCTGTCGCAAGCGGGCGATAATGCGGTTGTGTTGCATAACAAGGCCCTGGCACAACTGCTGGCCGGCCAAACCGATGCAGCCATTGCAACCCTGAACGATGCGGCCTCTAAAGATGCCAGCAACGGCGACATCTACTACCTGATGGCAGTGGCTTCGGCTCGCGGCAAGAAGGAAGCCGATGTGTTCAGCAACCTGCAAAAAGCGGTTCAGAACAAGGCTGCCTTGAAAGACAAAGCAGTGGACGACCTTGAATTCGCTTCCTTCAAGGATTCCGAAGGTTTCAAGAACTCGCTGAAATAATCGGCTGAAATGAAATAGTATCTTTCAGAAACAAGAAACCCCGCCAATTACGGCGGGGTTTCTTGTTTTCCGGACAATCCGATACGCAGTGGGTTTGGTCTTTTTTGAAGATACTATTTTGGTGGCGTGTTTTGGCTTTCGGCCAAGCGAGTCGCAGACTCGGAACCAGTCGTCACGC
>JANPIL010000173.1:0-9550 GCA_031424975.1 Sphingobacteriales bacterium
TTCACACCTCAATTCGTGTTCAGAACCGGCTACGATGGGTCTTCATACGGCAGCCGTTTCCGGTATTTCTATTTTACATCTTTAAACCTCAATTTCCGCTACCAGAAGGTAATCTGGGGACTCAGCAACGCGGGTTTTCACGTGGGCTGGCAAACCAAGCCGCTGCGGATCATGCTCAGCAGCAGGTTTGAGAACGGAGATTTTTCAGGCAGGTCGTATATCGGCAATCTTTCGTTCCGCTACGTTTTCAAGGGAAAGGAATGAATGCCGCTGGCGCGGGGCTGGTTTTTGTGGCCGCTATGTGAGGGAACAGGAGGTTTGGCACTTTCAAAAGATACTATTTTCCGTCAATCCGACGCGCGGGAGACGTTGCACTGCAACGTCTCTACGGTTTTTGCCAACCTTCAGGTTGAGGGGTTTAGGCATTTCAAAACATACTATTTTCCGCTCACTTCCGCTGGCAATTGCCGCACGCATACGTGGTGCGGCCACCGACTTTGCTGGTTTGCAGGCCATTGCCGCAACGCGGACAGTACCGGTGGCGGTCGGCATCGGCGTGCGGCGAGGCATCCCAAGCACGGGCGTGGATCAGGAAAGATGCGGGAAAACGGCTGTACACGGCCTCATGCGCGATAGCCGTTTCCAGCACCAGCCTGATGGCCGCGTGGATGGCAAGCACCTCAGCGTCAGTCAGTTCAGCCGCCATTTTTTCGGGATGGATGCGGGCTTGGAACAGCACTTCGTCCACGATCCAATTGCCCAGTCCGGCCACAGTGGCTTGGTCGAGCAGCACCGATTTGACGGGGGCCTTGCGGCGGCGCAGGGTTTGGCCCAGTTCAAGGATACTAATTTCTAAGCCGTCCTTCCCAATCTTTTTATCGGCCAGAAACGCCTCCACATCGTCCACCAGCCCCACCCGCTCAAACTTGCGCGGACACAGAAAACCCAGCCGGAAACCGCCCGCCAACGAAAACACAATGCGGGCAAAGCGCGGCGTGTGTTCAGTTTGGTGGAAATACGCCAGGCTGCCACTCATGCCGAAGTGCATCCGCAGAGCGTAGGGCGCATCAAGCAGCACAAACAGGTTTTTGCCCGTGCGCCGCGTACCTGTGAATTGCCTGCCCCTGAGTTTTTCAACCAGCGTGTCATAATCGGTGGTGAGCAGTTTGGTGTCTTCCACGTAAATATCGGTAACGGTCTGGTGCAGGGCGGTTTGTTCCAAGTAGCGGCGGTAGGTCTCCACTTCGGGCAGTTCGGGCATGGCAATTTTGAATGATAGAATGATGGAATGAATGAATGGAATTGGGATTGTGGCGTGTTGTAGAGACGTTGCCGATGCAACGTCTCTTACGGCAACGTCTGTGTTTCCATTTCCGATAGCGATGTTGCCAATATTGATATTGCATCGGCAGACGGTGCGCCGCAGACGTTACAATGCAACGTCTCTATATTTTCAATGCTTTTGAACGCAAAACACAATCAGTTGGCCGAAACGGATGCCGTGCCGGAAGATGCGGCCGCACCGGGCAATGACGGGTTGGCATCCAGTACGGGTGGCATCGCACCGGATTTACGGAGGTAGAAACCGGATTTTTCGGGATAAAGAATCGCCTGCACAATGTTCACGCGGCTCAAACAGTGGTTGGAAGCGTAGTTGCTCAGGATCACGATGCCGCTGTGATCGCGGCGGTTGCGCATGACGTACGTTTTGAAGCCGTGCCACCAGCCCGCGTGGAAAACCAGCGGCTCGCCACCGGGGGCGTAGTGCGTGCGCCAGCCGTAGCCGTAGTTGAAATGGGTTTTCAGGTCGGGGTGTTTCGGGGTGAAAGCCTCTTCCAAGGTGCAGGCTTGCAGCAGCTTGTCGGTGTACAAAGCCTGATCCCAACGAAACAAATCGCCCACAGTCGAATACACCCCCTTGTCGCCAGTCACGCCTTCCAAGTACATATTGTCGGTCACGGGGCGGATGTATTTCCTGCCGCCCACGTAGCCAATCGCCGCTGCCGCCAGCCGCGCCGGTTCGGTGCCGTCGGCAATGAATGTATCATCCATACCGGCGGGCTTGAAAATATGCTCGTTTGCGTAATCCCTGAAACGCTGTCCGGACAGTTTTTCCACGATGGCCGCCAGCAGGAAATAGCCGGTATTGCTGTAGTTGAATTTTTTATTGGGCAAATAGTAAATGTGCGGCTTGTGCTGGATAAACAAATCCACCACGTCGGCATTGGTCAGCGGCCGGGCCTTGTCGCGGATGATTTTCTCGAAAGCATACATGTAGTTGGGCAGGCCCGAACGGTGCGTGAGCAGCGAACCCACGGTGATTTCGCGGTAGGGGAAATCGGGGAAGAATTTCTGGATGGAATCGGTGTAGTCCAGCAGGCCCTTTTCGTGCAACTGCATGATGGCCACCGCCGTGAACTGCTTGGAAACCGAGGCCAACTGGAACGGTGTGCGCACACTCAGCGTGTCCTTGCTATGCAGGTTTTGGTAGCCAAACGCGCCTTCATACAGCACCTTGCCGTATTGCGACACCAGCACCGTGCCATTGAAACCATGCGCCAAATGCAACTGCCGGAAAAAGGTATCGAGCTGGAATGCCTTTTGCGCCGAATCCTGCGGACTGAACAGCCGTCCGAGGCTGTCGGCTATTGAAAGCTTCTGCGCCGCCGCTTGTTTGGGTTGTGGCGAACAGGCGGCAAGCCAGCAAAATAGTATGAAAATAAAAGGCGAAACCCGCCCTGCTGTTTTTCGTTTCATGTCATGGCTGGTTGCTTCACCGAACGTCTTTTTCCATTGGCAAACCCAACGGATATACGTAACCGATTGATTGAGGCGTAGTTACCGTGATTTTTTTCGTTTTCCAAACAATTAGTATCCGGTTGGCATTCATGTAAGGAAAACCGGATTTCCCCGTTTCCAAGTGCCCGGCCAACCTCAAACGCTCCAATCAGATGAACGAAAAAACCGCCCGGTTCTGTCAGGCCTACGGCATAAAAGACACCGACCAGTTTGACGGACTTTACGAAATAGACGAAATCGTGCTTTTCCTGCCGCCCGAACCGACGGAAACCGAAAAGTCGGCTTTATTGGAAGTAATTGGCGCACAAGGCGTTACGTACGGCTACGTGGACTACCAAAAATCAAACAACACGTTTGAATTGATCATGCAGTGGCGCGAAAAAACCGGCAACTGGGGATAGGCCAGCATTAACTGGAAAATAGCCTGCCTGTCGGCAGACAGGTATCTTCCGGAAAGCCCAAACCCGCCCTTATTCGGCATTCCAAACTCCGAAGTCCGCCTTCCCGAAATAGTATCTTTCAAAACCGCCAAACCCGCCCGCGCAAAAAAAATCCAAGCCCGGCGTTGCCGCCGGGCTTGGAGCAAATGGATTCCGTGGTGACCGCCTACTTCGTCTTGGCGGCCATTTTCAACGCCTCGTACAAATTCACGATGCCACCCGAACGGCTCAATTCGCTGAAAGTCACCTCCTTGGTTTCCGAGCCGGGCTGCACCACCTTTGTCTTGTAAGGCGCCGCGCTTTTCATGATAATTTCCTTAACCTGCGGGGCGGTGAGTTTGGGATACTGCGACCGGATCACCGCCGCCACGCCCGCCACCACCGGCGCGGCCATGCTCGTGCCGTTGTGGTTGCTGTATTTGGAACCCGGAACCGTTGAATAAATGTCCACGCCCGGCGCAAACACATCCACCGAAGTGCGGCCGTAGTTACTGAAATTGCCCACGGCCTTGCTCTCGCCTTTCCACGACGAAGCCCCCACCTCTATCCAGTTGGCCACCGTTTCCTTGTTGTTGCCGTCCTCATCATTGGGGAAATTGTCGGCCACGTCATTGTCCTGCCCGTCGTTGCCAGCGGCGTGAATCAGCAGTACATCCTTGGCGGCGGCGTAGCGCACGGCCTCGTCCACCACGGCCTTGTTGTAGGCGAAACTCTTGCCGAAACTCATGTTTATCACCTTTGCGCCATTGTCCACGGCATAGCGGATGCCATTGGCCACATCCTTGTCGCGTTCGTCGCCGTTGGGCACCACGCGCACCGCCATGATGCGCACATTGTTGGCCACGCCCTTGATACCCAGGTTATTGTCGCGGGTGGCCGCCACAATCCCCGCCACGTGCGAACCGTGGTCGGCATCGGGGCCAGCCACGTCGTTGTTGCCGTAGTTGCGCTGGCTGGCATCGGCGTAGTTGTCGCCCACAATGCCGCGCGGGTCATAATCCAGGTTGGTGTGGTACTTGGCTTTGGCCTCGTAGTAGTCCAGCCCTTCGGTCAGGTTGTCGTTCAGGTCTTTGACGGTTGACCCACTGGAAAGCACCTTTTCCATCGTCGCCTTCACCTGCTCGGCCACCGGGTCATTGGGTTTGTAGGCTTGCACGTCGGCCAGCGTCGGGGCATCCTTGCCGATTTCCTTTTTCACCTTGTCAAAGGCTTCCTTAAACATCTTGATACCGGCATAACTGCCCTGCGATTCCATGGCTTCCGATTCGTAGGCCGCCTTTACTTTCTGGAAGCGGGCAAACTCCTTCTGGTCCGCCGCCGAAAGTTTGGTGCTGTCGGCAGTGCCGAACTTGGGTTTCATGTCGCGGTAGAGGCGCGTCATCTCCAGGTTATCGAAATGTACGCTGCTGTCCTTGCCGCCAATGAAATTCCAGCCGTGCACATCGTCTATGTAGCCGTTCTTGTCGTCGTCAATGCCGTTGCCGGGTATTTCCTTGGGGTTCACCCACATCACGGCTTTCAGGTCTTCGTGGCTGGCCTCCACGCCGCCATCAATCACGGCCACAACCACGGGCTTGCCGGTTTTGCCTTTCAGCAATTCATTATGGGCTTTTTCGGTGCTCACACCGTTGACCTTATCGGTTTTCGGGTCGAGGTTGAACCAGTTTTCGGGAGCCTTAGCCGCATCGGCAGACTGGGCTACGGAAACGGTTGCCAACCCGAATACGAGGGCGGCGGCTTGGGCAATGGCCGGGAGGTTTCTGCGAATCATGGATTTGGATTGTTGTTTGGTTGATGACCTGATCAGTTAATGATTTGTTTCATGGACTTGTTGCGCGTCAAGCACTGGCATGGCAAGCATAACGAACAAAAGTAGCGAATCGTGCGGAAAGCCGGGCAGGTTTGGGCTTTCGGAAAGATACTATTTTGCCGGGGCGCGAAAAAGCCGCAATTTTGGCCCCGCCAGTAGCGGCAGATTCCATCTGCCGCAAGCAACCGCGCAAACCAACAGGAACAAACACCCTAACCGATCAATGTCCCGCCCAACCGCATGACCGATATTCTGGGCTACCTGCTGGCGGGTGTGATTGGTATTTCGCTGGGCTTGTTTGGCGGTGGCGGCTCCATCCTCACGGTTCCGGTGCTGGTATATGTGGTGGGGCTGAGTCCGGTAACGGCCACGGCCTATTCGCTGTTCATTGTGGGCATCACTTCGCTGGCGGGGTCGGTCAATTATGCCCGCAAAAAACTGGTTTCCCTGCGCACCGCGCTGGTTTTCTCGCTGCCGTCGCTGGTGTCGGTGTTTGTGGTCAGGCGGTTTGTGGTTCACGCCATTCCCGACCCGGTGCTGGTGGCGGGCGGTTTTGTGCTGGCCAAAAGCGTGATGCTCATGGTTTTCTTCGCGCTGCTCATGCTGTTCGCCTCCTTCTCCATGATCCGCGGCAAGCGCGAAGCCGTGGAAAGCCAGCCGGGAACCCCGCGTTTCAATTACGGGTTTATTGCGGCACAAGGCGCGGCGGTGGGCACCATTACCGGGCTGGTGGGGGCGGGCGGCGGCTTCATGATTATTCCGGCCCTGGTACTGTTTGCGCGCCTGCCCATCCGGCTGGCGGTGGGCACTTCGCTGCTGGTTATCGCCGCCAACTCGCTCATCGGCTTTGCCAGCGACGTGGCCACCCAGCCCGCCATGGACTGGACTTTCCTGATCCGTTTTACGCTTATGGCCATTGGCGGCATTATAGCGGGCAGTTACCTGTCGAAACTGATTCCCACCGACCGGCTGAAAACCGGCTTCGGCTATTTCCTGCTGGCCATGGCCGTGTATATTTTAATGAGGGAATTGTTGTAGCGTTCTCTGTCCAAACGGGCAGGTTTGGCGTTTTTAAAAGCTGAAAGCCCCGTCTTTAGCGGGGATACTATTTTGCTTCTTGCGGGAAAACCCGAAAACACACCACATCTTGAAAAACCCATGGCAACCGAACCGTTCAGCGTAGAGCAATTTGAAGACAAGGGGCTGTCGCACTTCTCGTACGCGGTGCTGAGCCAAGGCCAAATCGCACTCATAGACCCGGCACGCGACCCGCAGCCCTATTACGATTTTGCCGAGGCCCGCAATGCCCGCATTGTGGCCGTCATCGAGACGCACCCGCACGCCGATTTTGTGAGTTCGCATCTGGAAATACACCGCAAAACCGGCGCGGTGATCCATGCCAGCCAGCACCTCGGGGCCGATTATCCGCACCAAACTTTCGACGAAGGGCAAGCCCTCACGCTCGGCACGGTCACGCTCCGGGCACTCAACACGCCCGGCCACTCGCCCGACAGCCTCTCGGTGGTGCTGCAACACGAAGGCCGCGACCGCATGGTTTTCACCGGCGACACGCTTTTCATCGGTGATGTGGGCCGCCCCGACCTGCGCGAAACCGTGGGCAACCAGACCGCCAAGCGCGAGGATTTGGCGCGGCAGATGTACCGCAGCACCCGCGGCAAACTCATGCAACTGGCCGGTGACGTGGTGGTTTTTCCGGCGCACGGAGCCGGTACGCTCTGCGGCAAAGCACTGAAAGCGGCCAGCCAAAGCACTATCGGCGCGGAAAAAGCCGGTAATCCCGCCCTCCAGCCCATGGATGAGGACGCGTTTGTGAGGTTCCTGACTGCCGACCAACCGTTTGTGCCCCGGTATTTCGGCTACAATGTGACGCTCAACAAAAAGGGGGCCGCCGGTTTTGCGGACAGCCTCGCAAAAGTGCCGCGCCTGCCCGCCGTGAAAACCGTGTGGGACACCGACAGCCTGTACCGCACAACCGCCATCATTGACACGCGTCCGCAGGAAACATACAAACGCGGACACTTGGCCAACTCCATCAACCTCATGGATGGCGGCAAGTTTGAGACGTGGCTCGGCAGCATCCTGGCACCGGAGGAAAAGTTTTACCTGGTTGCCGGAAACGAGGGAACCTTGCGGCAAACAATGGCCAAAACGGCCAAAATAGGCTACGAAACCAACATTGCGGCGGCATTTGTACTGGAAGGCCACGCCGAACTGCGCGATGCCGTTCTGGACTTGGACAAGTTCAGGGCCGACCCCGGTGCATTCACCATTGTGGACATCCGTAACGATTCGGAAGTGAGGGAAGGCAAGGTTTTCGAAAATGCCCTCGCCATTCAACTTTCCGACTTGCGCGAAAACGCCCACCGCATCCCGACCGACAAGCCGGTGGTGGTGCATTGCGCGGGCGGCTACCGTTCGGCGGCGGGCAGCAGCCTGCTCGGCAACCTGCTGCCCGTGCAAGTATATGACTTGGGCGAGGCCATCGCCGGTTTCAAGCCCGTGGAAACGCACTGAACGGCGATTGTAGTGAAGGCAGGTTTGGTGTTTTTGGAAGATACTATTTTGGAAGTGGAGGTTTGGAAATGCGAAATAAAATCACTTGCCCTGACTACCGGCTGGTTGGGATTGCAATAAAAAGTGTAAGGCAAAGAACACGATACAATTTTCGCATATTTGGAAAATAGCAGAAATATCAAAAGTGCCTTTCAACCTTAGAAACTTAACAGATGAAAAGTCTCAAAATCAATATTTCATATTTGTTTTGCAACTTTATATTCTTGTCAGCAAGTTTGGCTGGGGCGGCACAACAACAATACAGGGAGGGGAAAATTAACAGACCCGGATTTACTTTGTTCTTTAAAATTATTGACGAAAAAGGCCCATTCGTTGTTATTCTAGCAGGCGGGCCTGGGTCGACAGTCGATTATATGAAACCTGTCGCAGACTCATTATCAAAATTCTATCAGTGTATTCTGCTTGAGCAGCGTGGCACAGGACGTTCCATCCTAAAAAAATACGATTCAACAAGGATTAAAATGAATTTATATGTGGAAGACATAGAGGCTTTGAGAAAACACATCAATTCAGAAAAAATTATTCTTATTGGCAATTCTTGGGGTTCACTACTTTCATTTTTATATGGTATCCAATATCCCCTGAATACTACCGCTATCATAAGTTTGGGCTCCTCACCCATATCAAATGAATATGCCGAGATTTTCAATGACAATTTCAGACTTCGGTTGTTACCAGAAGAAAAGGCAATCAGAAACAAATGGAAAGAAAAGTTAAAGGATTCACTTACTTTCGTTCAGGCAAATTATCAAAGAGACAAAACCGGGATGCCCGCCTACTATTACAACAGGGAAATCGGATTGAAAGCCGCTGCCTCACTAAAGCAAACGGACTTTAACTACCATGTACTCAAAGCATTTGACACCGATCTCTCACACTTCGACATTCGCCCGGTCCTGCATAAAATAATATCACCAGTATTGCTGATTCAAGGTCGTCAGGATTTGGCAGGTGAGAGCAATATTATAGAAACGAGCAACTTGGTAAAGCAATCCAAATTGAAATTTATAGAAAGGTGCGGACACATTCCTTGGGAAGAAAAACCAACTGAAACATGGCAGACCATTTATACTTTCCTTAACCAAAATGAATACTTCCGCTAACATTAGGTTTTGTACAAGTTGGGCAGCCGGAATAACATTAGGTATCTTTCAACCCCATTCAGTTTTTGTTCGGGCCGAGAAAATATCACTGAATTTTGCCCTCGACTTCAACTCTACATCCCTACCTACCGGACAGGCAGGTTCAATCAGCAGCGATTCCGGGCAAACAGAATTCTGTTCCCCAACCTGCATAAAGCCCTGTACGTTAACTGCAATCTTAAATAATATGGAGGATAAAAAGAAATTAGCAATCAGAATATTCTGGACAATAATAATTTCATTGTGCTCCTACTATCTTTATCGTGCAATAAATTTCAGGTTTGTTAGAGAAGGCATAGGTCCGACATTTTGGAATAAACAATTCTGGTTTGTATCTCACCTGGCTACTGCAATCATACCTCTCATAACAGGCCCATTTCAATTCTGGACGTGGTTTCGTAAACATCATACTAAATGGCATAAGTCTTTAGGAAAAGCATATATTATTGGATGCCTTTTAGGCGGTTTGTCAGCAATATATCTTGGTATTACTCAGCCATATTCAGGCTCTGTGGTTCCGACACTAATTCTTGCTTTATTATGGCTGTTCATGACATTAGCTGCATGGATTACTATAAAAAGAAAGAATGTTCAATCGCATCGTTTATTTATGATCCGTAGCTATACTTTGACATTATCTTTTGTATTTCTCCGCATTTTATCCGATCTTGTTGATAAGCATAATTTTTTATCCTTTATAAAAAATGAGGATGTGAAAGATGCAACATATGAATGGATGAGTTGGGTGCTTCCTGTTTTAGTTA
>JANPIL010000174.1:0-4943 GCA_031424975.1 Sphingobacteriales bacterium
CGGCATTGCCCCTGTACAAATCGTGGTAAAGAATATTTTCATAGCTGTGGTAGATAATGCTTCTTCCGAGCGCGGTTTCCCTCCGGTTGCGGCGGGATTCCGAGGTTGGTCTGTCAGTCACGTAAAATTCGCGTTCTTTAAAACCGTATGCTTTTCTTTATCAGGCTGTTGCCATACAGTGTAAGGTTGGAACCGGTATTGGTCTGTACCAGAACTCATGTATTTTGTACGTGCCGGATACTTAAAAGCGGGAGGTTTGGGCTTTCCGGAAGATACTATTTTGAAAATGGCGTTTTCTGGTGTAAGCGAGGACGCTTGCGCCAGAAAACGCTTGCACCTGTTATGGCCTTCCGGGTTCCGTTTACGGTTGCCTCTGGCATAGTTCAAAACCCTGCCAGAGGTAACCGGCGGTGAAAACCCGATTTTCCCCGCATCAAAATGACAGGGGTTTGGGCTTTTCAAAAGCTGCAAGCCCCGCTTTTGCAGCGGGGATACTATTTTCCGGAAGCGCGCAGGGAGGTTGCGGTGGGGCGTTGCAGCGCAACATCCCACATCCTCACCTTTATTCCGCCCGCCGCCACACCTGCACCCAGCCCCGGTAAGTCTGCTCGCCGGCAATGTCTATCGTATAGAAATACACGCCGTCGGGATACGTGCCGCCGTCCCAGTCGTTCTTGTAGTCGCGGCTCTCAAACACCATCCTGCCCCAGCGGTCCACGATGGTCATGAACGTGCCGGAAGGCAGCTTGGTGATGAAGAACGTGTCGTTGAACCCGTCGCCGTTGGGCGTGAAAATGTTGGGCACCACAAACTTGAGTTCCTTCACCTCGGCATCCAACTGTTTGATGCAGCCGTTGGCATCGCGGATATAAACTTTCAGCAAGCCCACCGGCAATCCGGTGATGAGCGTGTCAATCGGGATGGTGCGGTCTTTGATCATTGCCCACTGCTGCCCGTCCACGCTCACTTCATACGGTGGCTGCCCACCAGTAATATCGTATATCTGCACGCCTCCCGTTGGCTCCTCCAATACCGACGGCGTGGTTTTGACCTTGTAAGAAATCCGGTTGCCAACGCGGAAATTGAACGGGAATGTGCTGCAACCCTCCTTATCGGTCACCGTCATGGTGTATTCGCCGTCCTGCAAGTTGGGGAACACATAGCGGCTGGCGAACAACTCGCCGGTGGTGATGGCCGCCCGCCCGCTGATGCTGATCCGGTACGGAGCCACACCACCGCGGATGCTGTCCACAATGACAGTATTGCAATCCTGACGGCGGATGACGTAACGCACCGAATCAGGGCCGGGCACCACAAACGACTTGATGTTGGCGCAGGTATCCTGGCGGTTTTCGCGCACGTACATCCGGTAGCTGCCCGAACGCAGGCTCGGGAAGCCCGGCGTGGTGAAATAATTCAGGTTGTCCATCGAGTAATAGTACACCTTGCCCGGAACCGGGTTTGCGATATCCACCGTGGCCGAGCCATTGGCCGCGCCGCACGTGGCCGGGGTAGTGGCCACGCTGAACGGAATCGCACCGGCATTGATAGTTACGCGCTGGGCGGTGGTCTTGCAATTGGTTCCGTACTCAATCACGATGTCATAAATCCCGGCATCCAAGTTGGCAAAGAAAGTACTGTCGTTGGATATGTACCGGAACGTATTACCGCCGTTGATGCTGATGCCGTATTCCACGGGCGAGCCAGTCTCAATACCGCCCGTGATCCGGTACACCGCAATGCTGCCCTTGTCCGTGTTGGAGCAGCCGATGTTCACGGCTTTCACCTCAAATGCCACCCTTTTTGCGCCCCGGATGGTGAACGGCTTGGTGCTTGCGCACGTGTTCTTAGACACGTCACGCACGTACATGATGTAGTCGCCGGGGTTCAGGTTATCAAAGACCGGCGAGTTCTGGAAGTCCGTACCATCCAGACTGTATTTGTAGGGCGGTATGCCTCCCACGATATTGATCACTTCCACCGAACCCGTCGGGTTGGCGCAGGTAAGTGCCCGCGTCTGGCGCACATCAAAGGCTATGGCGGCCGGTTCGGTCAGCGTGTATTCAAACGGATACTCGCAACCCGACCGGTCTTTAATCTTCATTGTGTAGTTGCCCGCTGGCAAAGCCGTGAAAATGCCCGACAACTGGTACGTGCCGTTGTTCAGGCTGTATTCATACGGAGCCTGCCCGCCCGTGACCGTACCCGTGCGGATTTCGCCATTATTGGAGCCTTGGCAGGTCGGGTTGAGCAATACCGGAGTGCCGACATTAATGGCGTTGGGCGAACTCACCCGCGCCGCGTACACGGCCACGCAGCCGCGCGTATCCTTGACATACACCTTGTAAATTCCGTTGCCCAAACCGCCGAACTGATCCGTGGTCTGGTAATTGACCAAGCTGTCCAGACTGTATTGGTACGGCCCCACGCCGCCCGCCACATTTGTGATGCGGATGCTGCCGTCTTTGGCGGCGCACACCGATGCGCTGGTGGGCGTGACCGTGGCCGTAATCTGTGTTGCCTCACTGACCGTTACCGGGTAGGAAACCAGACAGCCGCTGGCCTTGTCGCGCACGTACAGCACGTAGATGCCCGCTTTTAGGTTGGCAAACAGGGGGGAGTTCTGGTAGGCAGCGCCATCCATGGAATACTCGTAACTGCCCGAACCGCCGCTCACGCTCACCACCCGTACCGAGCCGTCGGCCTTGCCGAAGCAGGAGGCCGGGGTTACCTGCTCCACCTGCGCCGTAATCGCGTTTGGCGAAGCCAATGTCACAGTTACGCTGGCTTCGCAACCGGTGGCATCGCGCACCAAAATAGTATAGTTTCCATTGCCCAAACCCCCGAACACATTGCTGTTCTGCGGTGCGCCGTTGTTGAGGCGGTACGTGAACGGAGCCACACCGTCGGTCACGGCAACTGTGATGCGTCCATCAACCGAAGTGCAGGCGGCGGGTTGCGTCAGTGCCGGGTTGAGCGTCAGCTTGCAGCAATCCGTGGCGGTGACGATTACCGGGAAGGTGGCCACGCACGAGCCGTTCTGCTCCTTAACGTACACAGTGTAGGCTCCGGCGGCCAGCTTATCAAAAATCGTGTTTCCGGTAAATGTCGTACCGTCGAGCGAATAGACAAACACGCCCGAACCACCGCTGGCGTTGGTGATTACGATGGTGCCATCTGCTTGGCGGCACGAAGCCGGTTGGCCCTGCGCCACGGTAGCGGTAATGGCCTGCCCGCCGATGATGGCTATCTCTGCGGAGAACCGGCAGTTTTTCGCATCACGGATGGTGGCCTGGTACTTTCCGGGCAGCAAATCCGCGAAAGCCGTATCCGTGCCGAACGTGGTGCCGTTTACGCTGAACTGGTACGGAGCCTGCCCGCCAAACACATTGGTGAAAGTGATTTTCCCTTTGTCGCCGCACGTTTTGGGCTGGTTCACGATGATGATGCCCGCCACGTCGAATTTGGTGGCTATGGTCACCGCAAACGGAGCCGTACACGTCACATTGTTTTTGTCGCGTGCCAGAATAGTATAGTTTCCGGCGGCCAAACTGTTGAATTGCGGGTTGGCCTGGTAAATCGCGCCGTTGTCAATGCTGAATTCATACGCGCCGCTGCCGCCCGAAATGTTGATCAGGATGGCAGTTCCGTCGCTCACACCATTACACAACACCGGATTGGAGAACGCCTGCGCCGTGATTGTGCAGGTTGGCGGCGGACACGGGAAGGCTTTCACGGTTACCGTCGTGGTGAATTCGCAGTTGCTCGCATCCGTCACGCGGATCGTGTAGGTATTGGGAAGCAACGCACCGAACACATTGCCCGCCGGGTTCAGCGTTCCGTTCAGATAGTATTTGTAAGGAGCCGTGCCGCCTGTCACCGATACGGTTATTTTTCCGTCATTGGCCTTGCAAGCCGTTTCATCGTTGATGGCCGCCGTGGCCGTCAATCCGATGGGCGCAGTCAGCACCACCGTCCGGTTCACAATACAGTTGCCCGCATCCTTCACAAATACATTGTAGCTGCCAGCCGCCAAGCCAGTGAAATTTGCGGCGGCCTGGTAGGTGGCCCCACCATCTATCGAATATTGGTACGGAGCCGTACCGCCGGTGGCAGTCACCGCGATAGTGCCGTCAGTTACCGTGCAGGAAGTGATGTTGGTGCCGGTTACCGTGGCCGCCAGTGTGCAATTTACTGTGCAAGCCGTGCCTACGCTAACCGTATTCACAAACGCACAGTTATTGGCATCCACCACCCGAACCGAGTAAGATTTTGGAAGCAATCCGGCAAACACATTGCTGTTGGCTCCTGCCGGATTCAAGGTTCCGTCAATGAAATACTGGTAAGGAGCGGTGCCGCCCGTCACGCTGCCCACCGTAATGGTTCCATCGGCTTTATTACAACCGGTCTCGACAGTCGCGGTCAGCGTTGTTGCTGTGATGCCGCTCGGTGCGGACAGCGTTTGGGGCTGCGTTACCAGGCATCCGGTTGCGTCTTTCACGTAAACAGTGTAGCTGCCGCCCGGCAAGCCGGTGAATCGGCCAGTCGTGTTGGTGAAGTCGGTTCCGTCCAGACTGAATGCGTACGGAGCCGTGCCGGACGTGGCAGTGGCAGTGATGGTGCCGTCGCTGAGTGCGCAGCTTGTCGGGTTGGTGCCGCTTGTTGAAACAACCAATGCACAAGCCGGACAAGCAAAGGTTTTGATGGCCACGGCATTGGTGAACTCGCAACCCGATGCATCCCTGACTCTGATTGCGTAGCTTCCCGGAGCCAGCCCGGCAAACACATTGTTGTTGATGCCCGCCGGGTTTGGCGTTCCGTTCAGATAGTATTCTACCGCACCGCTGGCGTTGGTCACGCTCACCGTCACCCGTCCGTCATTGACGTTACAGGCCGACTCATCTGTTAGGGCTGCCGTAGCGGTGATACCGGTGGGCGATTTC
>JANPIL010000175.1:0-27579 GCA_031424975.1 Sphingobacteriales bacterium
AGACGGGTTGTTTTCTTCACTGGCTTGGAAAACATATTTGCACCCAGCCTGCAGCCGCTGCTGGTTTTCCTGTTCGCCTCGGGTGTTAGTTTTGCGGGGTCGCTGCAAGTGGGGCTGGTCAATGTATCGGTAATCAGAGCTGTATTAGTTCACAGCCGCAAGGCCGCACTCTGGATGGCCTTGGGCGGCTGCCTGCCCGAACTGCTGTATGCCAGCCTCGCCATTGTGGCGGGCGATTTTGTGATGCGCCACCCCCAAATGGCAAAATTTCTGGATTATGCATTGGCGGCGGTGTTTCTGGCGGCGGGCATTGTAGCAATGTTGCGCAAGCCGCACGCCCCGCAAAATACTACCTTGCGTACACGCCAAACCCATGGCGTTTTCTGGCAGGGACTGGGGCTGGCCATGGCAAACCCGCAGTTGCTGCCTTTTTGGTTTGGCGTGTACGTATATGCCCAACGCACGCTTTTTCCGCTCGGCAGCTTGGCCTTGCAGTCATGCTTTGTGTGCGGCACTGCCTTTGGCGCGTGGCTACTGCTGCTGGTACTGGTGCAGGCAACGCACCGCCACCGCGAAAACATACTGCTTTGGCTGCGCCGCTATAATTCAAGCAGCGTGCTGGGCTGGATGTTTATCGTGCTGGCTTTATGGAAATTACTTGCATTGGCACTTTAAAACCTATTCATTGCTTTTTTTCCGTATATTTTTCAAATTCGGATCGCATAAGCCTTGACCACCACGTGTATGCACCAAGACATCAAGTATTGGCACCTGCGCAACCACCAGTTGTTCTCGCACATGAGCAGCGAGGACATACAGGCCCTGTGCATGATCACGGCTTTTCGGAAAGCCAAAAAGAACGAAATCATTGACCTTTCGGATACTGAAAAGCGAGTTTACTCGCTCAAGAAAGGAACCATTAAAATCATCAGCCTGACTGCGGACGGCATTGAGGTGACCAAGGAGATTTTGCAGCAGGGCGATATTTTCGGCGAGATTTCACTTGATTCCGCCAAAGCCCGCGCCAGTTGCGAATACGCCCGCGCCGCCAGTCCAGAGGTTTCCATCTGCTCGTTCAAGGTCGTGGATTTCGAGATGGTGCTGCAACGCAACCCGACGCTGGCCATCCGCTATACCAAACAGATGGGCGACAAGCTGAAGGCCATGGAAAATCGGTTTTCCAACCTGGTGTTCAAGGATACCCGCACCCGCCTCACGGACTTCCTGCGCGAATTTGCCCTGCACAATGGCAAACGGGCCGGCAATGCCATTACCACCCAACATTTCCTGACCCACCACGACATTGCGAGCCTGATTGGGGCCTCGCGCCAAACGGTTAGCACGCTCATGAACGAACTGACCGAAAGCCATCTGCTCGATTATTCGCGTTCGGCGTTCACCATTACCGACCTGCCTTCTTTCAAGTAGCGCATTTCAAAAAAAGATTTCCCGGCGGGGATTGAAAGCCTGTGGCAAAAGCCGGAAAACCCGCCCGTCGCCACTTTTTCCCATCATTGGCACAAGCGTATTAGCTTGAACCTTGGCAGAATAGTATCTTTCAAAAACACCAAACCCACCCGTTTCCGTTGGACTTGGAAAGTCCAACTACCTGCCGCGCCGTTTTTTTGCCTGATTTTGCCTGTTTGTCAGCCGCACGACAGTTGCCCACCCCGGAAGTAGGTAGGTTTACAGAGTAAATCAACCACAACCCCATGAAACCCGTGCTTTTTGCCACAGCCTTGATTTTATTTTCAGGAGTCGCCCTTGCCCAACCGTCCGGTGCGGCACAACGTCGCCAGCAGTTCAATAGCGAAAACGGCTTGGCCTTGAGCGGCTACGATGCGGTAAGTTACTTCGCGGGCAAACCCCGCAAGGGAAACGCCGGTTTTTCTTATGCCCACCAAGGCATTACGTACCGCTTTGGCAGCCAAGTAAATTTGGATTCATTCAAAAAATCGCCTGAGAAATACGAACCCGCCTACGGTGGATGGTGCGCCTACGCCATGGGGGCCACCGGCGAGAAGGTGGAGGTAGACCCAGAAACGTACAAGATACTGAACGGCAGACTATATGTGTTCTACAACCGGTTTTTCACCAATACCCTTGACAAATGGAACAAAGATGAGGCCGGACTCAAGAAAAAAGCCGACACAAGCTGGACAAAATTCTACCATTGACACACAATGTTTTTGCACCATAACCCCGATTCCCATGAAAACCACCCGTAAAAACCAACTGCCACTGGCAGCACTACTGCTACTGTTATTGATGCTTGCCGCTTGCGGAAAATCGGATGAAGTAACGCCCGCCACCTTCATAGACCAAGCAGTGCCGGTTGGCGAACTGGGTAAACTGCTCACTTCGGGTACGTTCGTCTCCAATGTCCACAGCACCTCGGGTACGGCCAAGATGTATGGCAACGCGGGCAAGAATACGCTGGTGTTTGAGAATTTCAAGACCGACAACGGCCCCGACCTACGGGTTTACCTGGCCAAAGACCAATCGGCTTCGTCGTTCCGCGAGGTGGGCAGACTGAAGGCAGTGGGTGGCAATTTCAGTTACGACATTGCCAGTACGATTGACGTTAGCCAATACCCGTTTGTGCTGGTCTGGTGCGAGGATTTCGCGGTGCTGTTCGGCAATGCCGAACTTAAAACGCCCATGTGATTGCCAAACCGCCGCAAAAATAGTATCCCCGCAAAAGCCCAAACCCATGCTCCACACAGCCCGCAACAACAAATCCCGCTCATGAAAAAATTCCTGACCTTACTGGCGTGGGCCGCCCAGATAACGGCCGCCATAATCCTGCTGCAAACGCTTTATTTCAAGTTCACGGCGCATCCGCAGTCAGTTTATATCTTTACCAAGGTAGGCATGGAGCCTTGGGGCCGCATTGGCTCGGGCATTGTGGAACTCATTGCATCGGTGCTGCTGTTTGTTCCCGGTTTTCGGTGGCTGGGCGCGCTGATGGGCATGGGCACCATGGCCGGGGCAATTTTCTTCCATCTGACCATACTTGGCATTGAAGTGGACGGCGACAGTGGCCTTTTTGTGCTGGCCTTGGTCACGTTTGCCTGCTGCGCCCTGGTGCTGGTTGTGCGGCGGCAGGAAGCCTTTGATTTTATTGCCAGGCACAACATCCGTCTTTCCGGCAAATGACCTTAACCATCCCACCACCCAAAACCTCGTCCGTATGAAACCCATCCGCTTCATTGCTGGTATCCTTTTGCTGGCGAGCACCAGTGTCTCAGCCCAGAAGGAAAACCATATTTTCGAGGTCACCGCCAATGTGGCCAAGAACCAGTTTGCCAGTGCCTTTTCGTGGAACCGTTCGCATGGCATAGGCAGCAAGCAGCGTTTCAAGGTCGGGTATGGCCTGCGCCTGACCAATTATTTCGGCACCGGCCAGAATTACGTCACGGCTCCGGCCAAGTTCACCAGCGGCAAGGAGAGCCTGGCCGCCCTGTTCAGCGAAAACATCGAGGCCAATTTCGATACGCTGACCGTGCCGCGTGCGCAGGTGAACTCGCTTAATGCAGCCATTTACTTGTCCTACACGGCTTTTTCCGGCAAATTGGACATCGGCTTCAACATTGATGCCATTGGGTTTAGTTTCGGCGCGGAACAGCGGGGGACTTTCCTTTCGGGAGGCAATACCGGAATCCAAGCGGCAAAACCCACCGCATTCAATGTTTTGCTGATAAGCGACAGCGACCGGGGAAGTTTGAATTCGGAATTGAATGTCCGGTACTGGATCCATCCAAAATGGGCCATCAAGGCGGGCTACCAGTTCCTGTTTACTGAATACACAGCCAACCAAGCCGTGCAAGCCATTCCCGGTTTCAGCGACCGAAACAGCCGGTTCCGCAACAAATCTTCGATGGCATTAGTTGGCATTGCCTACGCACCCTTTCGCAACTGACCGCCGAAAACCGGCCTTTGAAGAATCCGTGCAAGCATGGTTTTTTGCGCGTGGAAAATAGTATCTTCTTGAAAGCCCAAACCCACCGGTTTTTTTGGAACCCCGCTTATGGGCACTTTCACGATTCTTCCCGAAACCATTTCATTTTCTAAGCATTTTGCAAACCAAATGTGTCATGCCAAACTCATTGAAGCAGTTGTGCATTGTTGTGCTGGCATTGCTGGCGGGTGTACCGGCGTGGCCCCAAACCGACTGGCAAGTGGCTTCGGCGGCGGTTTCGTTTAAAATCAAAAATGCGGGCATTGGCACACAGGGCGGCTTTTCCGGCTTCGGCGGTAAAATTCTGTTTGATCCCGATGCCTTGGAAACCAGCCGTTTGGAAGCCTCTGTTGATGCCAAAACCATTGACACCGGCATTGGCCTGCGAGACAACCACCTGCGTAAGGAGGAGTATTTCCACGCGGACAAATACCCGAAAATCACGATGAAATCGGTACGGATTGTGCGGGCGGGCGGCAACGCCTTCACCGGCACGTTCCAACTGACCATCAAGGCGGTGACCCGGAAAGTGGACATTCCGTTCACTTTCGTGCAGTCGGGCAATGGGGCGCGGCTCAAGGGCGATTTCATTATTGACCGCCGCGCGTACGGGGTGGGCAGGAACCACTTCACCCTGTCGGACAACGCAACCATTTCCATTGACCTGCGACTCGCCAAGCCGCCAGCCTGACCGTTGCCGGAATCCGTGAGGGGGTTTGGGCTTTTGGGAAGATACTATTCTCAAAAATCAGGACAACCGGCAAGCAACGCGGGCGGCATTGCCAGCAAAAAGACCGACCCGCCAAGCCACTCAACACCGTATACGCATGTTTCTGCAACAATCATCTACCAACACCCTGCAAGCACTGCAAGCACTGATCGAACAATTGCCCGGCTCGGACTATGCCCAGCCACTAAAAGTGTTATCCGGAAGCTCAATAGGAAAGCATATCAGGCACATCCTGGAGTTTTACGAATGCCTTTTTCAAGGCTTGCCTGCCGGAAAAGTGGACTATGATGCGCGCCAGCGCGACCTGCGGCTGGAAACCGACCGGGAATTTTCACTGGAAACCATCGCCTCGCTGGTTGGCCGCATAAAAGCCGCCGCGCACGATGCCCCGTTGCGGCTGCAAGTGTACACCGACCCCGGCGCACCGCCTGTTTATGTATGCACAACCCTGTACCGCGAACTGGTTTACAATATGGAACACTGTATTCACCACTTGGCCCTGATTCGCATTGCGGTCGGCAATGATTTTCCGGGTGTTGTACTGCCCGACCATTTCGGGGTGGCTCCCGCCACAATCCGCTACCAGCAAGCCGCCCATTAGTACGAATCTGGCGTTGCCGAAACCCGGTAGTTTAATTCTCTGCCATATCTTTGCACCCATCACCTGCCGTATGTGTACAGTAACATTCCTGCCCTTGGGCGACACCGGATTCATGCTCACCTCCAACCGCGACGAGCAGCACAGCCGCCCGCCCGCCCTGTCGCCACAGTGGCACATGGCCGGGAGTGTGCCGGTGGTGTTTCCGAAAGACACACAAGCGGGCGGCACTTGGATCGCCACCTCGGGCAGCGTTACCGTGTGCCTCCTCAACGGCGCGTTTGAAGCGCACCGGCCAAAGCCGCCCTACCGCCGAAGCCGTGGCCTGATGGTACTTGATTTTTTCGGTTACAAGTCGGAAAAGGCATTTATCGAACACTACGATTTTACGGGCATCGAGCCGTTTACCATGCTCATCGTGAACCACCACGGCACGCTGTCGCTCACCGAACTCCGCTGGACGGAAGCTCGTGCGTTGCACACTGCCGACAAGGATGTTTGCCAGCCCCACATCTGGTCTTCGGCCACACTGTACGAGCCGCCGGTGTGCCGGGAACGCGAGCGGTGGTTTGCCGCATGGTTTGCCGACCAGAAAACTTACCGGCTCGACGGTATTTTGGATTTCCACCGTTTTGGCGGCGACAGCAGCAACGGTAACAACCTTCTCATGCGCCGTGACACGGTTTCAACGGTTAGCATTGCTTTGGTGGCGCATCAGGACGACGGAACCGAATTTTGGTACCAAGACTTGAAGAACCACTACATGAATAGCCTGAAAATAGAACCGGCCAACGCCTGAGCAGCCATTGCAGGCGAACCATTGCATTCTGATTAAGTGTATGCCGTTGTAATTGTATGCCGTTCAGAACCCCTCTTTTCCTGATCAAGATGGTTCGGTATGAATACTGGGCTTGGTGGGTGTTCTACCTACCCATTATTCCTTATTGGCTGTACCTGGCATTCAAGTCGCGCAGCCTAACGTATTTCACCACTGCCAACCCAGGCATTGAGGCGGGCGGTTTTTTCGGGGAGAGCAAAATCGGCATCCTCGACAAGATAGCCGGGCAATACAAGCCCCGTACTGTTTTCATTGACAGTTGTCAGTCGCGGGAACTAATCGGGCAGCAATTGGCCGCTGCCGGCATCCGCTACCCGCTCATTGCCAAACCCAATGTTGGGGAACGGGGCAGCCAAGTGGAAAAGCTGTACCAAGAAGCCGATTTGCGGCATTACTTGGCAAGCAATCCGGCAGCTACTATCCTTCAGGAATTCGTGGATTACGAACTGGAAATGGGGATTTTTTTTCACAGGCATCCCGGTGCGCCAAACGGAAAAGTGAGTTCGGTGACGCTCAAGAAACTCCTTTCGGTAACCGGTAACGGCACTTCAACGATTGAGGAATTGATGGGGCAAAGCAACCGAGCCAGATTTCAACTGAAAAAATTCCGCCAACGGCTGGGCGGGCAAATGCAGCAAATACTGTCCGATGGCGAGGTGAAAACCTTGGAATACATTGGAAACCATTGCCGGGGAACCTTGTTTTACAGCGGCAACCACCTGATAAATAAGCGATTGCACGAAATATTCAGCACCATCGCGCTACCTATTGACGGCTTTTACTACGGGCGGTTCGATATAAAAGTCCGTAGCTTGGCCGACTTGTATGCGGGCCGGCATATCCGGGTGCTGGAACTGAACGGTGTCAGTGCCGAACCCGCCCACATCTACGATCCGGGCTACACACTACTTCGTGCCTACCGCGATTTTGCCCGCCACATGGACATCATGCACCGGATTTGTGAGGAAAACATTAAGAACGGTGCGAGGCCGGTATCGGTGAAACAACTCTGGCTCATGGTAAAGAAGCACTTTTGGCAGACTGACGCATCGCCCCACTTGACATAAAGCCCCCTCTTTCGGAAAGGTAGCCGGGGGAGACTCTTCAGCGTAGCACCTGCACCCAACCCTTACACGACGAGCCTTCGGGCGAGGTTAGTTTGTAATAATACACGCCGTTAGTCCGGTTTGCGGCTTTCCAGTCGTTTTGGTACGAATCGTCGGCGTATACGGCGCGGCCCCACTGATCCACGATTTCCAGTTTCCAGCCGCTCCTGAATGTTTCAAAGTGCGTATTTGGCTCATTGGGCGTGATTACATTGACCGGTGGGCGCGGATCCGCACCTTTCACGCGCTGGCGGAACGTTTTTTCGCAGGCTCCCCGGAACACGCGCGCCACAATCTCGTATTGGTTGGTGTCAAGCGTCAGCGTGTCGCCGGTTATCTTCCGGATATTTCCCTTTTCGTCAATCCTTTCCCATTCAATCCGGTCAGGCCCGTTATTCACCAGCCGCAGGCGCGTAGGTGCGCCGCATTCCGAACGGATTTGCACCTCGAATTCGGGCTGTATTTCGGGATTCACCGCCACCGTTACCCGCATATTCTGCACACAACCATTGTCGTTGGTGACCTGCGCCGTGTAGGTGGTGGTTTGTTTAGGCGTAACGGTCGGCGTGGCCGATTGCGGGTTTTTCATGTCGGCGTTGGGAGTCCAAATGTATTTTACGCCGCCCACCGCCTTCAGTTGGACGCTTTGCCCGGAGCATATCGTGGTGTCTTTACTCACGGCAAAGGCCAGGTTTTTTACGGTGACTTTCCGGCTCACCGAGTCCACTTTTTTGCAGGTAACCGGGTCGAAGGCGCGGAGCGTGATGGTGTATTCGCCGGGTTGGCTGAGCGTGAATGCCGCCGGACTGCGTACCGCCGACTGCACCTGCCCGTTGACAACCCATTGGAACGTTTTGCCACCCAGACTCTTGTTGGTGACGCGCACTTGCGCCGGTGCGCCGCATGAATCGGCAGATAGGTCAAATTCGGCTTCCAGCCCTTCCAAGTCAAACTTAAAGGCGGCATTGTTACAGCCATCGCCCGTTGTGTCACTGCCAACCCTTGTGCCGTTGTTACGGTTAGACCACACGCCGGGTGAAACCGGGAAAGTGCTGTTGTCGGCGCAGCAGCAGGCGGCATGATAGATAGTGCCGCCGGGGCTGAACCGCGACGTGCCGCCATCCACGTGGTTTTCGCGTTGTGGCGAACCGAAAAACGTACCGTATAGCAGTTGCGTGGCCTCTTGGTTCAGGATTGCCAGGTAAAAGTCGTCGCCGTTGGTGGCGGCGCGGAAGGCATCGGGCGTGGTGGGCAACCCGCTGGTGCTGCTGCCTTTGATGCCCCGCGCATCGTTGATGTTGCCGCCCCAGCCAGACAAGTAGATGAAACCGCAATCGCTGCGCATGAAGGCCGTAGGCGAAAAATCGGGCTGCCGCCGCCCACTGCCAATCACCGTGGAAAATACCGTGCGGCTGAACGTACTGTTGAAAGCGTGGATGAATTGGCCGCTGTTGGCATTGCTGTACGCACCCCGCGTAACCGGATACGCGCCGAAAGTAAGGCCAAGCACGTACACATTTTCATCGGTATCCAAGTCGATCAGGTAGGCTTGGTCGGCAGCGTTGGTTCCCAGATACGAAAGCCGGTCAAGGCGTTGGTTGTCAAACCGCACCACAAAACCATCCTCACCGTCGGTCATGGCGGTTTTGATTGCGCCTACGGATGCTGGCAGGTCGCGGCTGGTAGTGCCGCCCACCACATAAACGCCGCCCGATGGCCCAATGCGGATGCCATAAGCCGCATCAAAACCGGTGCCGCCCACGTAGGTGCTCCACGCCAAAACCGATAAATCGGTTGAAAAGCGGCAGACAATCCCATCCTGTTCGCCCCGGAGTTGGTTTTGCGATGCGCCAGCCATGGGAAAATCGTCGGAAACCGTGGTGGCTGCAAAATAGATGTTGCCTTCCTTGTCCAGATTCACTTCGCCCCTGAACTCATCGCCGTAGTTTCTGATAGACAGGTTTGTGGCTTCATTCAAGCCGTCGTTTCGCGAGCCGCCAATGTACGTGGAGCCTGCCAAGCCGCTGGCTGCCGCGTTCAGTTTGGTCACAAACAGGTCGCTGCCGTTTTCGTGGGGTATGCCCAGCATATCGGTGAACTGGCCGCCGTTGTACGAACGGTCGTAGGCGGTGGCGGTGGTCGGGAAGTCGAGCGAGCTGGTGGTACCCATGATGACCAGTTCGTTGCGGTCATTGACAATCAGGCTGTGGGGCACGTCGGCTTCCGCGCCGCCGATGTAGGTGGCGTGAATAAGCCGGTTGCCTTGCGGCGAATATTTCAGAATCGCCACATCCACTTGGCCGTTGAAAGTGACTTGGAAAGCCCCGTTTGTGGCCGGAAAACGGTTGCCGAACTCAATGCCGCCCGAATACAGGTTGCCTTCCTTGTCGTAGGTGGCCGTGAAGCCCCAGTTGTCGGAATACGAGCCGGAATACGTGGAAAACACCAGCACCGGGTCAATGACCAAGGGTTGCTTGGCATTGTAGCCTTTGGGGAAGGCAAACGAAATAGTATCTTTTTGAAGGGCGAAACCCGACGGCACCTCCCGCCGGATGCCGTTCTTGTCAAGCTGGTAGCAATACGGCGGCGTTTCGGTGGTCTTATTGACTGAGGTTTCGGTGGTGAGAAACCCATTGTCCAGCGAAACCCGGTTCATGCCCCGGTAATGCAGCCGTATCCGGTTCGGGTCGGCTTGGGGAGCCACCAAAAATTCGTATTTCAATGAGCCGTTTTGCGCAAACAACCTTACATTGATGCCGGGATAAACGTCTTGGTACACAATCTCCGAAAAGGCCGGAACCGCCGCCGCCCAATGCGCCGGGTTATTGTCCAGAAAAAAGTTGCGCTGCTCTATTCTCTCGCCATTGGCCTGCAACCGCACATCAGGATTGGAACCGGCGAAAACAACCTCGAAGCCATGGGCACGGATAATGTTTTTGCCGATAACGGGCCTGAACGCCTGCCGAGCCACCGGAACGGTTGCGTCAACCGGCTTCGGATGCTGCCGGGCCACATCGCCGGTGTGGTAGAAAACGTATTGCAGCGAGTTGCGCTTCACAAAAACGAAACCGCCCGGTATGGCGGCACGGTAGAGGATTGCCGTTTCCCACTGTCCATCGTTACGGACAAAACGGGGCGAAGGCGCGTCTTCGGCGGCGGCGGTGAGTGAAACGGCAAACAGGAACAGTAGGAACAGGCGCATATCCGGTCATTTTCTTACATGAAATATACCACTAATCCGGCACTTGGCAAAAAGGTAACCAACCGGACAGCAAAAAAACACAACCCCCGCATCACAGCCGAATCAATTTTGGCAAAGGCTGGCGTAAACAACACTTCTGCTAAAATCCCGCTCGTGTCAAAATAGTATCTTCCGACACGGCCAAACCCGGCTTCCAACCGTCTGGCAATCTGCCAGTCGTTGTTTTCGGGTGTGCAATAGCAGGGTTTCAAGAATTTTTTTAAAAATTCATTGAAAAAATTACCTTGCAGTATCTTTTCCATGATTGCCAACCTTCTTGTGTCATGCCCACATTATCGCGCCGCTCCTTTCTCAAGCATACCGGCACTTTGGCTGCCGCCACGGCTTTTGTGCCGGAGGTTTTTGCCCGTAACGCCGCCAAGCCGCTGTATTCCATTGGTTGCTCGGCCATTACTTGGAACGGCAACGACAGGCAGGCCATCCAAGACATATCTTCGTTGGGCTTGCGCGGCATCCAGTTGCGTGCCAACACCTACAAGGACTACGGCAACAAGGTCGGGGAACTAAAGGATTTGCTGAAACGGCACAAACTGCAACTGGCCATGTTTTCCAGCGGCAATGTCAACATTGATCCGAAAGAGGAAAAAAGCCAGTTGGAAATGCACCTCAACCATGCCAAGTTTGTGAAGGCACTGGGCGGCAAGGCCATCCAACTCACCAATACCTCACGCCCCAAAGACCGGCTGCCCACCACCGACGAACTGAAACGCTACGCGCAACTGCTCAACGAAACGGGCAAACGCGCCGCCGATGTGGGCGTGCAAGCCGTGTATCACAACCACATGCACCAACTCGGCGAAACACCCGAAGAAATAGACGTGATCCTGCAAAATCTGGATACGAAATACGTGAAGTTCCTGCTCGACATTGCGCACTGCTGGCAAGGCGGCGGCGACCCGGCCAAGATGGCGCGGCAGTACAAAGACATCCTGCACACGCTTCATATTAAAGATGTGAAACGCCCGCATCCCGACAACCCCGCCGACCCGAAATCGTACCAGTTTGTGGAACTGGGCCAAGGCAACCTGGAGCTGCCCGCCTTTTTCAAGACCCTTGACGAAATAAAGTTCAAAGGCTGCGCGGTCATTGAACTTGATTCGGTGCCCGACAAATCGCGCACGGCCTTGCAATGCAACCAGATCAGCAAGGATTATCTGACCGGCAAAATCGGCCTCAAATTGTGAAGGATTAAAAATTCGCCGGTTTTTTGACCACCAAGGCACGAAGAAACGCCTTTGTGTCTTGGTGGTCGGAAAACAGCACGGCCCCAGACCACCGCATAAAATAGTATCCCCGCTAAAGCCAAAGGTTCAGCCAGAGGCGGAAACGGGGCTTTCAGCTTTCAAAACCATCAAACCTGCCATGCGTCAAATCCATTCGTTTTTTGCAATTCTTTTGATTTTCGGCGCGGTGGCCTGCGGATCATCGCAGCAAAATAGCCTGCCTGCCGGACAGGCAGGTATCTCCGAGAATGCCCAAACCACCGCCGATACGGCTGCCACCCAAGCGGATACGGGGCAACCCGCCGAAAATCTCCTGACCCAAGAAGAGCAAAAGGACGACTGGAAATTGCTGTTCGATGGCAAAACCACGGCGGGTTGGCGCGGCGCGTACCTGGACAAGTTTCCGGAAAAAGGCTGGGCCATTGAAAACGGCACACTGACAGTGCAGGAATCGGGCGGCGCGGAGGCGCGGCACGGCGGCGACATTGTAACCGTGGACGAATACAGCCAATTCGACTTGAAATTTGATTTCAAACTGACTGACAGTGCCAACAGCGGCGTGAAATATTTCGTGGTCGAGCACCAGCCCAAGCCCAAAGGTTCGGCGTTCGGGCTTGAGTTCCAGGTGCTGGACGATGCCAAACATCCTGATGCCAAACTGGGCCGCAGCGGCAACCGCACCATCGGCTCGCTATACGATTTGATTGCGGCCAAAGACAAGACCGTAAACCCGATTGGCGAATGGAACCAGGGCCGCGTGTTGGTGCAGGGCAGCCACGTGGAGCACTGGCTCAACGGCAAAAAAGTGGTGGAATATGAGCGTGGCGACCCTAATTTCCGCACATTGGTGGGCATGAGCAAGTATGCCGCGCCAGATTACAATGCCAAAGGCCGTTTTGGCGAGGCCATCAAAGGCCACATCCTGCTGCAAGACCACGGCGACCGGGTTTCGTTCAGAAATATAAAAATCAGGGTTTTATAATTTTCTTCACACAAGAGAATGGAAGAAGAGATTAAATTTTATGCAGTATCAGACAAATACGGCGAGCTTTCAAATTTCGCTTTATATCCAATCAAAATAAAAAGCACACTGTGGCCGACAGTCGAACATTATTTTCAAGCCCAGAAATTCAACGAGAAGACGTATCAAGAAAAGATTCGACAAGCAACCAATCCTATGAAAGCCGCCGAATTGGGGCGGAGTAGACGGGTTAAAATTGTCAGGAATTGGGATAGCAAGAAGGACCAAGTCATGTATGAGGCTTTGGTAGCAAAATTCACGCAACATGCTGGTTTACAGGAATTGTTGATAAATACAGGAAATGCAAAACTCGTTGAGCATACCGAAAACGACAATTACTGGGGCGACGACGGGAACGGCAAGGGCTTGAACAAATTGGGCAAATTATTGATGAAAGTCAGACACGAACTTTCAAACCAATGAAAGAAGCCCCTACAAACTGCGTAACGTTCTGTCTTCTTAAAGACTGGTTCAATCGCAAAACTTCCTTGCGGGGCCTTGTACTTTTTAACTATGAAACAACGCTTGGCGCACATCACAGTCGTGGTGGATGATTACGACGAAGCCATCCGGTTCTATACCGAGACCCTTTCTTTCGACTTGCTTGAGGATACCGTGCTGGGAAACGAAAAAAGATGGGTTTTGGTGGCTCCCAAAGGTTCGGACGGGTGCAGTTTGCTGCTGGCGAAAGCCGCAAATGCGGAACAGGAAAGCCGGGTGGGTAACCAAACCGGCGGACGGGTTTTCCTGTTTTTGCACACCGATGGTTTTTGGCGCGATTACAACGGCTTGCTTGCCAAAGGCATTCATTTTGTGCGTGTGCCAACTCAGGAAGCCTACGGAATGGTGGCGGTTTTCGAGGATTTATACGGCAATTTGTGGGATTTAATTGAGCCAGAAACCAATTTTTCCCCTTCCTGAATATCGCCCGTATTTCCATTTTATTCACCCACAACCAAATTCAAAATAGTATGGAAAAAAATACCGAAACCTCCCGCCGCGATTTTTTAAAAAAGGCGGCCATGAGTTCGCTGGCCATGGGCATGAGTGCCGCCAGCTACGCCCGCATTGTGGGTGCCAATGACCGCGTGCGGGTGGGCATTGTCGGTTTTTCAGACCGGTTCCGCAGTTCGCTGCTGCCGTGCTTCCAGGAACACGCCGCCGCCCTGAACTTCGAGTTTGTGGCCGTGTCTGACATTTGGAGCCGCCGCCGCGACGAATGCGAGGCGCACCTGAAGGAAAAAGGCTGGGGCGCGAAGAAACTGGCCAAGTGCCGCAACAACGACGAGCTGTATGCCCGCAAGGATATTGACGCGGTGATGATCAGCACCGCCGATTTCCAACATTCGCTGCACTTGATTGAAGCGGTGCGTTCGGGCCGCGATGCGTACTGCGAAAAGCCGTTTGCCGAATCCATGGAAGATGCCCGCGCCGCCCTGAAGGCCGTGGAGCAATCGGGCAAGATCGTGCAGGTTGGCTCGCAACGCCGCAGTGCGCCCAACTACCACGCTGCCAATGATTTCATAAAATCGGGCAAATTCGGCGACATTTCGATGGTTGAAATGACGTGGAACGTAAACCAGCCCGGACGCTGGCGGCGGCCCAAATTGGTATCCGAAATCCGCAAGGAGGACACCGACTGGACCCGTTTCCTGCTGAACCGCCCCAAAGTGGACTGGGATCCGCGCAAGTATCTGGAATACCGGTTGTTCTGGCCTTATTCATCGGGCATTCCCGGCCAGTGGATGAGCCACCAGATTGATACCGTGCATTGGTTTTCGGGCTACGACCACCCGCGCAGCGTGGTTGCCAACGGCGGCGTGTACGTGTGGCAGGATGGCCGCGTGAACGCCGACACCCTGACCGCCGTGTTTGACTACGGCCCGGCGGACGACAAGACCAAAGGCTTCCAAGTAACGTATTCCTCACGGATGCACAACGGGGCGGGCGGCACCAAGGAATATTACTTCTCAAACGGCGGCAAGCTGGATTTGGACAAGAACACGATTACGCCGGAAGGCGGACTGACCCAGTACATGGCCGACGAAATGGGCGTGAAAGCCAACCTGCTCGCCGAAACGACACTGCCCGGCATCAAAGTGGAAACCGGAGCCAACACCAGCGGCGACCCGATGACCTCGCTGCACGTGCGCAACTGGATGGAGTGTGTACGCAGCCGCAAAACCCCCAACGCACCGGCCAAGGCGGGCTACAACCATGCCACCGCCTGCCAGATGGTCACCTACGCGCTGCACACCGGCAAACGCGTGACCTTTGACGACCAGAAGCAGGATCTGGTACTGAGCTGATTTTTCGGCACACTCCAAAAACACAAAACCCCATCTGTTTGCAGCATGGGGTTTTGTGTTTTCAAAAGATACTATTTTCACCCATTGGCTCTGAAATCGGTGAGTGTCCACCTGCGGCAAGCGGATGCTTGTCAAAAGCTTGGCAAGAACAGACACTTGCGCCAGTCACTCAAATTCTTCGCCCTTCTTTCACCTGTATCGCCGAGCCTTCGGCCAAAAACACAGATTGGGGTTTCAGGTCTTGCAGCGTTGCGAACTGCGGCCCATATATGTCCGCGAAATTGACATCAATCGTGTAATCAAGCGTTTCGTACACTTGCCAGCGCGGGTGTTCCACGCCGTATTCGGAGGTGGTTTGGTCATTGATGCGGGTGTAGCCCCAATAGTGTTCGGTGATGAATTCTTCTTCGCTGCTCGCTTGGATTTCTTTCAAACCAAGCCCGGTGCGCACTTGAAGGGAGTTCCACTGGGTTTTCTTCCAATTGTATTGCACCAACTGTTGCCCATCTGCCTGTCGCCACGTGTGCGACATGGGCATGGTTTCGTATTTTTCTTTGTAAACGGTATTGGCAACCCAAGTCAGGGCGGACTTGGGCACAATCTCCTTGATAAACACTGCACCGCGTTTCCACAGACCGTTGTCATAGAAACGCACATAAAACCGCAAATTGACTTCTTCAAAATTGGTGTGAAACGGGATTTTGAAGCCTTTCACTTTCGTGTCCATGAACATGAACCCGATCAGGCTCACGTAACATACGCCGTTCCGCAAGTCAAGTTCTGTTTTGTGGGGCAAATACGGTTTCAATCGTTCGCTGTCAAAGGCGTAGTTGGCCATTATCAGTTTTCGCCACTCGGCTTGTAGGAAAATATTTTTCATTTAATTTACAAGTGGGCTTTGATTAGTCTTTTTTATCAATGACCATGTCTTCTATGTCACCCTCCTTTATTGGCACACGCGAAAGAATCTCTCAATATTTGCATCCTTTGCTGCGGTTGTTGAAAAATAAAGTTTTTTCAGAGGAGGTTCAAAGTCTTGCCAGTTAGATGGTCTTCTCAATGTTTTTGATGCTTCCATTTTCGTTTCAAATATAGTCTTTCCGCTAATTTAATTGAAAACGACGTAAAAGAGATTCTACATAAAAAATATTGTCACCCCGTAAATATACGAAGTGACAATACTGAAACAGGCTGGGTTTCGACTTTTCAAAAGATACTATTTTCCCTCACACCTGCAAGGTGTCAATCTCTGTCAAGTGCGGGGTTTGGGGTTTTTAAAAGCTGAAAGCCCCGTTTCCGCCTTTGGCGGAACTTTTAGCTTTAGCGGGGATACTATTTTCGTGAGAGTGATTGCTAACTGGTTGTGCGTCAGGAACTAAATTCCTGAATATCGCACCAGTTTCTTTGCAGTGGCGGTTTAAAACTGACATCCCGGCCGGGGCTTTCCGGTGTTGCGCACGGGCAATTGCTTTGCCGCCTGCGGTGATTGGTGTAGTTTAATGCACCTGATGCACCATAAATCATATCGGTAATGAAAAAAACACTTATCCTGCTTCTCTGGGCATTTTTCCTGTGCCAATCCTCGTTTTCGCAAGCCACGCTTTGGGTCGACGAACAGTTCAATGACAACCAACGTGTTTGGTGGACAGGCGGTAACGAAAACTCGCGGGCTTCAATTGCCAACGGAACCTACACGGCCGAGATTCTTCAACAAAACGCGGGCCGGTACGGCTTCTGGCCCAGTTCCTTTTACATGGACTACGGCCGGGATTTCACTGTCGAAGCCACCCTCACCCATAAGAGCGGTATCATTGACAATGGCTACGGCATCAACATCGGCGCGGCCGACATCAACAACCTGCTGTCGTTCGGGGTTTCGGGCAACGGGCATTTCCGCATCGTCCATTATGCGACGGCCAAAACGCAAACCCTGCAGGCTTGGCTAAAGCACGAGGCCGTCAAGCCCAACGGCAGTGCCAATACCTTGAAAATCAAGCACACCGCCGGCACCTACACTTTCCTGATCAATGACCAGGAAGTAGCCAAAACAGCCGCGCCCTTACTTACGGGCGGGCAAATGGGCGTGGAAACCAACGGCCAGATGCAAGTGGAAACGGACAACTTCCGTGTCTGGCAGGAAAACACCATCAACCTTGCGCCCAATGTGCCTAAGACAATACGGAAAAGAGATCTGGGAGGCAACGTGAACACCGAGTATTCCGAAAAAGCACCCTACATCAGCCCCGACGGCAAAACCCTTTACTATTCCATCCACGGGCATCCCGAAAACACGGGCGGAGCCACTGACACCGACGATATTTGGTTCAGCACGGCGGCCAACGACACGGTTTGGGGCAAGCGGCAAAACATAGGCCGACCCATCAACAACAACCTGCAAAACGCAATTATTGCCGTTACGCCCGACAACAACCGGATGCTGCTCATGAACCAGTACACGGCCCAAGGCGAGTCGGCGGGCCCGGGCATTTCGATGGCCTACCGGACGGCAAAAGGATGGGCGGTGCCCATCAACGTGAAGATAGATGATTTCTACAACCGCTCGCCTTACAACGAATACTCGCTGGCAGCCGACGGAAAAGCACTCTATGTGTCGCTTAAACGCGACGACACCAAGGGCGAGAAGGATATTTACGTGTGTTTCCTGAAAAGCGACAGCACTTGGACGGCTCCCAAAAACCTGGGGCCGGGCATCAATACCTTTGTTAACGACGAAACCCCGTTCATCGCCGCCGACGGCGTTACGCTCTACTATTCAACCGCCGGAAGGCCGGGATACGGCTCAAATGACATTTATATCACGCGCCGCCTGGACGATACGTGGCAGAACTGGAGCGAGCCGCAAAACCTGGGCAACCAGATAAACACTCCCGGCTGGGATGCCTACTACACCATGCCGGCCTCGGGAGCCTACGCCTTCATGTGCAGCACCCAGGCTGGGGCGGCCTTGAACATTGTGCAACTCAAACTTCCCGAAGCCCTCAAGCCGAAACCGGTGGTGCTTGTGTATGGCAAGGTGCTGGACACCAAGACCAAGCAACCCCTGCAAGCCGACATCAGTTACCGGAATCTGGTTTCGAACCAGGAAGTGGGTATCGCCAATTCGTCGCCCGTGGATGGCAGTTACAAGATTGTGCTTCCGGCCGGGCAACTCTACGGATTCCTGGCACGCAAGGCCGGATACGTGGCCGTCAGCGAAAACCTCGATTTAAAGCAACTCGCCGCCTACCGCGAAGTGGAACGCAACCTGTACCTCACGCCTTTGGAAAAGGGACAGGTGATACGGCTGAACAATGTGTTTTTTGACAGCAACAAGAGCGAATTGCGCGCCGAATCGAAGGCCGAACTGGAACGGCTCACGGAAATACTGAGCCAGAACCCCGGAATGCGGATTGAACTCTCGGGCCACACCGACAATGTGGGTGCCGACGAAAGCAACCGGCTGCTTTCACAGAACCGCGCCGAAGCGGTCAGGAACCGTTTAGTCCAGAACGGCGCAACCGCCAGCCTCATTGTGGCCAAAGGCTACGGCGAAACCAAGCCCCGCGCCACCAACAACACCGAGGAAGGTCGGCAAATGAACCGGTGCGTGGAATTCACCATCCTTAATGCCGGGTCAGCCGCAAAATAAACCGGCGCACTCTGTTTTCTTAGTAGGCTCACTGACGGTCTGATGCCTGCATCTCCTCCTCCACGGTTATTTCCACGCGGCGGTTGTGACGGCGGCCGTTGGCTTTTTCATTGTCGGCAATCGGGTCTTCAAAATTGTTGCCGTCATACACCAACCGGCTGCGGGTGATGCCTTTGGAAATCAGGTACTTGACCACCGCAACCGCCCGGCTTTCGGAAAGCTGCTGGTTATAGTACTTGCCGCCCACATTGTCGGTGTGGCCCGCCAACTGGCACGTCAGCGACTTGTATTTGAGCAGGTGCGCCGCCAATTGGTCCAGTTCTCGGGCGGCACTGTCGGGTATGGTGTGCGAATCGGTGGCGAAATACACGTTGGTGGTGCGGAAAACACGGATGTTCCGGTTTATCGGCTCCATCTCCGCATCTGCCTTGTTGCCCGCAAGGGCGGCCAAGTCGCCGGCCTCAAAAATAGTATCCGGGGTTTTGCCTGAACCCGCCTTGGCCGATGCCCCCAGGGCCGGAGCCTTGTTGTCTTCTTCGCTGGAAAACGAACCGGCCTCCAAAAAAACCCCCGAATCCAGGGCATAATCGCCCACATCGCCGATGGCAAGTTTGAGGTGGTATTTTTTGTGGGGCGTTACGGCGCACTGGGCGGTCAGCACTTTGGTGAAGCCGTCGTACTGGAAATACGTCACCAGTTCTTCGTCCAGTTGCCGCCTTTCACGTTCATCAACCGGAACTGCATCTTGGTTGAGGGAGGTTTTGGCATTGTGGAAGATACTATTTTTCAGCTTCTGGAATCCCATGGACGAGGACGACTGCGGCCCTTTCGCGTTCTTGACATCCACGAAATAATCGTTGTTAAGGTATATTTTCCGGTATTTCTTGTGGTTCACGTTATTTACGGCCACCGGCTCGTTGGTGCCCGGAATCACGGCCAGGTTGCGCTTGGGCAGGTCGGCACCTTCAATGAAGAAACCGAACACGTCATTGAACCGTGAACCAACGTATTCGCGGTATTCCTCCGAGCCGAAACTGTAGCGGAACGAAACCCGGTTGTGGGTCGGGATAAAATCAAATTCCAGCACCATCACGTCTTTGGTAACGTTGCCGCACAGCGCGTTCAGGTCGCGGTCGCCGATGCCCGAGCTTTTCACATCCTTGGCCATCGTCACCACGCCCGAGCGGCCCGGCGCGTCGTTTGGCCCGATGGCATCGTGTACCCGGCCCGTGCTGAGCAGCAAGCCGTTGCGCATCCCGATCACATCCGAATTGACGTGGAAATAGCCGATGCCCAGCTTGCTGCCCTTCATCTGGATATTGCCAATCTGCACGCCTTTGCCCTTCAACACCTTGCCCACCATGTCCTCGACCGAGTAGGAAGTGTCTATTTTGAGCTGGGCTTGCGCCGTGAACCACCCCGCCAGAATCAGTACCGGGATGAATGAAAGCCTAAAGGAAACTCGCGGGAAAACTTGCATGGCTCAGATAAGGTTAGGTGCAATTATCGCCTGAATGTCACATCGCTGATTATCAGCAATTTAGATTAAACTTATTTTAAATTCACGCAGATTCTTGTTTTTTTTCGTGAAATTTTATGAATTTAAGCACAGCGTCCGAACAAAGATTACATACATTAATTCCCATTTTCTTACATAAGGTAAACGACAAAATGAAAATAAACCCGCCGCACTCCGATTATTTGTCAGTGTTCAAGAAAAGCCTTGTCTGGATTGTCTGCCTGGCAGGCATGGCTAATAGTATCCGGGCGCAAGCCCAAACCCCCCGCATCACGCTCACGGATGAAAATGGGCAGGTGGCGGTGGCAGTGAACGGAAAACCATTCACATGGTACATCTACCAGCCCGGCCTGATGGCGGGCTGCAAGAAGCCCGTTCTGTTTCCGATCCTGACGGCCCGTGGCACGGCCATCACCCGTGGCTTCCCGATAGTGCCGCGCCCCGGCGAACGCGTGGATCATCCGCACCACGTGGGTATGTGGCTGAACTACGGCGACGTGAACGGACACGATTTTTGGAACAACTCAGACAACATCGGGCCGGAACACAAGGGGCCGTTCGGCACAATCAGGCACACGGGCAAGCCCAAAATCAAGCAGGGCAAGACCCGGGCGCAACTCACCGTCACCGCCGACTGGCTGGACAAAAACGGCAACCCGATGCTGAAAGAGACAACCGTTTTCACCTTTTCGGGAGACGGTGTTTTGCGCGTCATTGACCGCGCCACCACGCTGGCGGCTTTGGACAAGGAGGTATCTTTGAAAGACAACAAGGAAGGCTTGATTGCCATCCGGGTGGCGCGGCAACTGGAACACCCGTCTGAAAAACCGGAAATATTCACCGATGCCAGCGGTAAGGCAACGGCAGTGCCCATGATGGACAATACCGGTGTGACTGGCCGCTACCGCAGCAGCGAGGGCACGGAAGGCGAGGCCGTGTGGGGGAAACGCGCCAAATGGATGAACCTGACGGGCGAAATCAATGGCGAACCGGTATCCGTCGCCATTCTTGACCATCCGCGCAATGCTGGTTACCCGGCCTACTGGCACGCGCGTGGCTACGGCCTGTATGCCGCCAACCCGCTGGGAGCCAAGGCTTTCACGGATGGAAAAGAAGAATTGAACTTCAAGATTGCCGCCGGGAAAAGCGCTACTTTCCGCTACCGCACGGTGGTGGCTTCCAAAAAACTGACGGATGCCGAACTGAACGGCCTGTCGGCGGACTTTGCCAAGTAAGCCTGCTCGCATAATTGCGGTTGACAACCCATTCCAAAACCCGGCCCCGCCAAAGTTTCCCAAACTTTGGCGGGGCCGGGTTTCGTGTTTTTGAAACATACTATTTCCGGCCCGCTAAATCCGAGTCACCGCTGGCCGACTCCCGGACTTTCCCCTTTATTTAGAAAAATTCCAAATAATGATAGGAAGTAAAATTTCCTGCCTTTACATTTGAGCCTCTTTATAATCAGTCTAAACAACGGAGGATTCGCGGACTTTCCTTCGCTTGCGAAACCAAGCCCCGCCCTTGAAATACTGTGGTCAAGTGGCAGGTTTGGCAGTTGCAACCCATACTATTTTCCATCACCATCCAAACCGACATGAAAACCATCCAACACACTTTTGTCCTGCTGGCACTCATTTTCCTGACGTTTTCGTGCAAGGACAAAGAAACGGTAAAGGCGCAATTGCAAATCCCAACGGCTTACGACGGGGCAGGTTTCAACACCAATGCGGCCACGCAACTGGCGGTGCGCCAGCAGTTGACCGCCATCACCGATGAGGCAAAGAAAGGCAGGGTCAATGGCGTTAAAATCGCCAAGACAACACTGGACAACCTTTTCACCGCTGGGAATCCGAGCCTGAAATCAGTGAACACCGCTTACTATGCCGGAAAACTGGAAAGCACCGGCGGCTGGCTCGACAAACTCGCCAAAGCCAGCGGAGGCACTTATGTGCCTTCGGCAACGATTGCGGGCAGTGGCGGCACGTTTGGCACGGGCACCGGCAGCTACTTGTTTGATGAAAATGGCTTGGAAATGGAGCAAATCATTGAAAAGGGCCAGTTCGGGTCGGTGCTCTACAAACACGCCACCGACTTGGTTTCCGCGCCGCTCACACCCGCCACCGCCGACCAATTGGTAGCCATTTTCGGAGCAAACCCCAAGTTTCCGAGCAGCAGCGATGCCGTAAAACATCCCGATCCCGACCGCCAGATGGCCGTTTACGCCGCCCGCCGCGACAAAAACGACGGAACCGGATATTACACGCAGCTCAAAAACAATTTCATCAAGCTGCAAGCCGCCCTCAAAGCGGGCAACGAGTATCAGGCAGAGCAGAAGGAAGCCGTTGATGCCATAAAACTGACGTGGGAAAAAGTGAATGCCGCCACCATCATCAACTACTGCCACGCGGTAATTGCGACCATGAGCAAGACCGCCCCGACCGACAACGAAAAGGCTTCAGCCTTGCACGCCTACGGCGAATGTGTGGGCTTTGCGCACGGCTGGCGCACCATTCCGCAGGCGCACAAGAAAATCACGGATGCACAAATTGATGAAACCCTGGTTCTGCTCAATGCGCCCGCCAATGGCACGCCGACATCTTACAAATTCATTACCGACCCGGCAACCGAACTGCCCAAACTGCAGCAAGTCATTGCGAAACTGAAAGCCATTTACGGTTTTACGGACCAGGAAATCACGGACTTCAAAACAAACTGGGTTGCCGAACAAAAGCGTTAAAAAATCCCTTGAATTACGTGTACAAGCCAAACCGGCGGGTTTGGGCCTTTGAAAAGATACTATTTCGGGCAAACCGGTTTGCCTGCACCTTTTCCGGTGAAAACCATTCCTGAAAACAAAAAACAAACACCCATGAACTTGAAAATCATCCTTTCCGGCCTGCTGGTTCTGGTTGTGGCGGCGGTTTTGCTGGTGGCCTGCCAAGTGACACCCGAATCCGGCCCGGATTTCGACCGGCGCAAAATGCTGGAAAACGTGGCCGACAACCTGATAAAACCCGCTTTCACGGATTTGCAAACGCAGGTGAACAATCTGAAGACCGCCACCGATGCTTTTGCCCGGAATCCTGACAACCAGAATCTTGTGCAATTGCAAGCCGCCTGGAAGTCGGCTTGCGTTGCCTGGCAGTTTGCCAATGCCTACAATTTCGGCCCCGCCGGAGAAGAGGGCCTGCGCAAAGGATTGATTGAGGAAATAGGCACTTTTCCGGTGAGCGACACCAAGATTGAGGCGGCGGTGGCGGGTGGAAATCCCAATTTCAATGATTTCAACCGCGATGCCCGCGGATTTCTGGCCGTGGAATACTTGATTTTTGATTTGGAAGGCAACAACGCGCGGATTGTGGGCGGTTTTACCAATCCGAACCGGGGAAGGTTTTTGTCGGGTGCCGTGGCAAATATCCAAACCCGTGTCAATGAAGTGGTTGCGGCTTGGAACGGCGGCTACCGGGCCGAATTCGTGGCCGATGATGGCACTGATGCCGGAAGCTCAACGGCGCAATTCTACAACGAGTTTGTGCGCAGTTTCGAAGCCATCAAAAACTTCAAGGTGGGCCTGCCGCTGGGCAAGCGTCCGGGGCAGAGCCAGACCGAACCTGCCCGCGTGGAAGCCTTCTACAGCGGCCAATCGCTGCTGATGATACAAAACCACCTTGCCGCCATTGAAAACATCTGGTATGGCAAAGGCAAAAACCAAGACGGGCAGGATGGCTTGGGCTTCAAGGAATACTTGGAGGCCGTGGAAGGTGGCCGGGAAGTGGCCGCCGCCACCGAAATACAACTGGCCGCCATAAAAAAATCGCTGGGTGCGCTGCCGGCAAACACGCCATTCTCGCAACAAATACAAACCCAACCGGCCCAGGTGGAGGCTTTTTACAACGAATTGCAAAAAAACGTCCGGTATTTTAAAAGCGATATGTCGTCGCGGCTGGGCATTGCCATCACCTTCAGCAGTGGCGACGGCGACTGACGCGCCGCTGAAAATAGTATGTTTCAAAAACGCCAAACCCGCCAATCTTTCCATTTCAAACCTCAACCTTTCCTTTTTGCCATGAAATCATCCTTGCATTCAATTTTTGGCGCAAGCCTTTTGCTGTCGGCCACCCTGTTTGGCTGCGGCGGTGCCGACAAGCAGACCGTCCAGACCGACGAGGCCAAGACCGTGGATTCCGCGCAAACCGTGGCGGCCCGCGAACTGCCCATTGACACGGCCGCCAGCCAAGTTGGTTGGGAGGGCATCGAAGGTTTGGCCCGCATTACCACCACGCACACGGGTTCGCTGGCCATCAAAAACGGTTCGCTTTCCGTGAAAGACAGCCAGTTGGTGGCCGGAAAGTTTGAAATCGACATCAACAGCCTGAAAAATTTCGACTTGGAGAACCCCAAGAAAAACGCCGACTTGGTGGGCCACCTGAAAGGTGCCGATTTCTTTGATGCCGCCAAGTTTCCGGTTGCCACGTTTGAGCTGGTTTCGGCTGAAAAAATGACTGCCGACAGCACCAAAATCACCGGAAACCTGACGCTGAAAGGTGTGACCAAAAGCGTGGTTTTCCCCGCCAAAGTGGACGTGGGCGACAACGTAACTGCCAACGCCAAGTTTTACATCAACCGCAAGGACTGGGGCATGAACTGGCACTCCGAAAACTCGCTGGGCGATGAAATGATCCGCCCGGAAGTGGGGATTGAATTGAAAATTGCCACCAGATAAGGCGTTGGCTAATTCTGCATTCTGAATTGGCTTGCAATGCGGGTTTGGCCTTTTGAAAAGATACTATTTTATCTTGTCATTCCGAGGAACGAGGAATCTGGCGGTGACTTGCGGGCAAGTCCGGGCATTGGTGCGCGACTGACAGCGGATTCCTCCTTTGTCGGAATGACAAGGGACAGGTTTGGCCTTTTGAAAACATACTATTTTGGTGCGGGCGGAGACGTTGCATTGCAACGTCTCCGCATTTTTTTCAACGCGGTTGAACGGCAAACTGAAAACGGTCGCTATTTTGGAAAGATGGAAATTATGGATGGTGTTACAGTCGAAACGCGCGGTAAAACGGCCCGGAAAACCGGCAACAGAATAACAGATTTCATCTTTCGACCTGTATCCGCCGCGCCGCTGGTCACTTTCAGGATCGTGTTCGGGGCAATGATGGTTTTCGGCACCGTTCGTTTCATGGCCTTGGGCTGGATCAACGACCACTACGTGCGGCCGCTGTTCCACTTCAAATATTACGGTTTCGGGTGGGTGGGCACACTGCCCGAATCTTGGCTCTACGCCGTCCATATCCTCATGATTGCCAGTGCGTTAGGTGTGATGGCGGGCCGGTTTTACCGCCTGTCGGTCGTGATGCTTTTCCTCACGTTCACCTACACCGAACTCATTGACCTGACGTACTACCTGAACCATTATTATTTCGTCAGCATCGTCAGTTTCCTGATGATTTTCATAGCCCCCCCCGCCCCCGAAGGGGGAGCTAAAAACTCCCCTCCCTTGCGGGGAGGGGCCGGGGGTGGGGTTTTTCCCTTCGGGGGGGGCTTCGTCCCGGCTTGGACAATCGGCATTTTCAAACTCCAACTCACCATCGTTTACGTATACGCCGGGCTTGCCAAGATCAATTACGACTGGCTCATCGGGGCGTTGCCGCTGAAAATATGGGTTCCGGCCAATGACGCGCTGCCGGTGGTTGGCTGGTTTTTCAAGCTTGGCTTCACACCGCACTTGTTCAGTTGGTTTGGTATGGTGTACGATTGCACCATTGTTTTTTTCCTGCTGTGGCGCAAAACCCGTCCGCTGGCTTATGTCACGGTCATTGTTTTCCACTTGCTCACGGGGCTGATGTTCCAGATTGGCGTTTTTCCGTTGGTAATGATCGGGGCCACGCTGATTTTCTTCTCCGACGAATGGCACGAAAAAGCGATTTCGGAAGTGGGATTTTGGATTTCGGAACTGAAAGAAATGCTCCGGATTGAAAGGCCGAAAACAGTATCTCCCGGAAAGCCCAAACCCGCCCCGGAGTTTTATGCGCAAAAAACTCCGGGGCGCAGTCCGCAATCCCGCCTCCCGATTTTGATTTTCCTCTCGGCTTTCTTCCTTTTCCAAGTGATCTTCCCGTGGCGGTACGTGTTGTATCCCGGCAATCTGTTTTGGACGGAGGAAGGCTACCGCTTTTCGTGGCGGGTGATGCTGATGGAAAAGGCCGGAACCGCCACATTCTACGTGAAAGACCGCCAAACCGGACGCGAAGGCGAAGTGGTGAACAGTGAGTTTTTAAACACGCACCAGGAAAAACAAATGGCCATGCAGCCCGACATGATTTTGCAATACGCCCATTTTCTGGCCCGCCACTATGCCAAGCAAGGAATGAAAGCCCCGGCGGTGCGTGCCGAAGTGTACGTGACGCTCAATGCCCGCCCCAGCCGGTTGCTGATTGACCCGGACGTGGACCTGACCAAAATCAAGGACGGCTGGCGACACAAGACATGGATTCTGCCGGACAAATAAGCAAATGAATGAATGAGCGAATGAGTGAATAATTGTTTGACAACCAATGGACCGCCGCTTGGCTCCGCCGAGTGGCAACCCTGCTTGTCCGGCAGGCAGGTGGCCGGAGTTGCCATGCAAAACTTCACAAACAGGACTTACGCAAAAACAGGCCGGAGACATTGCAATAGCAGTCACGGGGCAGAGCCTTGCACCAAAAAACACGCTTTTGCGTAAGTCTTAACGAAAACATTGTTTCCCAAACGAATGCCTTTTAAAAAACACCTTTTATGGGTTTGCCTGTTTTGCGGCTGGCAAGCAGCGGCCCAACAGCCGGGCACCATTGCGGGAGCCGTGACCGATGCCGGAAACCGGGCAATCGCGGAGGCGGTGGTGACCCTGAAAGGAACCCGTTTCCAAACCCAAACCGATGCCAATGGGCGGTTCACGCTCAAAAACGTGCCTTCCGGCGATTATACGGTGGTGGCGTTTGCGTACGGCAAGGAGCTGTCCGAGAAAATAGTATCCCTGCCTGTCCGGCAGGCAGGCCTGAAAAACGCAAAAGCCGAAGTCAATTTCACGTTGCAAAACCTGAGCCGCGAACTGGATGAAGTGGTGGTGCAAGCCGAACGCGAAAAGACTTTTGGCGTTACGCGGATGAAAGCGGTGGAAAATTTCGGGATTTACGCGGGTAAAAAGACGGAAGTGATTGTGCTCAAAGACGTTACGGCTAACCTGTCCACGAACAATGCGCGGCAGGCGTTTGCCAAAATCCCGAGCCTCAACATCTGGGAAAGCGACCGGGCCGGCCTGCAACTGAGCATCGGGGCGCGGGGGCTGAACCCGAACCGGACGGCCAATTTCAACACGCGG
>JANPIL010000176.1:0-6080 GCA_031424975.1 Sphingobacteriales bacterium
ATCCAATTCAAGGCCCGGCAGCACATCGTGGCCCGATAGTTTGCGGCCCGTGAATCCGGTGATTTCCTCCGGTTCGCTTGCCGGGCGGTACATGTGGGCGGTTTGGTTTTCGGGGTCGAGCAGCCACGCCAGACGGCAGCCGTTTTCAATCCATTCGGTCATTTTCTGTTTGGCCTCTTTCAGTGAATCGGACGGCGATTTGAGTTCAAGCACGAAATCGGGGCAGACCGGCACGAATTTTTTGCGCTGTTCCGGCGCAAGGCTTTTCCAACGGTGCGCGGCAACCACCGCCACATCGGGCGATTTGACGGACGAGTCGGGCAGGCGGAAACCGGTGGACGAGTCAAAAACGACACCGAATCTGGCTTGGCGGTTCCATATTGTGAAATCAGCCGTAATTTCGGCATTCTTTGCTCCGGTTTCTCCGCCTGTGAGTGCCATAAAGATAATGTCGCCGTTTTTGGTGCGTTCAAATTTGAGTTCGGGGTTGTCCTGGCAGAACCGGAAAAACTCCTCGTCGTTCAGGCGCAAATCTTCAGCGTAGTGCAGCACCACTTTTTCCATGTATTCCATAAGATTCCGTTTTTTACAAATATAACAATCGGCACAAGGTTTTCAACCGACACCGCACGCGTTTCAGTCGTTTCAACGACTGAAACGCGGCCGCTGCAATACCAGTACGGCAGGTTTGGCCTTTTCAAAACATACTGTTTGGCTTTTGCATTCAAGCATCCGAAACCGAAAATCCGTTTACATTTGCGGATATTCACCAGTCACCAGCCATGCAGCGCAAAGCACCCGAATTTTCCGGAATCCTGCGAAAAAGCGTCATCAAGGTGCCCCAGGCCATCAGTCAGGCTTCGGGCATCATCATCTTGGGCAAGAAAATCAAGTCCACGCTTTTCACCACCGATGTGGCCATCATCCGCAACCACAACGCCGATTCCATTCTGGCGGTGTATCCGTTCACGCCCCAGCCCATCATTTCGCAGGCCGTGATAGCCACCGCCGACGTGCCGGTTTTCTGCGGCGTGGGCGGCGGCCTGACCTCCGGCGACCGGGCCGTGGAAATTGCCATCCACGCCGAACACCAGGGCGCGATTGGCGTGGTGCTGAACAAGCCCACCCCCAACCGGCTGATTGAGGAACTGAAATCCAAGCTCGATATTCCAATCATGATTACGGTGGTATCCGAAAACGACGATTTTGAAGGGCGGATGTTGGCGGGAGTGGATATTTTCAATGTTTCGGGGGCGCAGCAAACGGCAAACATTGTGCGCAAAATCCGGGAAATCAATCCCGACATACCCATTATCGCCACCGGCGGGCGCGACGACAAGAATATCATGGATGTGATTGAGGCCGGAGCCAACGCCATCAGTTGGACTCCGCCCGCCACCTCCGAACTGTTCCGCACCATCATGGAACGCTACCGCGAGGAAATGTGAAGGCGACCGTTAGCCGGGTTTGGGGTTCAAAATCCGGTTTGGAAAATAGTATCTTTCAAAAAGACGAAACCCGGCCCTTGCAAAATTGAAAGTTTGCAAGGGCCGGGTTTTTTGATAGGACAGTCATGGGATTGTTCACGCAAATTCGCCCAATTCCAGCCACCGGCCCGACTTGGTTTCCAGTTGGCGTTCAATCGTTTGGTTCTCCTTGCCCCACGCCGATAGTTCGGCGTGGTTGCTGCTGCCCGCCGTCATTTTGACCAGCAGTTCGGCTTTTTGCCGTTCCAGTTCGGCTATTTCCTTTTCCAGCGTCTCGTATTCCTTCTGCTCCTTGAAAGACAGTTTGCGCTTGGGCGTTTCCACGGCAACGGGCGTTGGCAGGCGGTTTGCCTCAGCGGGTTTGGCTGTTTTGGCCGATACTATTCTTTTTTCCTGCATTTTCTCCTGCACCTCCTTTTCTTCCAGCCATTCGCGGTAGTCGGTGTAGTTGCCCGGAAAGTCGCGGATTTGTCCTTCGCCCTCGAACACGAACAAATGCTCCACAAGCCGATCCATGAAATACCGGTCGTGCGAGACCAGAATCAGGCAGCCGCCAAAACTGTCCAGAAACTCTTCCAGCACGTTCAGCGTGGCCAAGTCAAGGTCGTTGGTCGGTTCGTCAAGAATCAGGAAATTCGGGTTTTTTATCAGCACGCGCAGCAGTTGCAGGCGGCGTTTTTCGCCACCGCTGAGTTTGGCCACCAAATCCCATTGTTTGGCGGGCGGAAACAAAAACAGGTTTAAAAACTGCGAGGCCGTCATGGTCTGGCCGCCCGCCACGGTTATCACTTCGGCAATTTCCTGCACCAGTTCAATCACGCGCTGGTTTTCCTTGTACACCAATTCCTGCTGCGTGTAGTAGCCGAATTGCATGGTTTCGCCCCGGTCTATGGTTCCGCTGTCGGGCAGCAGGCTGCCGGTGAGCATATTCAGGAACGTGGTTTTGCCCACGCCGTTGCGGCCCACAATCCCGATGCGGTCTTGCTTCTTGAACACGTGCGAAAAATCGCGGACAAGCACTTTGCCGTCGAACGATTTGGAAACTTTTTCCAATTCAATGATCTTGCCGCCGAGGCGTTTGGTCTGCACGCTCAGTTCCATTTGGGCGGCGGCCTTGGTGCCGGCGGCTTTGGCTTGCAGGTCATAAAACGCATCCACGCGGTATTTGGCCTTGGTGCCGCGCGCCTTGGGCATCCGGCGCATCCATTCCAGTTCCTTGCGCATCAGGTTGCGGGCCTTTTCGGTTTCGGCGGTTTGCTGGGCTTCGCGTTCGCCTTTTTTCTCCAGGAAATAACCGTAGTTGCCTTGGTAGCGGTACAGTTGCCCTTGGTCAATCTCGACAATCACGTTGGTCACCGCATCCAGGAAATAGCGGTCGTGGGTGATGAGCAGCAGCGTCATGTTCTGCGACGACAAATGGTCTTCGAGCCATTCAATGGCCTGCAAGTCCAGATGGTTGGTCGGCTCGTCAAGGATTACCAGGTCCGGCTGCTCAATCAGCACCCGCGCCAAGGCCACGCGTTTGCGCTGCCCTCCCGAAAGCTGCCCGATGGTTTTGTCCAAGTCGTGGATGTCCAGCGCACCGAGCATTTGTTTCACCTGCGTTTCGTAATCCCAAGCCTTGGTCGCGTCCATTTGTGTGATGGCGGTTTCCAGCAAGTCCATATCTTCGGGGTGCGCCATGGCGTGCTCGTAGCTTCTGATGGCCCTCAACGCCGGGTGCTGCGTGGAAAAAAGCGTGTCCAGAATCGTCAGGTTCAGGTCAAAATCAGGGTTTTGCGACAGGAAGCCCAAGGTGATTTCCTTGCGTGTGCTCACGCGCCCTTCGTCGGGAGTCAGTGAACCGGCCAGAATGTTGAGCAGCGTGCTTTTGCCCACGCCGTTAGGCCCCACAATGGCAACTTTTTCGCCCTTACTCACACCAAAAGAGATGTTGCGGAACAGCCAGCGGTCGCTGAAGGCTTTGGAAATGGTTTCGGCGGATAAATAATTCATTCGGTTGTCAACTGTTTTGAATGGTTTGAAAGCCATAAACCGGCGCGGCAGGCGGAGGTTTGCGGTTTTGCAAAGATACTATTTTGCCAGGATGATTTTTGCCTGAAAACCCGGCCTGCAAGGAAGGGTTTTTTACTCCCCCTCTCTTCGGAGGGGGTTGGGGGGAGGCCCTTTTCACACCGGCCTGCCGACTTCCGCTTGCTTGCGCCTGTAGAAGCCGCCCGCAATGGATTGCAGGGTGCGTAAGGCTCCGTAAATCTCCTCCGGAATCAGGTTTCCGTAAATGGCCCGGTCGGCAATTTGCAGCGAGTCGGCCAGTTGTGGGTCAGGGATTATCTCCACTATTTCCTTGGTCGTGTACGAGCTGTACGGCTTTCCGTGCAGGCCCTCCATGTATCGCTTCCAAAGAATCACGGTGTTTTCAACGGCAACCGGTTCCTTTTGCTGCCGCACGCGTCGGCGCAGTTTCTCGTATGCCCCCACAAAATTGCGGTGGGTGCGCCACAAGCGGTAACGCCTGAATTGCCGTTTGATTCCTTTGCCAAACGCGGTGTAAATGAGCAGCAGCAACAAGCCGCCGCTGAGCGTGACGGCCGCCCAGAACACATAATCGAACGTGGCCCGCACGGGAACGTACTGCAAATTGACGCGGGGCGGCAAAAATTTTGGCGGTTGCGTGATCATCTGCCGCACAAAAACCGAATCCGTTTCGGCGTAAATCGCGGTGCAATCCTTCTGGCTGACAATGAAAACCGGCAGTCGCAGCCGCTGCACGGGGTTTATGTCAAACGTGGTCAGGGTGTACACCACGCTGTCCAGGCTGCCCCGGCTGTCGGTGCGGGTGGGGAAATACCGCTTGCCCACCCACTCGAAAGGTGTGAAACGGTAATTGGAATCGGGGAAAACAACCTGCAGTTCAGCCGGATGCCGCAAACTGAGCGTATATTGGATAGGCAACCCGATTTTGAGGGTGTCGGACAAAAACCCGCCCTGCGGCTTGAGTTCCTGACCCGGCGCAGGGCAAAAAGGCCACAGGCCAAGCACAGCGATGCGTGCGAGACGGAGAATGTGCCGGATGGTTTTTTTGCCGTATGCCATTGCAAGTCAGGTGTCCGCCATTTTCCAAAAAGGAAAATTTTGACCGGCGGGTTTGGCTGTTTGAAAAGATACTATTTTTTTCGTCTCCGAAGAGGGAGCCAAAAAGACCCCTCCTTCGGAGGGGGTTGGGGGAGGCTGCTTCACTGGCGCGAGGTTCTTACCTCGTGCCGCCCATGCGGGCAGATTCCCATCTGCCGCTGCTGCAAATCCGCCTGCGCCGCCGAGATAAGAATCTCGGAACATGGGCGGCACGGGATAGGAATCCCGCGCCAGTGGCAAACCTCACGCCAATTTTTGTTTTTCCGTCTTCTTTCAGGACTTCTCACGCATTGCGCACCCGGAACAGCTTGACCAGCGGCGGCACAAAATCCTCTTCGGCGTGGATGGCCAAGTAGTTGGCTTCGTTGCGGCGGCAAAGGCGTTCCAAATCCGTTTGTTTGGTCTGGAACGCCATTTTCATGCGCCGCTGGAAATGGGGCGACGACGTGTTGCGCCACACCATGCGCCCCGATTCCTGGTCAAACACCGGAATGATGCCCAAGCGCGGCAGTGCGGTTTCGCGCTTGTCGAGCAGGTGTATCACCACCAGGTCGTGCTTTTTAGCCATTGCTTTCAGGGTCGGTTCGTAGTCCCTGTCAATGAAATCGGAGATGACCACCACCACGCTGCGCCGCCGCAACAGGTTGAGCACGAAGCCGATGGCACTTTTCAGGTCGGTTTGCAGCGATTGTGGCTCCACTTTAAACAGCGTGGAAACCAGCAGGTAGCCTTGTTGCAAGCCTTTGCCGGGCGGCACGTATTTTTCCTTCTGGTCGCTGAAACACACCAAACCCACCTGGCTTTTTTCCTGAAGGGCCGACAATGCCAGCACCCCGCAGATTTCCTTGGCCAAGTCTATTTTCGCCTGCCCCCGGCGGCCCACTTGCTGCGAGGCACTGACATCCACCAAGAAAAAAACCGTCTGCTCGCGTTCTTCACGGAACAGTTTTACAAACGTGCCGTGGCCTTTGGCGCTGCTGCTCCAGTCAATGGTGCGCACATCGTCGCCGTATTGGTAGGCACGCAAATCGCTGAACTCCAAGCCATTGCCCTTGAACACCGAATGGAAGTCGCCGTGCATCTGCGTGGTCACCGCCTTGCGGATGCGGATCTGGTATTTGCGGAGCCGGGCCAGGATGTCGCGCATGGTTGTCTTTTTAAGTTCAAGTTTAGCGATAAAGGCTCAAGGTTCAACCATCTGGCCACGAAAAACCGGCTGCCGGCTTGGCGCGGAATTTGAACAGATTGCCGCTGTCCGGGGTTTTGCCTTTCCGGGAGATACTATTTCGGAATGGCGGTTTTGGGATTGGATTACAAATTCCGGGAAACCGAACCTACAATTTAACCGCGCCGCAATTGCAGGCTTCGTACCTTTGCCCCATGAAAAAGACCGTGTTCGCACTGCTGTTTTTGCTGGTCGCCTGCGTTGGTGCGCCCGAACCGCCCCCCGGCGGACTGGGC
>JANPIL010000177.1:0-2733 GCA_031424975.1 Sphingobacteriales bacterium
GCAGTCCGTTTCCATGTTCAGCAACCACATTGGCGGCTTTTGCATGGCCACCGGCAAGTACGTGGCCAGCCTGCACGACGATGATATTTGGGAAAGCGATTTCCTCGAAAAAATGGTGCCGCCACTCGAAGCCGACCCGGAACTGATCATGACCTTTTGCAACCAGTGGGTGATTGACGAAAACAGTGTGGTGAGCCTTGAGCAGACCGAAAAGTACAATGCCCGGCTTGGCCGCCACAAACTGCACCGCCAAACATACCGCCCCTTCATGCGGGTCGGTCTCGGCGATCTGGCAGTGCAACCGGCTTCATCGGCTGTAATCCGGCGTGAAGGCATTGACTGGGGCCGGATTCCCGAAAAGGTGGGCCCCGCGTGGGATGTGTACGTTTCGTACCTGCTCGCCGCCACCGGGCAGGGAGCCTATTTTATACCCGAAAAACTTGCCTGCTACCGCATCCATAGCCAAAGCGACACCGGCAGGGCGGAAAACCTGAAAAGCAAGATGCAGCACGCCTTCAACCAGATGAACTGCTACGAGGCGATTATGGAAGACGATGCCCTGCGAAAAACGCTTGGTGAGGAAATGTTCGAGATGATTGAGTACCGCTGGCAGCACGCCTGTACCAGCATGGGCTTGGGGTTGCTGAAAAGCAGCCAGGTTCGCGAAGCCCGCCACTTCCTGTTCCAATCGCTCAGCAAGAAATACATGGACCCGCGCACTTGGGCGGCCACGGGCATCAGCCTAATTCCGCATCCGTTCCACCGCATCCGCGAAGAGATATTGGAGGTGATGGTGAAAGCCAAATAAACCGTGCCCCATACCCGGAGTCTGCCATGCCCTGGACTAACTACCACAGCCACACGAATTTCTGCGACGGCAAGTATCCGCCCGCTTTCTACGCCAGCCAGGCTGTGCGCCAAGGTTTTGCGGCTTATGGCTTTTCATCGCACGCGCCGTTGCCGTTTGCCTGCGCGTGGTGCATGGAAAAGCAAGATTTGGGCAAGTATTCCGCTGATATTCAAGGACTTAAAAACAGGTGGACGGGCAAAATACAATTGTACCGTGGCTTGGAAGTGGATTACATCCCCGCCGTGATTGGCCCGCAAAGCCCTTTTATCCGCGATTTGGACTTGGACTACTGCATTGGCTCGGTACATTTTGTGGAGGCATCTGCCGATGGCATCCGCTGGGAGATTGACGGCCCGCACCCGCAGTTTCTGCGTGGCCTGCGCGATATTTTCGGCAACGACATCCGCCGTGCCGTGGCCCGATACTATGAACTGATCCGGCAGATGGTGGTTGAGGAAAAACCCGATGTGGTAGGCCATCTGGACAAGATTAAAATCCAAAACCAAGCTGCGCCGCTTTTCGACGAACGCGACGACTGGTACCGCGAAGCCGTGGCCGAAACGCTGCAAACCATTGCCGCGTCGGGGCTGGTAATGGAAGTGAACACGCGCGGACTCTACAAGAAACGCGCCGCCGAAACCTACCCCAGCCGCTGGATTCTGGAGCAGGCGCACCGGATGGGCATACCGGTAACGCTCAGTTCGGATGCGCACCACCCGCGCGAAATTGCCGGATGCTTTACCGAAACGGCGCAAATGCTCCGGCAAATCGGCTACCAGACGCTGCAAATACTGCGGGATGGCCGTTGGCAGCCCGCCGCGTTCAACGAAAACGGACTTGAAAAACCGTGAGGGGTTTGGCGTTTTTGAAACATACTATTTTTGGAAACGCTGATTCAACGCATCCGTATTTTCGCATACATGGTCACATCCATCGGGCGGCTGTTTTTGAGCACGTAGTTTTTCAGCGTGCCTTCGGCTACAAACCCGTTTTTTTCCAGCACCTTGGCCGAAGCACTGTTGTGCGGGAAAACCGGGGCTTCGAGCCGCCACAAATCAAACTGCCGGAAACCGATTTCGGATGCCACCGCCACTACTTCGGTCATGATGCCCCGGCCACGGTACGGAGCCGCCAGCCAGTAGCCCAATTCATCCTTGTGCGAGTATTTGCCGTAAATCCGCGAAAAGCCAATGCAGCCAATCATGTCGCCGTCCACGTTGCGGATGGCCCACTCGGTGGCGTGGCGGTGTTCGCGGCGCATGATGCGGGTATAGCGCAAAAAATCGCGGGCGTGTTCGGGCTTGTAGGGCATCGGGATGCGCAGGGTATTGGCATAAATCACCTCGTCGTTGAGCCACCTGACCAACGCCATTTCGTCACCTTTTTCCAATTCGGAAAGGTGGATTTGCGGACTGACGTAAACGGACACACAGCCGGGGAGCAGCAAGGGACGGGCTTGGTTTGGCGATTGGTTTCTGGATGCCGGAATGCAATCCGGCTTTGGCAAAAATAATAATGTATGCCGTAAAACACTTATTTCCAAGGCTAAATAATGCCATGGCCGGTATTCTCGCGTTTCCTGCCAAAATCCCGTATTTGGAACGCTGGCGGGTTTGGCCTTTCCTGAAGCTGCAAGCCCCGCTTTTGCAGCGGCGATACTATTTTTTAGCCCCCTCCCTGCCTCGCCGGCAGGCGGGTTTCGGAGAGGGTTGCCTGCCTGTCGGCAGATAGGGGGGAGGCTTCGGGTTTGGCGTTTCCGAAACATACTGTTTTCCGGGACGGGCATACTTATTTGACCGCTGCAAGCCGACATTCATCCCCTAACTCGGCTCACACCTATGGAAAGAGATTCGATTACCACCAGCCTCTGGCAGAACCAAATG
>JANPIL010000178.1:0-6502 GCA_031424975.1 Sphingobacteriales bacterium
GGCATACATGGAATAATGCAAGCCTTTGCCTTTCAGCAATATTTCCAATTCGGCAATGTAATCCGGCAAATCCTCGACGGCCACCGCGCAGTCTTCAATCAGGTTCACGGGCTGCGCATCGCCGGGCAGGTTGCGGATCAAGCCCAAACCCGCCTTGCGCACATCCCAGACCAGTTTGGTTTGCGCACCGAAAATAGTAGGGAATCCATAGCCCAAACCCGCCTGTTTCAAGTCGGCCACCAATGCCTGCGCCTGCACGGCTACGGCTTCAACGGTGTCGGCCATGAATTCGACCATCAGGATTGCCTTCGGGTCGCCTTCAATGAAGAAGCGGTTTTTGTCGTATTCGTGGTGGTCCTTGGTAAAATCGAGAATGTATTTGTCCACCAGTTCGGAGGCCATGGGCCGGTGTCGCATGGCAATCACGTTGGCGCGCAACGCCTCGTCAATGGTGCGCGTATGGATGCAGACAATGGCGGTTTGTTCGGGCGGCAGCGGCAGCAGGTTCAGCGTGATTTCGGTCAGGAACACCAAGGTTCCTTCCGAACCGGCAATGAGTTTGCATATGGAAGTCCCTTTGGGGGCCGCTATCATCGCATCCAGCGCGTAGCCGGTGTTGCGGCGTGTTACGGACGGTTTGGCAAAGTTTTCGCGGATGTGACGCTGGTTTTCCGGGTCGGAAAGCAGCTCATCGAGTTTGTGGTAGATATGGTGTTCCAGTTTTTCGTTTTCGGGGATTTGCTCGAACCAATTCACACCCAAATCCAGCGGATTGTAGCGTTTTTGCGCCAGTTCCTCCGCTGTCAAATCTTTGAATTCTACTTCCGAGCCGTCGCTTAGGAATCCCTTCACCGCAACCAGATGGTTCCGCACGCTGCCCCACACAACCGAGTGCAGGCCGCACGAATTGTTGCCCACCATGCCGCCAATCATGGCGCGGTTGGCAGTGGAGGTTTCCGGCCCGAAAAACAGTCCGTACGGCTTCAAAAACAAGTTCAGGTCATCGCGGATTACGCCCGGCTGCACCCGCACCCAATGCGATTCGGCATTGACCTCCAGAATGCCGGTCATGTGCTTGGAAATATCCACCACCAAGCCGCTGCCTACCACCTGCCCGGCCAGCGAAGTACCAGCGGCACGCGGAATGAGGGTGATGCGGTTTTGGTTGGCAAAAAGTATCAGTTGCCGGATGTCGCCGTTGGTTTTGGGATGCGCCACGGCCAGTGGCATTTCGCGGTAAACCGATGCATCGGTGGCGTAAATGGTTCGCATGGCGGCATCCCAGTAAAGCTCGCCAGTCAGTTGTTTTGCCAGTTCGGCCAGTTTTGCTTGCATATCGGTATCGGTGGACGGAATCAGGTGCGGGCAACAAAAGTAAACCGAAATGCGTTATTTTTACAGACTGAAACACAAAGCCTCCCCCAACCCCCTCCGAAAAAGGGGGCTTTGAAACAGGAGGTTTTGGCTTTTCAAAAGCTGAAAGCCCCGTCTTTAGCGGGGATACTATTTTTTTCCTCCTTCGGGGGCCAGAGAGCCTCACCTTTCTCCGCCAACCATGCCAATTTACCACCGACTCGGAAAACTGCCCCACAAACGCCACACGCAGTTTGAGAAACCAAATGGCGGCCTGCATTACGAGGAACTGTTCGGCACCATCGGTTTCGACGGTATGTCGTCGCTGTTGTACCACCTGCACCGTCCCACGCAGGTGAAACAGATTCTGGAGGCAAAAGATGCCTCGCCCCGCATTGCCGTGGAACGCAACATGAAAGCCCTGAAACTGGTTGGTTTTGATGTATCTCCGACGGATGATTTCCTTGACTCGCGCCAGCCGCTGCTCACCAATAGCGACGTGACCATGGGCTTGGCCGCCCCGCGACAATCCATGCGCGAATATTTTTATAAAAACGCCGATGCCGACGAACTGCTTTTCATCCATCGCGGCACGGGGCGGCTGCGCACCATGCTCGGCACCATTCCATTCAAGTACGGCGATTATTTGCTGGTTCCGAGGGGCATGATTTACCAGATTGAGTTTGATTCGACGGATAACCGGCTGCTTTATTTGGAAAGCCACCACCCGATTTATACGCCCAAAAAATACCGCAACCACTTCGGCCAACTGCTCGAACATTCGCCGTATTGCGAACGCGATTACAAATTGCCGCAGGATTTGGAGACGCACGATGAGAAAGGCGATTTCCGGATGATTATTAAAAAACAGGGATTTTTGCACGATTTAATCTACGCCTACCATCCGTTTGATGTGGTTGGTTACGATGGCTACAATTATCCGTGGGGCATTTCAATCCATGATTTCGAGCCGATTACGGGGCGTGTGCACCAGCCGCCCACCGTCCACATCACTTTCCAGACCGCCGCATTTGTAGTGTGTTCGTTCTGCCCGCGCCTGTATGATTACCACCCGCAGGCCATTCCGGCCCCCTACAACCACAGCAATATTGATTCGGATGAGGTGCTGTACTACGTGGATGGCGATTTCATGAGCCGCAACGACATTGCCGCCGGACACATTACGCTGCATCCGGGCGGCATTCCGCACGGGCCGCATCCGGGAGCCATGGAACGCAGCATCGGCAAGACCCGCACCGACGAACTGGCCGTGATGCTGGACACGTTCCGACCGCTGATGGTGACCGAGCAAGCCCTGAAACTCGACGATGGCAAATATTACCGTTCGTGGCTGGGCAACGACGAAACGGTGAATTAACGGAATTTTTGCAACCCGACAGTCAGGTATTCGCACCCGTAACCCCCGCCTGTTCCGCACCCGTATGAGAACCGACCGGTGGGTTTGGGCTTTCCGAAAGCTGAAAGCCCCGTTTCCGCCTTTGGCTGAACTTTTAGCTTCAGCGGGGATACTATTTCCAAAAGCGGTAGCTTTGGGCGGATTTCGCTCACGCAAACAGAAAGCACATGCATTGGCTCTCCGCCATTAAAGAATACCGGAATTACCTGCTGCTGGAACGCGGACTTTCGGCAAACTCGATTGAAGCGTACGTACACGATGCGGAAAAACTGCGCGAGTTCTTGGAAATCAAGGAGATAGCCGCCAGCCCCCTTGAAACCACCAACCGCCACATCCGCGATTTTTTGCAATATCTCGGCGAACTGGGCATGACGGCCACGTCGCAGGCGCGGATGCTATCGGGCATCAAGGGTTTTTTCAAATACCTGTTTGTCGAAAACCTGATTACCACCGACCCGACCGAACTCGTGGAAACGCCGCGCCTCGCGCGCAAACTGCCCGATACGCTGTCGGTGCAGGAAATAGACCAGTTGCTGGCCGCCATTGACCACTCCACACCCGAAGGCACGCGCAACCGCGCCATGCTCGAAATGCTCTACGGCTCGGGCCTGCGCGTGAGCGAACTGATTGGGCTGACGCTGCCGAATGTGTATGCCGACTTGGGTTTTTTGCGCATCACGGGCAAGGGAAACAAGGAGAGGCTGGTGCCTACGGGTAGCGAGGCATTAAAATACCTGAACATTTACCTGCAAGAAATTCGCGGACACGTGGTGCCGCAGAAAGACCATGAAAATTTCGTATTCCTCAACAGCCGGGGCAAGGCGATTTCGCGCGTGTGGGTGTTTTTGGTAATTAAGGACTTGGCGCAAAAAGCGGGAATCCAGAAGAATATCAGTCCGCACACATTCCGCCACTCGTTTGCCACGCACCTGATCGAAGGTGGTGCCGATTTGCGGGCGGTGCAGGAAATGTTGGGCCACGAATCCATCACGACCACCGAAATCTATACACATCTGGATCGCGACTACTTGCGGCAGGTCATGCACGATTTCCACCCGAGGAGTTAGACGGACGGGTGGTTTTCAATGCCGTCTCAAGGAATTTCATTAATTTGGCAATGATTTTTTGGGCCTATCCAAAAAGTGACCAACTGACAATGTTGCCATTCGATTCATACGGAAACCTGACTCCTTACAAGGCTATAAAAACAGACCTTGAGCAAGTAGAGCAGGTTTTTGTCCACGCATTTAAACATTCACAAACCCGTGAACGCTTGTTTGCCAACTATTTGGCGTTTCTTGAAGAATTGAAACAAGTGCTTGCTCCAGGGTTTTCACAATGGCTGGACGGAAGTTTCACCACACAAAAACTTGATCCGAACGATGTGGACATAGTGACCTTTGTCCATTTCGAGGAGTATCAAGCCAAAATAAAGGAACTTGACAGGTTCCGGCAATTGAAATTTGGCAAAGTGCGGGATATTGACTGTTATTTCGTTGAAGTCTTTCCGCCCGGACACCGGTATTTTGTCAGAACCCAGATGGATACGATGGAATGGTTGGATTTGTTCAGCCACACCCGTCCGCTGCAAAACCACAGGAAATTGCCGAAGGGATTCATCCAGTTAACTTTTGAAAAACCATGACCGAACCTATTGAAATACCCGAAATGGAATACATCAAAGCCAACATCAATGACTTGTTGGATTTGATTGCCAGAGCTAACAAAATGATTGCCTTTCACCAAGGTTTTGAGGAAAAAGACGAATTGGCTATCCGGCAATACGGAGATTTGAAACGTCAGTACGCCGCACAACTGATTGAACTTTTCCAAACGCTGGATGTGCCCTTGGAAATCATCCGGCAAGCCGCTTAATTTAAATCGCGACTACCTGCGGCAGGTCATGCACGATTTCCACCCGAGGAGCTGAAAAATAGTATGTTTTCAAAAGGCAAAACCCCCTGATCGATTTGCGGTCGTGGCACAATTCCTAACCTTGCCACTACCGTCCGGCAACCGTACTTTACGACATTGCAATTGCCGAATCCTCACACGTTCCACCAATAGGTGAATTTCAGTACCAAAGCCCGGTTGCGGACTTTCAGTACGTCTGATGTGTAGTTGTCGGTATAGACAATGAACAAATCCGAAGCCGGACTGTAGCGCCATTGGAGCCGGACATTTAGGTTTACGTTTTTGAGTTGGTTGTTGTATTGCAGGAAATTGGTGAAATACAACTTGTTCGTAACCGTCACGTCTATGCGCGGACCGACGAGCCAGAAATCAAACGAACGGTTTTTCAGGGTTTCGGGCAGCTTTTGGTCGCTAAAAAAGTCAATGTGATTGTAATTGGCCGTCATTGTTACTGCCACATAGGGCTGGAAACGGTAGCCTAACTCACCGAACAGCCGTAGCCGGTTGCCACCGGCGTAATAGCCACCGTAGCGGGTGGCAAACGAATAGGTGAATACGCTCTGCGGCTTGGAGTTAAATTCCATTCCCCAAGAACGCCAGTTGTGGTCGGTATTCGTAGCCAGCGTATCGCCGGTAAAGTTGGTCGGATCGAAGGCCCGCAGCAGCCTCACGTAATTGTAACCCGTCCAGAACATGAAATTGGCTTGGCTGCGAAAGGTGAACTTATACGAAGCCAACGATTCGTTTTCGGTATATTTCAGTTTGGTATTCGCGTAGGAAGTTGAGGTTATGAGCGGCCCGTGACTGAGTACCAGCCGCGACTTCGGAAAAAACAGGTATCCGACTTGCGGACTGAAACTGTGATAGCCCAGCCTCGGCACAAAACCCGCTTCGGCGCGGTAGTTTTCGCCCACGTGTTCGTATTGCGCGCCGTAAGTCCAGTGCCGCGCCGTGTACAGCAAATTGGCCGCAACCACTTGGTTCTTGAAGTTTTTGTCAGTGCCAAAAGACCGCAAATACAAAAATTTCCCCGTCCACATATTGTTCCGCGAAGCCAGATTATACTCAAACCCGATGTTGCGGTTGTGTGGCTGGTGCTGTTGCGTCAAGGCCGAATTGTTTTCGATGGAAGCATAGTCAAACGTTTCCTTGTTGATGACAATGGCTGAGATATTGGAACGGGCAAAAATCTGCCGTTGCAAGGCCAGAATGCTGAAATTCTGCGGCGACAAACCGTCGCGGTTGCGTCCGGTTTGCATGGTCATGGCACCGATGCGCCAGTTTTTGTCAATTTTTCCGCTCAACCTGGCACCGAAGCGGATGGGTGCGTTCAGCCCGATGCGGCGTGAAAAGAACGGCCGGATGGTTCCGTAGCCGAAATTGGAAAACAAGTCTCCGTTTTCCAGAAAAAACTGCCGGCGTTCCGGAAAAAAAAGCTCAAAACGATCCAAGTTGGTTTGCTGCCGGTCCACTTCCACTTGCGAAAAATCCGGATTGACTGTCAAGTCCAAGTTTAGCGAAGAAGTTACGGCCACTTTTGCATCAAACCCGGCATCGCTGCGGTATTGGGTGGCCGCGCCGGTTCGGTAGTCTTTGGCGACGCCGCCCAACACGTACGGAATCAGCGAAACATTGGTGCCTGCTTTCGGTGGCGGTTCATCCCAAATCAGGTTGCCTGTGAAGGCCAGCGAAGCCGTTGGAAACTGGCGCGGCACGGGTGCCCAAGCCGATTTTTCCGTGGTTTTCAAATCCAGTCGGCTGAAATTCACGCCCCAACGCGCAATACCCGACTTGTAGCGGATGGTTTTGAACGGCACG
>JANPIL010000179.1:0-3325 GCA_031424975.1 Sphingobacteriales bacterium
TCTTGTATTTGCCTATTTGCTCATTTGTCCGTTTGCACCTCCGGCAACCGCCCAAAGCACGTATCCCAAGGGCTATTTCATGTTTCCGATCAAGCCGGGACAAACCAACCTGCTGACCGGCAACATGGGCGAACTGCGCCCCGACCACTTCCACGCCGGGCTCGATATCAAGACGGGCGGCAAGGAAGGACTGCCCGTATATGCCGCCGCCGATGGTTACGTGTCGCGCATCAAGATTACGCGGCGCGGCTACGGCAATGCGCTGTACATCACGCATCCCAACGGCTTTGTGACGGTTTACGGCCACCTGAAAAACTACAACCAAGCCATTGCCCGCCACCTCAAGGCCAAACAATACGAAGAGCAGGTTTTTGAAACGGACTTGTTGCTCGACAGCACGCAGATACCCGTAAAACGCGGCGAAATAGTGGCGCTATCGGGCAATACGGGCGGTTCGGGTGGCCCGCACCTGCACTTTGAAATCCGCGACAGCCACGAAAACGTGCTGAACCCGCTGAACTTCGGTTTTGCCGAAGTGGTGGACAACCTTGCGCCCATTATCTCGCGGATTGCGCTGCGCACTTTGGCCATGCCCGCCCGCGTGGATGGCGAATTCGGGCGGCTTGAATTTCTGCCGCAACGGCTGCCCAACGGCAATTATGTGGTGCGCGAACCCATCAGCGCGTTTGGTGAACTGGGGCTGGAAGTGCTGGCCAACGACATTTCGGACGGCACAGCTAACCGCAACGGCGTGAATTGCATTGAGGTGAAGATGGACGGACAGGTGATTTTTTCGCACCATCTCGAGAGTTTCTCGTTCGACCAGACGCAGTACATTAACACGCACATTGCCTACGAAAACTACCGGATGTCGGGCGAGCGGTTCCAGCGGTGCTACCTTACCGATGGCAACGAACTGAATACCTACAAGACCAGTGCGCAACGCGGAAAGATACAAGTGCTTGACAACCAAGCGCATCAGGTGCAGATCAGCGTTTGGGATGCGCACCAAAATGTGACCCGCCTGAACTTCACGCTCAAAGGCGACTCGTACACACCTGCGCCGCCCGCGTTCAAGTCGTCGCTGAAAACGGCGCAAATGCAGCAGCACCTGTTTGAAAACACGCTTTGCCTGTGGATAAACAACCCGCAAACGGGAATGCGGCCCGCCACCTTTTATGCGGGCAGCGACAGCGTTTCCGTTCCGGCGGCGTACGTAAAGTATGGCGAGGTTGTGTATCTGTGGGATGTGCGCCGCGCCCTGCCCGACTCGCTGAAAATAGGCGGACGCACGGAGCCGTTCCATTTCCGGCAAGCCATTCCGTCGCGCACCAACCATTTGTTTGAAGGCGATTCATTGAGCATCCTGTTCAGCGAAAGCTCCCTTTTCGACACGCTGTACCTGGAAACGCGCCAGCAAAATAGTATCTTCCAGATTGGCAAAACCTCCGTGCCCCTGCGCGACAACATTGATGTGCGCCTCAAACCCAATGTTGCTGAAAACCAGCGCGGCAAGTCGGCGGTGTACGCCCTGCGCGGCCGCAACCCCAGCTACCAAGGCGGCACTTGGATCGGCAACGAAATCAGTTTCCGCACCAAAGACCTTGGCACGTACACGGTATTGCCCGACACAATTGCCCCGACGGTTAAATGCGTGTTGAAAAACCGGGAAAAAGTAATCTGCAAGGTTTCCGACAACCTGTCGGGCATCGGCACGTACCGCGCCTCCATCAATGGCCGCTGGCTGCTGATGCAATACGACTACAAGACCGGTCTGCTCTGGAGCGACCGCCCGGCGGATATGCTGGTTTTAACGGGGGATTTTACGTTGAAAGTCAACGACAATGTGGGCAACACTACCACACTCGCCCTGAAACTGCCCTGAAGCGGCTGCCTCTGCAATTGGTATGGCGCAGACCGAACAAGCTAACGCGGTAGGTTTGGCACTTTTAAAGCATACTATTTTCCAGAGCCGCATTCCAAGCAAGTTCAGGTGGGCCGCCCCAGCATTGAACACCAAAAGTCTCAAATCCCCACCGTTTCCTCCACCCAGGTTTTGCCCCAGTCGGCTTTCTCGTCATCCGTCCAGAGTTCGGGGTAGAAAATGCGGTGTTGGAAGCGGGGTGGCAGGTATTGCTGCCAGTTGGTGCCGCCCGTGGCGGCAATTACCTGCCGGTCGCGGTGCAGGTAGCGGGCGGCTGATTTGAAGTGCGCCAGCGGCCAATTTACATTGAACAGCACATCAAACCGGCGCAGGGCTTGGATCAGTTCCGGGTTTTCGCGCTCTTGGGCGGCGAGTTTGCGGTAGCGCATCCACAGGTTTTTCGGCTCGAAGGTTTCGGCCAGTGCAATCAGTTCATCGGAGTATTTTTTCTCAAACTGCTTGAGGGTCAGGGTTTTTTGCTGGGTGGCAAGTTCGGTCGCGCCTTTTTTCCAGTACAGGTGTTCATAAAGCTCGGCAAAAGTGGCATCAGAGGGCAGTTGGTGCCGCTGCTCCATATCTACGAGGTTCCTGAATTTGGTGGCGCAAATCTCAATTTTGCGGTATTGCACCGATTGGAAACCGCTGGCGGGCAGCAGCGACATCCTGAATTTCAGGAATTGCTCTTTTTCCATGCCCTCGGTCATGACCTCGAACGAATGCACCAGGATTTCGAAATAGCGGTTTATGCGCCGCATCCGCTCGGCAAAAAACACCGCCGTAAGCGACTCGTGGTCAGCTATTTGCTGCATTTCCCAAAGTACCAGCCGGAAATACAGTTCGGTGGTTTGGTGGTAAGTGATGAAAATCATCTCGTCGGGAAAACCGGTCTGCGTATTCTGCAGCGAAAGCAGCGTGTCCAGATGAATGTAATCCCAATACGTGATGTAATCGGCATGGAGCAAACCTTGCAGGTAGGCGGGCATATCCTGGCCCATGGCCGTGTATTTGTCTTCCAATGCCTTGAGCAAATCGGCAATGACCGGGTTGGGTGCGTTGTCCATCGGGAAAATAGTATGTTTCAAAAAGCTGAAAGTCCCGTCTTTAGCGGGGGCCAAACCCGCCGGGCGGGAAATGCGGAAAAACTTCCAAAACTAAACAAAATCCGGGCAAGGCGGTTCAATATTGCGTTAGTCGGAAGACTACGGGCATGGCACTGCGGGGCCGGAAACCTCGCGGAACGTGCTTCCACCGGACGCATCTAAAAAAAACATGGATTTCAACGGAAAAAACATCATTGTCGTGGGCGGCACGTCGGGTATCGGCTTGGCCGTGGCGCGGCAACTGCAAGGCCAAGGCGCAAACGTAATGGTTGCCTCGCGCAACAATTCGCCCGAACTGCAG
>JANPIL010000180.1:0-4262 GCA_031424975.1 Sphingobacteriales bacterium
GCTTTCCGCCAAGACCCCGACTTGCTGTTTGAATATAAATGGCAGCTTGATTTGATTCATTGTCTGCAACACTACCGCAAACGCGAACTCAAGCAGCGGCTGCAAATGGCGGTTTGGCGGTAGCACACGCGTTAGCTTGCGCCCATCCGCAGGCCAGTTTTTTGTGACTTCTCCTTCGCGTTCCGCACAAGCTGAAGCGTGTGCTACCGCCGCAGCGGCACCACGAACACAAACCTCACCCACAGCGCATTATCCTTTTTGGTGCGGTTTCCCCACTGCGAGATATTATCCAGATAATCCGTCTGCGGATTCAGCCAGCCGCTCCGCACGCCCACCCCGTAGCCATTCGCGAAAAGATACGTGACACCCGCCTGCGAAGGCAGCATCAATGATACATTGTTGTACGTTTCACCGGGCGAGCGGGTGGCCAGGTTTTCCTGCAAATCGTTGCCAAAGTCATCCTTCGGTTTGAAGCGGACAATGCCGATGCCTTGGCTCACGTACACAATCCAGCGGCTGGTTTTGAGGATGTTGAAGTGCAGGTCGTAATTCAGCGTGAAAAACGGAGTCCGGAAAAAACGATTGGGAGCCGAGGCCGCACCCGGTTCGCCATCAAACACATATGCCGGATTTTGGCCGGTCAGCGTGCCGATGGCAAGGTTCAGATGCCCGTTGAAACGCTCCCGCCGGTTGAACAGCAGCCCGAAATGCACCGCCGACGACCATTTTTCGTAGCCTTTTGTCAGGTCGCCCCGGTAGGCGTTGGCAGCCGCGCCGATTTCCAGGTAGCGCAACGGACGTTTGGCCGAATCTGCCGCAACGTTCCGCACCGTCGCCTCCGACTGCGAGGCCCGGTTCTGCGCCGCCAGCCGCACCATGCACGGAATGCACAAAACGGCAACCCAGCAAAATAGTATCTTTCGGAACATCAAAACCCGCCTTTGGAAAACAACATGAACCATGCGGCGATTTTACGGATTCTCCGTGGCATTTCCGTGCGTTTTTCGCGGTTTTGTGTCGTGGAGTAACTTCCAACCAGTTTTCGCAACCCGAACTGCCAAAGATCGTGGCGGGTCGAAATGTGGCTCGGCCTTCCAAGCCCGGACATTGGAAACAGAGACGTTGCACGGCAACGTCCCTACCCGCACTGTTTAACCAAAACAGTATCTTTTGAAAAGCCCAAACCTGCCGTCATTCCGCATTCCCGAATCCGCAATCCGCATTCATAAAATAGTATCTTTCAAAAAGTCCAAACCTGCCAGTCAAACGCGCCGTTCGTCACAATAAATGCGCAAGGGCAACTAAAATTTTCGTTTATTCATGTTTCCATATTTCCGACCACCTAATTCCTGCATTTCCATGAAACACTCCAAATTATTGTGGCTGCTGGCACTGCTGGCAAGCCCGCTGGCGGCGCAAACCGCCAAAAAGCCTGCCCCGAAACCGGCGGCCAAAACAGTTGCCGCCCCGGTGAAAATCACCGCCGTTGAGGGCATTACCGAATACCGCTTGGCCAACGGCCTGAAAGTGCTGCTGTTCCCGGATATGTCCAAGCAGACCGTCACGGTCAACATCACCTACTTGGTAGGTTCGCGCAACGAAAACTACGGCGAAACCGGCATGGCACACCTGCTCGAACACTTGGTGTTCAAGGGCACGCCGCGCCACCCGAATATCCCGCAGGAACTCACCGCGCACGGCTGCAACCCCAACGGCACTACCTGGCTCGACCGCACCAATTACTTTGAGGTGTTCCAAGCCAACGATGCCAACCTGACCTGGGCCTTGGACTTGGAAGCCGACCGCATGGTGAACAGCTACATTGCCAAGAAAGACCTGGAAAGCGAGATGACGGTGGTGCGCAACGAATTTGAAATGGGTGAAAACAGCCCCGGCAGCGTGCTTCTGGAACGCACCATGGCTACGGCCTACCTGTGGCACAATTACGGCAACTCGACCATTGGCGCGCGGGCCGACATTGAAAAAGTGCCCATTGACCGCCTCCAAGCGTTTTACCGCAACCATTACCAGCCCGACAATGCGGTGCTGCTGGTGGCCGGCAAGTTTGACGAGGCCAAGACGCTGAAACTCGTGAACGAGAAGTTCGGCGTGATTCCACGACCCAAACGCGCATTGCAAGCCACCTATACCGACGAACCCACCCAAGACGGCGAACGCCAAGTAACCCTGCGCCGCGTGGGCGATGTGCAGGCCTTGTGCGCCGTTTACCATTTGCCCTCAGGTACGCACGCCGACTATCCGGCCTGTGATGTGATGACCGAACTGCTGACCGACGAGCCATCGGGCAAACTGTACAAGGCATTGGTGGAAACCAAAAAAGCCAGCTACGTGTACGGTTTCAACTTCGCGCTGAAAGAACCCGGCATGGCGATTTTCAACGCCGGGGTGCGCCTCGAATCCTCGCTTGACAGTGCCAGACAGATTTTTGTGCAGACGGTGGACGACTTTTCGAAAACCGCCCCGACCGCCGAAGAAGTGGAACGGATCAAGAACAAGCTGCTCAAAAACACCGAACTCACGCTGAACACGCCCGAAGATTTGGGCATCGGCCTGAGCGAATTCATTGCGCAGGGCGATTGGCGGCTGTTTTTCTACCACCGCGACCAACTTGCCAAGGTTACCCCAGCCGATGTGCAACGTGTGGCCGCGCAATACCTGAAACCCGCCAACCGGACGCTGGGAATGTTTATCCCGACCAAAAACCCGGAACGTTCCGAAATCCCGCCCGCCCCCGATGTGGCCGCTTTGCTCAAGGATTACAAGGGCGGTTTGGCCAAGTCGCAGGGCGAAGTATTTGACCCGGCTCCGATGAACATTGAAAGCCGTACCAAACGCGAAACGGCGGGCGGCGTGCGCATGGCCTTGCTGTCCAAAAAAACCCGGGGCGGCTCGGTAAATGCGCAACTGGTGCTGCGCTTCGGTGACTTGGCCAGCCTGCAAAACCGGGGAACCGCCGGGCGGGCCGTGACTTCCATGCTCATGCGCGGAACCGCCAAACGCAACCGCCAGCAACTGCAAGACACGCTGGACAAGCTCAAGGCCCGCGTATTCACGTACGGTAATGCCTACAACTGCACGGTAAACATCGAAACCACCAAGGAAAACCTGCAGGCGGTGATGAGGCTGGTGACTGAATTTGTGAAAGAACCCACTTTCCCGGCGGATGAACTGGAAAAATGGAAACAGGAGCAACTGGCACAAATCGAGGAGCAAAAATCCGATCCGCAGAGCATTGCAAGTTTGGAAATCGGCAAGCACCTGAATCCGTTCCCGAAAGGCGATCCGCGCTACCGTGCCGGTTTCGACGAGCAGGTTGCCGACATCAAAGCCCTGACCGCCGCCCAACTGACGCAATTCTACAAGGATTTTTACGGAGCTTCCAACGCTACTTTTGCCGCCTCCGGCGACCTCGACGAAAAAGAGCTTTCGGGTTTGGTAAAGCAATCCTTTGGCGACTGGAAAAGCCCCAAGACCTTCAGCCGCCTGACGGATACCTACCGCGAGATTCCAGCCATCAACAAGGCCATTGAAACGCCCGACAAGGCGAACGCCATGTTTTTTGCGCAGATCAAACTGCCCATCGGCGATGGCGACCCCGACTATGCGGCCCTGCTGCTGGGCAATGAGATTTTGGGCGGCGGCTTCCTGAATTCGCGGCTGGCCACGCGCATCCGCCAGAAGGAGGGCATCAGTTACGGTGTCGGTTCGTACACCGTAGCCCAATCGCTGGATAAGGTTGGCCTTTGGGGGGCCTACGCCATTTACGCCCCCGAAAATGCGGAGCGTCTGGAAGCGGCTTTCAAGGAAGAAGTGGAAAAAGTGCTGCGCGAAGGTTTCACGGCCAAGGAAATTGAGGAAGCCAAGAACGGCTGGATTCAAAACAACCAGGTACAACGTGCCCAAGACAATTACATTGCCGGAAAACTGGAAGACCACCTGTATTACGGACGCACGTTCAAATGGGAGGAGGACTTTGAAAACCGCGTGAAATCGCTGACTGCCGAACAGATTAACGCGGCCATGAAAAAACACATTGACCTGACCAAAATCAGCATGGTGAAGGCGGGCGACTTTGCCAAAAAGAAAACCAAGGATGCCAAAACCGGAGCCGCCGCCGGTGCGCAAAAAGACTGACGGTAACACACGATTCGGCTTGTGCAACCCCATAAAAAAAGCGTCCCCACTAAGTTGGCGGACGCTTTTTTTATGGGCGGGTTTGGGCTTTTCAAAAGATACTATTT
>JANPIL010000181.1:0-25961 GCA_031424975.1 Sphingobacteriales bacterium
AATGGCCGAAGGTTGCGTAAAATCAGTCTCGTGGTAGAACCGCGTAGCCGTCAGCGCGGCGGCGTGGGTGCGGATTTGCTTTTCGCGCAGCCACCGAATCGCATCATCCGAGGTGCAGACCACCACTTGGTTGCTGAACAAGCAGCCGATGCTGGAGCGGATCACGTTGGGGTTGTACAAGTCCGTTTGCGGGTCGCAAACCAGCACGGCATCCGCGCGGGCAGCATCGGCGGTGCGCAACACGGCTCCCAAGTTGCCCGGCTTCTCCACCGATTCCAAAACAATGATGAACGGATTGGCCGTCAATCTTATCTGGGTTAGGGAGATTTTTTTGGGTTCAATCAGGGCAATCAGTCCGTCGCGGTTTTCGCGGTAGGCGAGTTTGTCAAAAACGGCTTTGCTGACCTCCAAAATAGTATCTTCGGCAACCGCCAAACCCGGCAATTGGCCATACAGTTCGCGGCAAACAAACAGTGTTTGAATCCGGCAGCCCGCCTTCACCGCCAACGCAATCTCCCGTTCGCCCTCCACCACGGTCAGGTTCTGGCTTTTCCGTTCGGAAGCCTTTTCCAACAGCCGCACGGCTTGCTTCACTCTCGGATTTTGGAGACTGGAAATAAATTCTGGCATAAAACAAGGGAAGCCCCCGACCCCAAAGGGGGAAAAAAACGCCTTTCCGGGGTTTCGGGTTTTCAAAAGATACTATTTTTTCACTCCCTCTCCTTCGGGGAGGGTTGGGGCTTTTGGGAGGCCGAGCAATCCCATCAAATATTTGCCGTAGCCGCTTTTCACGAGCGGACTGGCAATTTCCTCCAGTTGCGCGGCGTTGATGAAGCCTTCGCGGTAGGCGATTTCTTCGATGCAACCGATTTTCAAGCCTTGCCGCTCCTCAATCACCTGCACAAACGTGCCGGCCTGCATCAATGAATGGAACGTGCCGGTGTCAAGCCACGCCGTGCCCCGGTCCAGAATGCCCACGTGCAGTTTGCCGCGTTGCAGGTACATCCGGTTCACATCCGTGATTTCGTATTCGCCACGCGGGCTTGGTTGGAGTTCGGCGGCAATACCAACTACCTCATTATCATAGAAATACAAGCCCGGCACGGCATAATTTGATTTTGGCTTGGCGGGTTTTTCCTCAATGGAAACGGCTTTGAAATCCTTGTCAAACTCCACCACGCCGTAGCGTTCGGGGTCGGTGACGTGGTAGGCAAACACCCGTCCGCCATCGGGGTTGCTGTGGGCTTTGAGTAGGTTGCCCAAGCCGCTGCCGTAGAAAATATTATCGCCCAGGATCAACGCCACCTTATCGCCGCCCACGAAATCCTTCCCGATCACGAATGCCTGTGCCAGTCCGTTGGGGTCGGGCTGCACCGCGTACGAGAAATTGCAGCCGATGCGCGTGCCATCGCCGAGCAGTTTCTGGAACATGGGCATATCGTGCGGCGTGGAAATAATAAGTATGTCCCGGATGCCCGCCATCAGCAGCGTGGAAAGCGGATAATAAATCATGGGCTTGTCGTACACGGGCATCAGTTGCTTGCTCACGGCCAGCGTCAGCGGATGCAGCCGGGTACCCGAGCCACCCGCCAAAATGATTCCTTTCATGGGATTTTAGAATAGTTGGTTATTAAATGGTTGAATGGCCAAAATTTGTCCGCTTGAAAACGCCGGTGAGAATAGTATGTTTCAAAATCCCGAAACCTGCCACCGAGAGGTGTTAGTAGTTTTCATTATTCCAAATTAAAAGTCCGCCAATATTATCAATATTCAGCTTTTCGTCTTCATTTATTCTGTTAACCCTTTGTTCAAAAACCTGAAGTTCCTTCCTAACCTTTTCAACGGCTTTATTAAGTTCAATACTGTCAATTACTAAAATATTTTCTGTTGGTGTCGGTTGAAAACATTCGTCAAACTCATCTACCGAAAAGTCAAATACAATGCAATTACTTTCAAATTTGATTTGCGGGGCAGGATGTCCTTCGTAGTAATAAGTTTGTCCGCTTGAAATCTTATCCCAATAAAATATGTCACTCAAATCTCCACAACACTGAGGGAAATATTTGTCTCGTCCGTCAATTTTCAAAACATAGCCACCAAAAAATGCGGCGGCCTGTTGTCGCTCATATTTGCCTTCCCTTAATTCTCGGGTATGATCAACAGTTAGTTTTGTTAAATTTTTGTCTGAAATATCCGAGATTTTGTAAAATGAAGAACCTTTTAAATATGGTGTCAACTCGTCTTTAAATCCTGCTCTTTGATAGCATTCATTGTGATAATCGTCCCAAATTTCAGGATTATCCCAATAAGGGTATTTATCTGGTACTGTCACGCCCTGATTGTTGTATCCAATTTCAATTACCGGTATCAATTCTATTTTCATGGTGTACCTTATTTGTGCCGTTTTCAAAACCGACCGTACGAAGTGTGCAGGAAAAATCAGAATCGCCCATACTATCATTCGCTCATTTCAAAATTCAGACTTGCCAATAAACCAGTCAACCGTAATTTCCAGACCCCGCTCAAAGCGAATGGTTGGTTCGTACCCGAGCAGGTTGCGGGCTTTGGTAATGTCGGCCAGGCTGTCGCGGATGTCGCCGGTGCGCGGGTCGGTGTGCGTGGCCGATACGGTGGCGCGGGTTTTTTGTTGCAGGTATGCAAAAAGTTGGTTCAGTGATGTCCGTTCGCCAACGGCCACGTTATATACTTGGTTTGCAGCGGCTTGTGGCGCAAACATGGCGAGTATATTGGCTTGCACCGCATTGGCGACAAATGTAAAATCGCGGGTTTGTTCGCCATCACCGTAGATTTTGGGCGATTGGCCGCGCAGCAATGCTTGGATCATAAGCGGAATTACGGCAGCATACGCGCCTTCGGGACTTTGGCGCGGCCCGAACACGTTGAAGTACCGCAAGCCGACCAGTTCCATGCCGTACGTGCGCGAAAAAACATCCGCATACAGTTCATTCACGTATTTGGTCACGGCATACGGCGAAAGCGGCCTACCGATTTCGGCTTCCGTTTTGGGCAGTTTCAGGCTGTCGCCGTACGTGGACGATGAGGCGGCATACACAAACCGACGCACGTTGGCATCGCGGGCGGCCACCAGCATATTCAAAAACCCGTTGATATTCACGGTGTTGGTCGTGATCGGGTCATGAACGCTACGCGGCACGGAACCCAGCGCGGCTTGGTGCAGCACAAAATCAACGTTGGCGCAGGCTTGCTGGCAGTCGGGCAGGTTACGGATATCGCCTTGGACGAACTCAAAATCCGGGTGCGTGGCAAAAGGCTCCAAATTGTGCCGGAACCCGCTGGAAAGGTCGTCAAGCACCCGGACTTTGCCCGCTTGGTGGCCAAGCAAATACTCAACCAAATGGGAGCCGATAAAACCCGCCCCGCCAGTGATCAGAAAAGTGTATTTGCCTAAATCTTCGGTGTGGAAAGGTGTTGCGTACATAGTTTGAATGAGTAAATGAGTAATTGAGCAAATGAATAGTGGATATTCATTTGCTCAATTACTCATCTTAGAGCGGCTTCAAGCAGCTTTTGGAGCGGCGGAATTAGATGTCTTTCTGGCAATTTCCTCTACTTTGTCAGCAATGGCTTGGATTTCCGCCGTGGCGGCCGCTGGCGAAAGCCGCGCGATTCTTTCCCGCTGCATCCGCAAAAAATCCCTTTTTTCTTCTTCGGTTTCGCAATCCTTATATTGCCGCATCTGGGCTTGTAATTCTTCAGCCTTCATCATCCCTGAGTTTACTTTTTATTTCCAAAATCCTGTCCAAAATGGCATCCGTATGCTTTTCAAATGCCGCATCATCCATAGTGGTGATGAATCTGTTCTCCACATGAAAATTAAGCAAAAACTGTAGGTATTTCAAATCTTCCAATAGCTCCTCACGTTCGTCTGGCATACTGCACTCCGCTTGGGCGGGTTTGTCACTTTCAAAACATACTATTTTTCCTGCGGCTCATATTGCTTCGCATAATAGTCCAGATACGCGCCCGAAGTCACATTGTCGAGCCATTCGGTGTTGGCCAAGTACCAGTCCACGGTTTTTTCCAAGCCTTCTTCAAACTGCAGCGACGGTTTCCAGCCGAGTTCGCGCATCAATTTTTGCGGGTCAATGGCGTAGCGCAGGTCGTGGCCGGCGCGGTCGGTCACGAAGGTGATGAGTTTTTCGGATTCGCCTTCGGCGCGGTTCAGTTTTGCATCCATAATCCGGCACAGCAACCGCACCAAGTCAATGTTTTTCCATTCGTTCACGCCACCAATATTGTACGTCTCGCCCACCTTGCCTTGGTGGAATATGGTGTCAATGGCGGCAGCGTGGTCAAGCACATACAGCCAGTCGCGCACGTTTTCGCCTTTGCCATACACTGGCAGCGGACGGTTGTTTTTGATATTGTTGATGCACAGCGGAATCAGCTTTTCGGGGAAGTGGTTGGGCCCGTAATTGTTGGAGCAATTGGACAGCACCACCGGCAGCTTGTAGGTGTTATGGTAGGCCCGCACAAAATGGTCGGAAGCCGCCTTGGAAGCCGAATACGGCGATTGCGGGTCGTAGGCGGTGTGTTCAGTAAAAAACTCGTCCGGGTTGTGCAGCGAGCCGTACACCTCATCCGTCGAAACGTGGTAAAACAGGTGGTTTTCCAAGTCGGCGGCCCATGCCTCGCGGGCGGCATTGAGCAGTTGCGCCGTACCCACAACGTTGGTGGCCACAAAGGCCATCGGGTCGGTGATGGAGCGGTCTACGTGGCTTTCGGCGGCCAAATGAATCACGCCGTAAAAGTCATGTTCACTGAACAACCGCTTCAAAAACAGCGCGTCGGTGATGTCGCCTTTCACAAACGTGTAGTTCGGCGCGTCTTCAATATCGGCCAGGTTGGCCAGGTTTCCGGCGTAAGTGAGCTTGTCAAGGTTGAAAACACGGTAGTCGGAATGCCGGTTGACAAACCGCCGCACCACGTGCGAGCCAATGAATCCGGCTCCGCCGGTGATGATGATTTTTCTCATAACAGGAAAGACCCGGAGGCGGGCTTGTTAGGTTTTTCAGTTGTTGCGGATTACGGGTAACAGTTACAATGCCGCAATCTCTTCGGCAGATAAGCCGGTATAGCGCATGATTTTCTCAACCGGTTCGCCTTCCGATTTCATGTAGCGGGCGATTTTGCCTTTTTAAGGGATACTATTTTCAAAAGCCCATTTCACACCGTTTCCTTCATCACCTTCTGTTGCCAACGCCACGCATCGGCCAAGGCTTGCTCCAGCGAAAGTTCGGTGCGCCAGCCCAGTTTTTCACTGGATTTGGTCACGTCGGCATACACTTGCTCAATATCTCCCGGACGGCGCGGGCCGAACTGGTAGGCGGCTTTCACACCCGTTGCCGTTTCAAAGGCTTGCAGCACTTCCAGAACGGTGTTTCCGCGGCCCGTGCCAAGGTTGAAAATGTCGTAAAAGGTGGTTTCCGGCTGATTTTTCAATAATTCCAACGCTTTGACGTGGGCTTTTGCCAAATCCACCACGTGGATGTAGTCGCGGACGCACGTGCCGTCAATTGTATCATAATCGTTGCCGAAAATGGTGATGGGCGGCCGCAATCCGGCGGCCGATTGGGTGATGAACGGAATCAGGTTGCTTGGCACACCGCGCGGCAATTCGCCAATCTCGGCTGACGGGTGCGCCCCAACCGGATTGAAATAACGCAGCGAAACGGCTTTCAGCGGCTTACCCACGGAAGTTGTCTGCTCAAGTATTTGCTCGCACACCTGTTTGGTGGCTCCGTAGGGCGATTGGGCGGGCAGGATCGGCGAAATTTCGGTGACGGGCAGTTTTTCGGGCTGGCCGTACACGGTGCAGGACGATGAAAAAACCAAATGCGGCGAGTTGTGCTTGAGCATCATCTCCATCAAAATCAGCAGCGAGCCGAGGTTGTTTTCAAAATACTCGATTGGCTTCTGCACCGATTCGCCCACGGCCTTGGAAGCGGCAAAATGGATGGCTCCGAAAATATCCCCGTGTGCCGCAAAAACCTCTTCCATTGCCGCCCGGTCGTTGCAGTCAATGGCGTGTACCTCAACGGCTTTGCCAATAATCCGCTCAATGCCGTGAATCATTTTTTCTTCCGAATTGGAAAAATTATCAACCACAATCGGCTCGTAACCGGCATGGTGCAGTTCCACAACGGTGTGCGAGCCGATGAATCCGGCTCCGCCAGTAACAATGATTTTGGGCATGGGTTTGGTGTTTAGCCCCGGCGGTAGCGCACGCTTTAGCTTGCGCACAAACCGCAGGTTTGGTGTTTTGAAAGGATACTATTCTTTTATTCCGCCCTTCGGAGTTTAAGTGACCTTTTACAACGACCAGTAGTTAAGTTCATGGATCTTGCCCCGGAAAATTCCCTTCACATCCACCAAAACCCCGTTTCCGGGCATGAGCGACTGGAAATACGCCTCGTCCAGTTGCAAATAAGGCCGGTGGTTCACGGCCACCACCACCGCGTCGTAGCTGTCCGTGGGCTTGTCGGCCAAGCCAAAACCGTATTCGTGCCGCAAATCTTCCGAGTCGGCGTGCGGATCCACCACATCCACGTGCACACTGAAATTCCTGAGTTCATTGACCACATCGGCCACTTTCGAGTTGCGGATGTCGCCCACGTTTTCCTTGAACGTGGCTCCCATCACCAGCACGCGGGCCTTGCTGATGTCCTTGCCCTGCTTGGCCATCAGTTGCACGGTTCGTTGGGCCACGTGTGCCCCCATCGCATCGTTGATTTGCCGTCCGCTCAAAATCACTTCGGGCGTGTGGCCGAGTTCCTTGGATTTGTAAGTGAGATAATACGGATCAACGCCGATGCAATGCCCGCCCACCAGGCCGGGACTGAACCGCAGGAAATTCCACTTGGTTCCGGCGGCTTCGAGTACCTCAAACGTGTTGATTTTCATGCGGTCGAAAATCATGGAAAGCTCGTTCATCAGCGCGATATTGAGGTCGCGCTGCGTATTTTCGATGATTTTGGCGGCTTCGGCTACCTTGATTGACGAAGCCCGATACACGCCCGCCTCCACCACCAGTTCATACACTTTGGCAATTACGTCCAATGATTCGGCATCGCACCCGGACACTACTTTCGTGATTTTTGCCAGCGTGTGTTCTTTGTCGCCTGGATTGATGCGTTCGGGCGAGTAGCCTACTTTGAAATCCGTCAGAAACTTCAAACCCGATTCGCGTTCCAGAATCGGGATGCAATCCTCTTCAGTGCAACCCGGATAAACCGTTGATTCATAGACCACATAATCGCCGGTTTTCAGCACTTTGCCCACTGAAACCGACGCGCCAATCAGTGGCCGCAAGTCGGGCATGGCGTGCGAATCGATGGGTGTGGGCACGGCCACGATGAAAAACGAAGCTTGGCGCAGCACCTCAAGCGAGGCGGTGAATTCAATGTCGCAGCCTTCAAAATCCACGGCTTCGAGTTCGCCGCTGGGGTCTTGGTGGCTTTGCATCATGGCCACGCGCTTTTCGTTGATGTCGAAGCCGATGACCTTGATTTTGCGGGCAAAGGCCAGCGCAATGGGCAGCCCGACGTAGCCCAAGCCAATGACGGCCAACGTTTTATCTTTACTTACAAGCTGATTATACACGGGAAACTGGTATGTGAATGGGAAATGGAAGAGCAAACTTTCGTGCCCAAAAATAGTATCTTTTCAAACAACAAAACCCCTGTTTTCAAAAACGAGGGGTTTTTGTTTGCCGAAAAATCCGGGTGAAATAGTATGTTTTGAAAAGCCCAAACCCGCCGGTTCTCCTGAAAGCCGGTTTCCGGTTCCCTGTCTGCTGACAGGCAGGCGGTCTAGCACGCCGTGTCCGGCCCGCATTTTTTCCGGGCAAAAAAAAGCCGGAGGGCGCGAGGCTCTCCGGCTGTGATTCTTAAACGCCCGCCTTTTCGCGTGCCACCACTTTTTTGAAATACTCATACGTGATTTTCAAACCTTCCTCGCGCGATACTTTGGGTTCCCAGCCCAGCAGCTTGCGGGCCAGCGTAATGTCGGGTTGGCGTTGCTTGGGGTCGTCTTGCGGCAGCGGCTTGTAGATTAGCTTTTGCTGCGTTCCCGTGAGTTTAATGATTTCCTCGCCAAACTGCTTGATGGTGATTTCCGACGGGTTGCCGATGTTTACCGGCTGGGCATAATCGCTCATGAGCAGGCGGTAAATGCCCTCAATCAGGTCGTCCATGTAGCAGAACGAACGGGTTTGCGAGCCGTCTCCGAAGCAAGTCAAGTCTTCGCCGCGCAGTGCTTGGCCGATGAAAGCGGGTAGCACCCGGCCATCATCGAGGCGCATACGCGGGCCGTAAGTATTGAAAATCCGCACGATGCGCGTTTCCAAGCCGTGATACGTGTGGTAGGCCATGGTCATTGCCTCTTGGAAACGCTTGGCTTCGTCATACACGCCGCGCGGCCCCACAGGGTTCACGTTGCCCCAATAATCCTCTTTTTGCGGATGCACCAACGGGTCGCCGTACACTTCCGAAGTGGAGGCTACCAGAATCCTGGCTCCTTTGGCCTTTGCCAGACCCAAGCAATTGTGCGTGCCCAGCGAACCCACTTTCAGCGTCTGGATCGGGATTTTCAGGTAATCAATCGGGCTGGCTGGCGAGGCAAAATGCAGGATATAGTCCAGTTGACCGGGAATGTGGATGAACTTGGAAATGTCGTGGTGGTAAAACTCAAAGTTGGGCAGCTTGAACAGGTGCTCGATGTTTTGCAGGCTGCCCGTAATCAGGTTGTCCATGGCCATCACGTAATAGCCTTCCTTGATGAACCGGTCGCAGAGGTGCGAACCCAGAAATCCGGCCCCGCCGGTGATAAGTACACGTTTCATGGTCAATTCAGAATGGTGGAATGATTGAATGATTGCGGCATTTGGAGCAGAGAAATCCGGTAAATCCCGTCTGTAAAATAGTATCCCCGCTAAAGACGGGGCTTTCAGCTTTTGAAAAGGCCAAACCTGCCCGGCTGGCTATCCAACGGTCAAATCGTTTGCCGCCCGATGCTGTAATATGTGTAGCCCGCCTCGCGCATCTGGTCCATCTCAAACACGTTACGCCCGTCGAAGATGACCTTGTTTTTCAGCAAGCCTTCCATCCGGTCAAACTCGGGAGTACGGAATTCGGGCCACTCGGTCACGATCAGCAGTGCATCGGCTCCGTCGAGGGCGTGGTACGGGTCTTCGGCAAAGAAAATCTCGTCGCCCATGATTTGCCGCACGTTTTCCATCGCTTCCGGGTCGTAGGCGCGCACATTGGCTCCGGCGGCCAGCAATTCACGGATGTTCTCCAGGGCCGGGGCTTCGCGGATATCATCGGTGTAGGGCTTGAAGGCCAGCCCCCAGACGGCGATGGTCTTGCCAGCCAAGTCGTGGTTGAAATACTGCTTCACTTTGGGCAGCAGCTTGGTTTTCTGGTCGTCGTTCACGTCCATCACCGCATCCAAAATGCGGAAATCGTAGTCGTATTCCTGGGCTGTCTTGTGCAACGCCTGCACATCTTTGGGGAAGCAACTGCCGCCGTAGCCGATGCCCGCAAACAAGAACCGCTTGCCAATGCGCGAGTCCGTGCCGATGCCGCGCCGGATATCGTCCACGTTGGCTCCCACTTTCTCGCACAGGTTGGCGATTTCGTTCATGAACGTGATTTTGGTGGCCAGAAATGCATTGGCGGCATATTTGGTCATTTCCGCCGAACGTTCGTCCATGAAAATCACGGGATTTCCCTGCCGTACCAACGGTGCGTAAAGCTTGCCCATCACTTTTTTGGCTTGTTCCGAACTGGTGCCGATCACCACGCGGTCGGGCTTCATGAAATCCTCCACGGCCACGCCCTCGCGCAGAAACTCGGGGTTGGAAACCACATCGAACTCCACTTTGGCATTTTTGGCGATGCGGGCATGGACTTTTTCGGCGGTACCCACCGGAACGGTGCTTTTGTCCACGATAACGGCGTAGTTTTTCAGCAGTCCACCCAAATCGTCGGAGACTTTAAGGATGTATTTCAAATCGGCGGAGCCATCCTCGCCGGGAGGCGTGGGCAGGGCCAGAAAAATAATTTCCGCGCCTTCAATGCCTTCGGCAAGATTGGTGGTGAATTTCAGGCGGCCTTCCTTGATGTTTCGCTCAAATAGGGTTTCCAGACCCGGTTCGTAGATGGTGATGGTTCCGTTTTTGAGTTTGTCAATTTTTTTCACGTCAATGTCCACGCAGGTTACGCGGTTTCCGGTTTCGGCAAAGCACGTTCCCGTGACCAAGCCTACGTATCCGGTTCCGACTACGGCAATTTTCATAAGTTTTGGAATGGTTTATGTTTGAATTGGGAAAATTAAAGCTGCTCGTTGCAGGCTGTTGTTTCATACCGCAAGGCGGTGTTATTCCTGCCACACCACTTGCGTCACCGTCTGCCCGACGGCTTTGAGCGTGTTTCTGTCAATAATGTCCATGTTGTCTTTGTGCGTGTGGTGGTAGTGGCCAAACGTGCCTTGCGGCGTAAAATCAATCACGTCGATCATGGGTATCTTGGCGTAGGTGTTCACAAACGTGTGGTCGTCGGTAATGGGGGCCGACTGTTCGTTGCGGAAATATTGCCCGTAGCCCAATGCCTGCGCCACGTTCCAAACCTTGTCCACAATGCCCGAAGCATATTCCAATGAACTTTGCTCCCTGAAAAAAGTGGCGTTTTTGGCTCCCACCATGTCCAGCAGAATGCCGTAATACGCCGAATAACCGGGCTTGTGCAGGTTTTTGCCCCAATGCTGCGAACCGAGGCAGTAAGTTTCGGCGTTGTTTTCAGCGTTAACGTATTTGCTGCGGTCATCGAATTCGGGAATGCCGTAATCCTCCACATCAAACAGGATGATGTCCACACCGACGGCGGGTTTGGGGTTTCCGGAAGATACTATTCTGGCCACTTCCAGCAGCACGCCCACGCCGCTGGCTCCGTCGTTGGCTCCGTCAATGGGCTGTTTGGTGCGGCTGCTGTCTTTGTCGGCCACGTGGCGCGTGTCCCAGTGGGCGGCCAGCAAAATCCGTTTCGTCGCTTCCGGGTTGAAAGCGGCGATAATGTTGCGTGCCTGCAACCGGGTTCCGTTGTAGGCCGTGGCCGCAAACTCCTGCACGGTTACTTGGCCGCCGTACTTTTTGAGCGTGGCCACCAAGTAATCGCCGCATTTGCGGTGCGCCGCCGAGTTGGGCACACGCGGCCCGAAAGCCACCTGCCGCGCTACAAACGCGTACGCCGAATCGCCGGAAAACGCGGGTGCTTTCGCAGTGATGACCGACTCCACCACGGGCGTGCCAGTCTTTGTTTCACCGCCCTTGCTGCCCGTCCGGTCGCAGGACCATAAGAGAAGCGTGGCCGCAAAAAATAGTATCTTTTTCATGGGGCAAACCTACACCGGTGCGTTTGTATTTGCAATGCAAGATAGCAATCCTGCCAAATGTTTGGGACGTAACGGGAATCGCACACCTGCAGAAAGTCGTCCATATTATCAGCTTAAAGCCGCCTTCCCTGAACCGGCCTATTCCTCATACGCCCAGTCAATGCCGGTTTTCATGTCTTTCACCACCACACCGATCTTCTTGAGTTCGGCGCGGATCTCGTCCACTTTCGCGTAGTTTTTCTCGGCTTTGGCATTACGGTACACGTTCAGCAGCTCGTGCAGCAGTGGCTCAAAAGCATCCGGCTTTTCTTCTTTCAGGCCGAGTATGTCTTCCGTAAACGCAATAAACGTGTCGCGCAGCATATCAAAGCCTTCCCTGCCCAATGCCGCCGGTTGCAACTGCCCGAGTTGCAGTTGGTGTGCTTTCTTAAGCATATTGAACAATTGGGCAATGGCAACGGCCGTGTTCAGGTCGTCGTTCATGGCATCGTAGCAGGCTTGGCGCATGGCGCTGATTTCCTGCACTTGCTTCTCGTCAACGGCTTGGGTTTCGTCTTCCCGGAAGATACTATTTTTCAATATCCGTAGGCCGTTCATCAGGCGGCGGTAGCCTTTGCCGGCAGCTTGCAGGGCTTCGTTGGTAATGTCGAGTGTGCTGCGGTACTGGGCTTGGAGGGCAAAGAACCGGAAAGTCATGGGGCTGCAAGGCCTGTCCATCAGGGCGTGGCTGCCCGCGAAAAGCTCTTCGGGCAGAATGGAATTCCCCTTTGATTTCGCCATTTTCTCGCCGTTCACGGTCAGCATATTAGCGTGCATCCAATAATTGACGGGCGGCTTGCCGTTGATGGCCACCGCCTGCGCTATCTCGCATTCGTGGTGCGGGAATTTCAGGTCCATGCCGCCGCCGTGGATGTCAAACGTTTCGCCCAAATACTTGGTGCTCATGCACGTGCATTCCAAGTGCCAGCCCGGAAAGCCCACACTCCACGGCGACTGCCAGCGCATGATGTGCTCGGGTGATGCTTTTTTCCAGATGGCAAAATCAAGCGGATTGCGTTTTTCGGCCTGTCCGTCCAAGGCGCGGGTTTCGGTCAGCAGTTCCTCAATTACGCGGCCCGAAAGCTGGCCGTAGTTCTGGTGTTTTTCGTTGTATCTTTTCACATCGAAATACACTGAACCGGCTGATTCGTAGGCGTATCCGTTGTCAATCAGGGTACTCACGCTCTGAATTTGCTCCACCATGTGGCCCGTGGCCGATGGCTCGATGCTGGGCGGCAGGAAGTTGACCATTTTCAGGATGTCGTGGAAGTCGTTGGTATAGCGTTGCACTATTTCCATCGGCTCCAATTGTTCCAGCCGTGCGCGTTTGGCTATCTTGTCCTCGCCTTCGTCGGCATCGTTTTCCAAATGCCCCACATCGGTGATGTTGCGCACGTAGCGCACCTTATAGCCCAGATGCAGCAAATAACGGTACAGCACATCGAAGGTGAGAAATGTGCGGACGTTGCCCAGATGCACATAATTGTACACCGTGGGGCCGCACACATACATGCCCACGAATGGCGGCCTGAGCGGCTCGAAAAGTTCTTTTTTTCGCGTGAGGGAATTGTAGATTTTAAGCGGTTGTGGATTCACGAAACAAGTCAAGGGATTGATAGACAATATCTCCGGGAACCGGCTGCGCCAGCCCCGACTTTGAAAAGCCAGCCAAAGATACGGAGGTTTGGGCTTTTGAAAAGATACTATTTTTTAACAGCCTCACCCCCGGCCCCTCTCCTACTGAGAGGGGGGCAAAAAACCCTTCCCTTGCGAGGAGGGGGTGGGGTGGGGTTATCCGTCAGAGCGGGGCTGGCCGGAACGGATGCACTTCTATTTGCTGCCACACGCCACCCGTCACGTAAGGGTCGGTGGCCAGCCACGCATCCAGTTCGGCACGGCTGGCAAACGACACCACCAGCAGCGAACCGGTCATGCGTCCGCCATCACCGAGCAAGGCTCCGGCTTGGATAATCTTGCCTTCGGCTTTCATCTGGCGTGCCAGAGCCAAGTGCGTTTCGCGCACGGCCAGGCGGCGGGCCGGGGCTTCCGGGTCGGTGCCGTCGCGGGCAATGACCGCGTACCAGTTGCTTTCAGGCATGTTTGTTTCCGGTATATCGTGTTTTGAAAGTCAGGAAGTTACGCGAAAATCCCGAATCGGAAAGGGCGTTTTGTCTTCTTGGCATGGCCAATTGTAAAATACCGCGCGTTTTTCTTACATTGGTTCCGGCCTCGCACGGAAATTGCAGGGCTTGGTAAGTGTCAATATTCCTTAACATTGGGGCATGGTGCTGCTTTTTTACCACCATGATTTACCGAAACAGGCACAACTCTTTCGTTTCATTCCGCGTTATGCTGGTTGAAACCCGATAAACAAGCGGACAGACCTTTGGCGGCATCCACGCAGCGGTTGGGTTTGGCCTTTTTGAAACATACTATTTTAATAATCCACCGTTCATTCACTGTCCTATGCTTGTGAAAAAATCCCTGCTGGTTCTGCTGCCCTTGCTGGTGGCCGCCAACTTCATCTACACCCAAACGCTTGACACTCAGCCCAAAACCGATTTGGTGCCCACCACTGACCAAAGCAAGGTGAGTGTGGCCATCGGCCAGATTTTGTCGCAGTACCACTACCAGAAAACCGCCATCAACGACTCGTTGTCGTCCGAACTGCTCGACAACTACCTCCAGAACCTGGACTACGGGCGGATGTACTTTCTGGCATCGGATGTGAAAGACTTTGAAAAATACCGCTACCAACTAGACGACAACCTGAAAGAGGGCAATCTGGCACCCGCTTACGAGATATACCAAGTGTACAAGACCCGCGCCGCCGAACGCAACGCCCATATCACGCAGTTGCTGGCCAAGGAAATGGATTTCACAGCCGATGAATACTTTAACGTGGACCGCGAGAAAGCACCGTGGGCAAAAAACACCGCCGAAGTGAACGACATCTGGCGCAAACGCATCAAAAGCGAGGCGCTGAACCTGAAACTCAATAACAAGAAATGGGACGAGATTGCCAAGGTGGTGGGCGAACGCTACAAGAACATTGACAAGGCGGTATCGCAATCCACCAGCGAGGATGTGTTTGAGGCGTACATGAACTCATTTGCCGAAAACGTGGATCCGCACACGAGCTATCTGTCGCCCGCCCGCTCCGCCAATTTCAAGATAGACATGGCGCGGGCTTTGGAAGGCATCGGCGCATCGCTGCGTGAAGTAAACGACTACACCACCGTGATGGAAGTAATTGCGGGTGGCCCGGCGTTTAAAAGCGAGAAAATCAAGAAAAACGACCGCATTGTGGCTGTGGCTCAAGGCGACGATGGCAAAATGGTGGATGTGGTTGGCTGGCGCACCGACGAGGTGGTGAAGCTGATTCGTGGTGCCAAGGGAACCGTGGTGCGCCTGCAAATACTGCCCTCCGAAGCCGACATCACCGCCGCGCCCCGCGAGTTGCGGCTGGTGCGCGACAAGATAAAACTGGAGGAATCATCGGCGCAGGGCGAGATTGTGCCCGTGCTGCACAACAACAAACCCTACCGTTTGGGCATCATCAAGATTCCGGCGTTTTACGGCGACTACGAAAGCCGCCAAAAAGGCGATGCCAACTACAAAAGCACCACCAACGATGTGAAACGCATCATCAAGGAACTGCAGGCGCAGAAAATGGATGCGCTGGTGCTCGACTTGCGCAACAATGGCGGCGGCCTGCTGTCGGAAGCCGTTGACCTGACGGGATTATTCATTACCGAAGGACCGGTGGTGCAGGTGCGCAACAGCAACGGCTCGGTTGATGTGCTCAAGGACACCGACCGTTCGCAACTGTACACCGGGCCGCTGGCCGTACTCATCAACCGCTTCAGCGCGTCGGCTTCGGAGATTTTTGCCGGTGCCATCCAAGATTACAAGCGCGGCGTGATTGTGGGCGAGCAATCGTATGGCAAAGGCACGGTGCAGAGCCAAGTGGACTTGAACCGGTTTATCCAAGGCAGCGACAAGCTGGGGCAAATGAACCTGACCATCGCCAAGTTTTACCGCGTCACGGGTAGCAGCACCCAACTGAAAGGCGTTACGCCCGATGTGGAACTGCCCTCGGTATTCAGTGCCGCCGATTTTGGCGAAAGTTCGCAGACGCACGCCCTGCCGTGGGATCAGATAACCTCGTCCAACTTCAAGGCCGTCAATACGGTTTCCGACAAGTTGGTGGCGGTGCTGGACAAGAATTACGAGAAACGGTTGGTTTCGGATGCCGACCTGAAAAAATTGCAGCAGCAGATAGCTGAAGCCAAGAAATCGCGCGAGAACACGCAAATATCGTTGCAGGAAGACAAACGCCGCAAGGAACGCTTGGAATCGGACAAGAAAAACAAGCTGCTGGCCGACATTGACGACGAGGAAGACGGAGAAAAACCGTTGATAAGTGCCGACTCCCCAACGGCTACAGCGGCAATAGCCGCCAAATCCAAAAAGCAGTTCGACCTAAAAAACGACGACTACCTGAAGGAAACCACCCGCTTGGTGGCCGAAATGCTGCTGGCATCGAAATAAATGCGCAAGGCCATGTGAACGCGTGCGGTTGCAGGCAGAAAGTTGCACGCAGAAAATAGTATCGCTGAAAAAGCCCAAACCCGCTTGCAACCGCCCGGATTTGGTTAATTTTGCATCAGGTTTTGTATTCCTTTCACATTTAAACCGTACCCAATATTATGATTTGGCTCATCATTATCGGCACGTTGATGGTTGCAACCATTGTTACGGCATTTACTGTTCCCAACGAAAGCATCAACACCAAGAAATTGCCGAACAACCGCCCGTAAAAAAATAGTATGTTTTCAAAACACGAAACCCCGCCTGTGACCAGGCGGGGTTTCGTGTTTTACAATCAGCCAAAAAACCTTACACCGTAGAAAAACGGCGATTTTGGATAAATGTTCCGCACCATTATTTCGCAAATTTGTCCGTAATATCTTGAAAATCATATCCATTGGAACATCTCCAAATCAATCCATGACGAGAATGAGCCCCTACAAGCTACTCTGCATTGCCTATGCCTGCCTCATGTTTGGAGGCACGGTTTGCGGCCAGACAATCCTGCTGGAAAAAACGGCCGAATACCTGAAAAAGAACAATTTGCAATCAGCCCGCGAAGCCATTGAACTGGCCGCCAAGAACGAGGCCACCAAAAACGAGGCCCGCACTTGGTACCTGAAAGGCTTTGTGTTCAAGGAACTTTACAAGCAGAATCCGGCGGCCACCGAAAACCGCGAAACCGCCGTGGAAGCCCTGCAAAAAAGCCTCACCCTGGATTCCAAGAAAACGTACTCCGCCGCCGTAAACACCGACCTGGATTATTTGCACGGCACGTATTACAACGAGGCCATTGACCTGCTCAATGCCAAGCAGTTTGAAAGGGCACTGGCCGGCTTGCAGAAATTCATCGCTTTCCGCGCCAAAAACAAGCCCGACGAATTCTATTCCGAAGCGCTCTACCACGCCGGTTACGCATCTTATTCATTGGGCAAGAAAACGGAAGCCAAGCAATATTACGAGCAAGCCCTGCAGAAAGGCTACAAAAGCGCCTTGCTCTACGACGATTTGACCCAGATTTACCTGTCCGAACAGAACACGCCCAAAGCCACGCAGACCATTGAGGCGGGCCGGAAGATGTTCCCGAACGATGCCACGCTGCGCACCAGCGAGATAAACATGTACCTGCAACTGAAAAAGTATGTGACGGCGGAGCGGATGATAGAGGATTACCTGAAGGCCAACCCCCAAGACACTGACGCAATGATGGTGGCCGGCACAATTTACCGGACTATCTGCGAAACGGACACCACCAAGCAGGATGTGTACTTTGAAAAGCAAAAAACACTCTACAAAAAGATACTGGCCAAGGAACCCGACAACTTCATGGCCAACTACAACTTGGGTGTTTCGTATTATAACCGCGCCGTGCCATTGCTCAACGACAAGGCCGCCGACCTGACCATCACCGAATTCAGCAAGCGGGTTGAGTACATATCTACTCTGATTCTGGAGTCCAAGCCGTACATTGAGAAGGCGGCGCAACTCTCACCGCAAAACGTAAATTCGCTTAAGGCATTGAGTGGCATCTACCATTACCTGAACGAACCCGAGAAACTCCAGCAAATCCAAAACAAAATCAAACTGCTGGAAAACAAGTAGGCACTTGTTTTTACACACAGAAGTTTTGCACACGGACAACTACTCAATACAAGCAATGAAAACACTGATACTAAACATATACATCCTGCTGTCCAGCGTATTTTGTTTTGCCCACCCGCCCCTGCGCGACAATCCCGGCAACCTGACATACAAGATACAGAGCGTGTACATCTACAATTTCATCAAGGAAATCCAGTGGCCATCCGAGTACAGTGAGGGCAATTTCATCATCGGCGTGTTCGGAGATTCGGACATTGAAGGGGAACTGCGGTCGCTGGCGGCGGTACGCACCGCCAACAACCGCAAGATTGTAATTAAAAGATACGCAAGGGTAAGCGAAATTGAGAAAGATTGCCACGTGTTGTATCTGGCAACCAATTATTACAGCGAACTCAGCGGCGTGATCCAAAAAACCAGGGGCACATCTACCTTGGTGATCACGCACAAGGAAGGAGCCGCCCGTTTTGGCAGCTTGGTCAATTTTGTGACCGAAAAAGGCAAGCCCCGCTTTGAGATGAACCTCACCGCGTTTGACAAGAGCCGCCTCAAATACACGCAGCAACTCAAAAGCGTGGCCATCAGCGTGGATTGAACGGCGGTAGCGCACGCTTCAGCTTGCGCAAAACCCGCCGCATTTCCGGTTTCCGAAATAGTATCTTTCAAAAAGACCAAACCCGCCTGCTGCAGCAGGCGGGTTTTTTCAAACCTCCTCGGTCTGCAACTGCTTTTCATACAAGTCCCGGTATATTCCGTTTTCCCGCAGCAGCGATTCGTGCGTGCCTTGCTCCACGATTTTTCCATCGTCCAGCACCAGAATCTTATCGGCAAGTTTGGCGGATGATACACGGTGCGAGATAATGACCGTAGTCCGCCCCTTCATGATGCGGCTGAGGCTGTTGAGGATGGCGTTTTCGGTCTTGGTATCCACCGCCGAAAGTGCATCGTCGAGAATCAGGATGCGCGGCTCGCGGACAATGGCGCGGGCAATGGAAACGCGCTGCTTTTGTCCGCCCGACAGTGTAATGCCCCGCTCACCCACCCGCGTGTCCAGCCCTTCGGGGAAAGTGCGGATGTTCTCCCACAGGTCGGCATCTTTGGCGGCTTGGATTATTTGCTCCTCCGAAACCCGGTTCTCGTCCAGTCCAAAGCGGATGTTGTTGCGGATGGCATCCGAGAAAAGGAACACATCCTGCGGCACAAAACCGATTTGGCCGCGCAGCGAGGGCAGGCTGTAATCGCGGATGTCAATATCGTCAAGCGTAATCTGCCCTTGTGTGGTGTCGTACATCCGGCACAGCAGCGTGGCAACCGTACTTTTGCCCGAACCTGTGGTTCCCAACAGCGCAACCGACTCACCGGCAGCCACTTGGAAGGTCACTCCGTCGAGTGCCACAATGCCCGAATCGGGATAGGTAAAGCGGACATCGTTGAAACCGATTTTTCCGGCAAGGGGTTTTTCAAGGTTCTTGAGCGATACAATGTCAGTCTTGGTTTGCAGGAATTCATTGATGCGCTGCTGTGAGGCCGCCGCCCGCACCACCATGCTCGTGGTCCAGCCCAGCGAGGCCACGGGCCAAGTAATCAGGTAAACGTACATGATGAACTCGGCGATGTGGCCCGCCGACAGCGTGCCCGCAATTACTTCCCGCCCGCCCACATACACCGTCAGGATGGTGCTGAGGCCCACCAACGACATGATCAGCGGATAGAAGAACGCATCCACGCGGGTCAGTTTCAGCGACCGGCTCCGGTACTCTTCGGCGGCGACGGTGAACTGGCGGGCCGAATTATCCTCGCGCACAAACGACTTGAGAACCCGGATGCCCGAAAAAGCCTCCTGCACAAACGTGGAAAGGTGCGAAAGTTGTGCCTGTATCCGTTCAGAGCGTTTCTCCACAATCTCATTCACAAAATAAATGCTGACCACCAGAAACGGAAACGGCATCAGGATAAACAGCGTTAGCTTGACATTGACCGACAGCATATAGCTCACCACCAGCAGCAGCACCACCACCATGTTGAGGCCATACATGATGGCCGGGCCGAGATACATCCGCACACGGCTCACATCTTCCGAAATGCGGGCCATCAGGTCGCCGGTGTTGTTGCGGCGGTAAAAACTCAGCGGCAGCGTCTGGTAATGCGCGTAAATCTCATTTTTCAAGTCAAATTCAATTAGCCGCGACATGACGATGAGCGTTTGGCGCATGAAAAACAGGAAAATGCCTTTCAGCACGGCCATCACCAAAATCACGATGCCATAAAGCAGGATGCTGCGCGAGAAAACCGCGACAATCTGCCCTTGCGAGGCAAAACCCCGGAGCAGAAAATACTGGTCGATGGTTTCCCTGACCAAATCAAACGAGTAGCGCACAATCTGCGCCGGAACCACGGCAAACAGGTTGGAGACGATTGTGAAAAGCATTCCCAGCAGCAGGTGGTACTTGTATTTGAGCAGGTATTTGTTGAGGTAGGCTAAATGCTTCATTGTCCGGTTTCCGAAATAGTATCTTTTAAAAAGCTGAAAGTCCCGGTTTCGGCGGGAGCCAAACCCGGTTGCGCCTTAGTTGGGTTGGGATGGGGAAGTTAGTGGCAAAATCCGTACCTTTGCAGCCCGGACAAGAGAAATAATCCGTTGGCGGGCATAATGCAACCGGCTGTTCCGCAAAAACCGGATTGCCGGCCACCGGCTTTCCGGTCGTATAAAATCCAACCCGAAATCAGTCCAAAACGTTCTTTGCCAGATGCTGAACCGAAGAATTCTCCGGGCGAAAGCCATGCAAGCCGTGTACGCCTACCGGCAGGCCGTGCAATCCGATTACCAGTTGGCCTTGGAAAACATTGGCGACGCGTTTGTGCGCAACCTCAACTCCATGGAGGTGCAGGATGCTAAGAAATTGGAGACGAACCGCAAATGGGCCACGTTCCTTTTTGAGGCCAATTACGAAAAACAGACACCTCCCGCCGACAAGGATGCCCCGGCCGAAGTGCGCCAAGCCGCCATTGCCGCCATTGCCTTGTACCACAAGCAATGCCAGCGCGATGCCCGCTTTCTGGGAAACACCATGCTGCAAGCCACCGAAAAGATCTACGACCATTATCTGCTTTCGCTGTGGCTCGTACTTGAAATTGCCGATCAAGTGCAGCGCGAAGAGGAAGACCAGCAGCAACGCTACCTGAAAGAAGCCGCAATGCCGGAAACACTGCTGAAACTTACCGACAACCCGGTGGTGCGGGCCATCAGGGAAAACAACGATTTCCAAGACAAGCGGATACGCCGCAACATACACGCAATGCCGGAGCCGGGCCTGGTGCGCCAGATATACAACGAACTGAAAAAGACCGAAGGGTATGGCGAGTACCGGAAAAGCGAACAGCCCGAATACGAAACGGAGTGGAACTTAGTGGCCGAAACCCTGAAAACCGTGCTTTTCAAAAGCGAACCGGCGGCGGCATTCTGGCATCAGATGGATTCGGGCTGGGACGAAAATGAAACGACCGTACGCGGAATGTTCAACAAAACGATGCAGTCGGTCAAGGAAAACCCGCACGGCATCGAGCTGCAAAACCTCACCCTGGACTGGGAAGCCGACCGTGAATTTTTACAATCGCTGTATGACATAACCATCGAGAAATTTGACGAATATGAGGCACTCATTGCCAATAAAACCACCAACTGGGACGTTGAAAGGGTGGCGCAAGTGGACAAAGTAGTCTTGGTTATGGCCATTGCCGAACTGCTCAACTTTCCGAGCATTCCCGTCAAGGTGAGCATCAATGAATACATCGACTTGTCTAAGGTGTACAGCACGCCCAAAAGCAAGCAGTTTGTGAACGGAATCCTGGACGCTTTGGCGGGTGACCTTTCGGAACAAGGTGTATTAAAGAAGAGCGGACGCGGATTGATTGACAATAAATAATTGATAACACTATAGCAGATGCCCGGTTCGGGCTTTTATATGTCAAACACAATCAAACAACTGACATTCAATTGTTTATGAGCAAAAACACCGGCACATTCTTGGTATTTTTGGCGGGAGCCGCCGTTGGTGCGACGCTGGGCATCCTGTACGCACCCGACGAAGGCAAGAACCTGCGCAGCAAGTTCAATTTCCAGTTGGAACGCTACCGCGACCAACTGCGCGAATACTTGGGCACGGTACTCAGGCAAGACGACGGATTGCTGAGCGAAGCCAAACACGAAGGCCAACGCGTGATTGACGATACCCGCGAAAAAGCCGAAAAACTGCTGATGGACGTGGAGACGCTGATGGGGCAACTCAAACAAACGCGTTGAACCTTGATTTTGGCACTGACCCCGAACTTGTTGTCCGGTGCGGATGCCACATTTGCCAACCCTTACTTTTGCCGGATGAAAAAGACGTTGTTTACAATTTTTGCCGCCGGTTGGGTTTTTGTTTTGGGTGCCTGCGGTTCCAAACCTGACCAAACTTTCACGGATGCTGCCAATGTGCCCGCAACCGATGCCCCGGCAATGAAATTCGAGGCGGCCACCTTTGATTTCGGCAACATCAACGAAGGCGATGTAATCACGCACGTTTTCCGGTTTACCAATACCGGAAAAACGCCGCTGGTCATTGAAAACGCCGTTGCCTCGTGCGGCTGCACCGTGCCCGACTGGCCGCGCAAACCCATTGCCGCCAATGCCCAGGGCGAGGTGAAAGTGGAGTTCAACAGCCGTGGCAAGGCCGGGCCGCAGCAAAAGACCATCACCATCACCGCCAACACCCAACCGCGCGAAACCGTACTGGTGCTGGTGGGAACCGTGAGTTCGGCTTCCGGCAGCAATCCGTAAAATAGTATCTTTTTTTTAGTCCAAACCCAAACCCCAAATCTTTGAAACCAATGATTTTTACAGACATCTTATTGCAAATCGGTGGCAGCTCGAACACGGCCTTTTTCCTGATGATGGGCGGAATGTTCGTGGTGATGTATTTCTTCATGATTCGCCCGCAGCAAAAACGCCAAAAAGATGCCCAGAAATTCCGCGAATCGCTGAAAAAAGGCGACACGGTGGTTACCATCGGCGGGATGCACGGCAAAGTATCGGACATTGACGGCGACACGATTACCTTGGACGTGGACCGGGGCGTGAAACTGAAATTCGAGAAATCGGCTGTTTCGCAGGAAACCAGCAAAAAATACATCCAGCCCGCCAGCGGCTCGCTGGAGAAATAACCGGCCGGGTTTGGCTCCCGCCGAAAGCGGGACTTTCAGCTTTTCCAACGATACTATTTTCCATGCAGCCGCGCAAGCATCCCGGATGCTTGCGCGGCTTGCGCACCCTTGAATTTGAAGCCGCGACACAAAATATTGCGCCTTTTCCTGCGGTCGCTGGTGGTTACGCGCGGCAGCGAATTCCCAGTAGTGCTGCTATGCTTTGTTGCCGCCACCACCTTTTGGTTCCTCAACTCGCTGAACCGCGAATACACCACCGAAATATCCTATCCCATCCGGTTCGAGTTCGACAAATCCCGTTTCATTGCCACCGAGCCGCTTCCCAAAAAGATTTTCGTGAACGTGACGGCGCAAGGCTGGAACCTGCTGCGCAAAACTTGGGGTTTCAAAGCCGACCCCATCGTGTACCACATTCCGCGTCCGCTCAAAACCCGGTTCCTGACCGGAATGCTGCTGCTGCCCACCGCCGCGCAGCAACTGGCCGAACTCAAAATCAATTTCGTGCGCAGCGACACCATTCCGCTCGCCTTCGACGAACTCACCACCAAAACCATAACGCTGCAAGCCGACAGCAGCCAGATTGGACTGCGCGAAAATTTCCTGATCACCAGTCCCGTACGCGTCTCGCCCGGAGCCGTCACGTTTTCGGGGCCGGTATCGCTGATTAAAAAACTGCCCGGCACCTTGGCCGTCAAGGTTTCGGCGGTTGGCATTGACGAGGATTTCGATGACGAGGCCACCCTGCAATATACCCGCAACCCGCTGCTGACCCCCAGCACCGACCGGGTGAATGTGCGTTTTGAAGTCACCGAATTTGTCCGCGAAACGCTGACTGTTCCGGTGGGGGCGTTGCGGCTGGCGAGCAACCGGCTGCTCAGGTTTCCGGTACGCGATGCGGAAGTGGAATACTGGGTGCTGCCCGCCGATGCCGGAAAAGCCGCCGCGCCTGATTTCCAGGTGGTGGCCGACCTGGCCAATTGGAACCGCACCGACTCCAGCCTGGCTTTGTCGCTGATCCGACATCCCGATTTTGTGCGCAGCCCCACATTGCTCACCCCGTCCGTCAAACTGGTAAAATGAACCGGTACCAAGCCGGTTGCAAAACAGTATCTGAAAATGACCCCAAACCTCCCCTTGCAAGTGGGCATTACCGGCGGCATTGGCTGCGGCAAAAGCACCGTGAGCCGCGTGTTCGGGGTGCTGGGCATTCCGGTGTACGATGCTGACACGCGAGCCAAGTGGCTCATGGCCAATGATTTGCTGTTGAAAACCCAGATTGCCGAAGCCTTTGGCAAGGAAGCATACTTGCCCGATGGCAGCCTGAACCGGGCCTACTTGGCCGCCCGCGCCTTTGGCGAAGCCAACCAAACCCAGCAACTGAACCAACTCGTGCACCCCCGCGTGGGCGACGACTACCAGCATTGGCTGCTGCGGCATCCGCACGTGCCATACGTGCTGCGCGAAGCAGCCCTGCTGTTTGAAGCCGGGGCTACCGGCCAACTCAAGGCCGTGATTGTGGTGACCGCGCCCCTGGAAATGCGCATCGGGCGGGTGCTGCAACGCGACCCGCAGCGCAGCGAAACCGACATCCGCGCCATTATTGCCAAGCAAATGCCGGAAAGCGAAAAAATCCGGCGGGCCAGCCACCTGATAGCCAACGACGAAACGCGGCTGGTGACCGGGCAAGTGCTTGAACTGAACGCTGTTTTCTTGGCGGCGGCACAACCGCGCTGATCCATACCACAGGCAGGTTTGGCGTTTTGGAAAGATACTGTTTCCCAATCGGCGGCCGCGCCAATATTTCCCTTGCCTTTCTGTTAATTATTGGCTAAATTTTACGACTTTTTCCCGACTGCGCCCATGGGCGTGTTTGTCCAAAAGAAACAGCATCCGACAATCAACCAGTTATCAATTGAATTCTCAACCCTGAAACAGATTAGTATGTCCAAAATCCGCAAAACCCTGCTGCTGGCTGCCATTCCGGCAATGCTCACCGGAATGCTGGCCTTCAACGACCCCAGCGACCGGTACTTCGAAATCGCCAAGAACCTGGATATTTTCGCGACGCTCTTCCGCGAGGTGAACAATTTTTACGTGGATGAGGTGAACCCCAACCGGGTCATGAAAACCGGCATTGATGCCATGCTGAAATCGCTGGACCCGTACACCGACTACATTCCGGAAGATGAGATTGAAGACTACCGCACCATGACCACCGGCCAGTACGGCGGCATTGGCGCGGTTGTGGGGTCGAGGGCGGGCAAAACGTACGTGATCATGCCGCGCGAAGGCTCGCCAGCCACCCGTGCGGGCTTGAAAGTGGGCGACGAAATCATCAGGATTGGTGAGGTTGACCTGAAAAACAAGACTTATCTGGATGTGAACAAGTTGCTGAAAGGGCAGGCTGGCACAGCCGTCAAAATCACCGTGTCGCGTTACGGCAGCGACAAGCCGGTGGAGATTCCGATCACGCGCGAAACCATCAAAATCAACAATGTGCCTTATTACGGCATGGTGAGCGGCGATATCGGCTACATCCACTTGGAAGATTTTACCAGCGGTGCGGTGCGTGAAGTGAAAAACGCACTGGTTGAACTGAAAGGCAAGGGCGCGAAGAAAATCATTCTCGACCTGCGCGACAATCCGGGCGGGTTGCTCAGTGAAGCGGTCAACATCTCGAACCTGTTTGTGGCCAAGGATGCCGAAATAGTCAGTACAAAAGGCAAGATGACTGATTGGAATAAAGTCTACACCGCCCTGAACCCACCCGTGGATTTGGACATTCCGGTGGCCGTGCTTACCAGCAGCCGCAGCGCATCGGCCGCCGAAATAGTGTCGGGCGTGATTCAGGATTATGACCGGGGCGTGCTGGTGGGCCAGAAAACGTATGGCAAGGGCTTGGTGCAGGCCACGCGTCCGCTATCATACAATGCGCAACTGAAAGTGACTACCGCCAAATACTACATTCCCAGTGGCCGCTGCATTCAGGCCATTGACTACAGCCACCGCAACGAAGACGGCAGCGTGGGCAAAATACCCGATTCGCTGCAAGTGGCCTTCAAAACCAAAGGCGGCCGCACAGTGTATGACGGTGG
>JANPIL010000182.1:0-10380 GCA_031424975.1 Sphingobacteriales bacterium
GCAATGCCTTCAGCACGCCGATATGCGCAAATCCCCGTGCGCCGCCACCCGATAATGCCAACCCGATTTTCACAATGCTGAATGATGGAATGAATGACAGAATGAATGCGGAATGCGGAGGTTGGAATGCGGAATGGAAAACCGCGCAAATTCCGGTAAAATAGTATCTTTTCAAAAGTCAAAACCCCACCCTTGAACGGTAAACGCGAAACGGAAAACGTAAATCACAGCCAGTCAGCCAGATTGCCGCGCCGGTCTATCCGCACGCCCTTTTCGGTTTTCGTCACGGTTGTCGCTTCGGTCACAGCATCGTGTTCAAACACCAGAATCCATTGGTTTTCAGCGGCTTCGTTTAGGATTTTTGTTTTTTCATCCATTGTCAGCAGCGGCCGCACATCGTAGCCCATCACGTAGGGCACGGGCACGTGGGAGGCCGACGGAATGAGGTCTGCCATGTAAACGATGGTTTTGCCCTGGTATTGGATGCGGGGCAGCAGCATGGCCTCGGTGTGGCCGTTTACAAACAGGAAATCAATGTTGGCAAAAGGGGAAGGCTGGCCTTGCCGGATAAAATCCAGTTGTCCGCTTTGTTGGATGGGCAGGATGTTTTCGGTCAGGAAGCTGGCTTTTTCGCGGGCGTTCGGCTGCACCGCCCACTGCCAATGCACCTCCGTTGACCAGTGGCGCGCATTCGGAAAGGTGAGTATTGGCTTTTGGCTGTCCGGCTGGTCGTATTTCACCGCGCCGCCCACATGGTCGAAGTGCAGGTGCGTGAGTATCACATCGGTGACATCGCTGGCCGAAAAACCGGCTTTCGCAATGGAGCCGGTCAGGCTGCCATCGCCGTGCAGGTGGTAGTGACTCAGAAACTTGGCATCCTGCTTGTCGCCAATGCCGGTGTCAATGAGCACCAGCCGGTTGCCGTCTTCTATCAGCAAGCAGCGCATGGCCCAGGTGCAGCGGTTGTGTTCGTCGGCCGGATTGAGTTTCTGCCAGATTGGCTTGGGCACCACGCCAAACATCGCGCCGCCGTCGAGTTTGAAAAGTCCGGTATCGAGTACGTGCAGTTGCATGGCGTTGGCTGGTGGTTTGCGGAAAACGGCGGGCATTGAAAATAATATGTTTTGAAAACGCGAAACCTCAACTCAGGACTTTGGCTTGCGGGTAACTCTGGCAGAGTCCAAAACTCTGCCAGAGTTGGGGTTTGGCCTTTTCAGAACATACTATTTTGCCGGGTGGCTTGGGCGGCCGCAAGGGCCGCCCCTACGGATTATTCCTGTACCACGCCCATGGAACTGAATTTTTCAATGCGCTGGTTGATGCGCTGCTGCGGGCTTAGTTGGTTCAGTTCACCGAGGGCATCCAGAATCGTCTGTTTGACGGTCATGGCCATGGCTACAGTGTCGGTATGCGCGCCGCCCAGCGGTTCGGGAATGATGCCGTCAATCAGGCCGACTTTTTTCATGTCTTCGGCGGTGAGTTTGAGGGCTTCGGCGGCTTGCTCCTTGAAATTCCAACTGCGCCACAGGATGGAGGAACATGATTCGGGCGAAATGACCGAATACCAAGTGTTTTCGAGCATCAGCACCCGGTCGCCGATGGCAATGCCCAGTGCCCCGCCCGAAGCTCCCTCGCCGATGATGATGCAGATGACGGGCACTTTGAGCATGAACATTTCGCGCAGGTTGCGGGCAATGGCTTCGCCTTGGCCGCGTTCTTCGGCCTCAATGCCCGGAAAAGCCCCCGGCGTGTCAATGAGCGTGACAATGGGCTTGTTGAATTTCTCGGCCATTTTCATCAGCCGCAGCGCCTTGCGGTAGCCTTCGGGGTTGGCCATGCCAAAATTGCGCTGCTGCCGCTGCTTGGTGTTGCGCCCTTTTTGCTGCCCGATAAACATCACCGACTGGCCGTCCATCATGCCCAGCCCGCCCACCATTGCCTGGTCGTCGGCCACAGTGCGGTCGCCGTGCAACTCAATGAACTGGTCGGTAATCGAATAAATGTAGTCGAGCGTGTAGGGCCGGTCGGCGTGGCGCGAAAGCTGCACGCGCTGCCAGCGGGTCAGGTTCTGGTAGGTGTTGCGCTTGAGTTGGAGGATGTTGGCCTCCAGCACTTTCACGGCCGCCTGCATTTCCGGGTTCGATCCTTCGGCGAGTTGCTGCATATCGGCCAGTTTGGCTTCGAGTTCGGCAATGGGTTTCTCAAAATCCAAGAGCATGAAAGTTTTGGTTTGTTGGGCAACCGCAAATTTAATAGTTTATCTCACAAATGAAGGATTGAATGCGGGAACGGAAAACGGGCGGGCAAAGCCCTTGACAGACAGCAGGTTGCCTGTAAAAAACAGTGGCTTTACGCCGAAAAATTAATCCCTATTGAATCAATAGACTTTTCGTACTTTTGCATCGGAATCCAAAATAGTATCTTTTTTTTATCCTAAACCCGTTTTCCGCCGTCCGGCGGATTTGTCCATCATGCTCTCAAAAAAAGCCAAGTACGCCCTGAAAGCCCTTTTCAGCCTCGCCCATGAATACGGCAGCGAAGCCGTGCTGATTGCCGACATTGCGGAAAAGGAAGGGATTCCGAAGAAATTCCTAGAAGCCATCCTGCTGGATTTAAAGAACCACGGCATCCTGTACAGCCGCCGGGGCAAAATGGGTGGCTACGGCTTGCTCCGCAACCCCGAACAAATTACGGTGGGCGAGGTGGTGCGCATTATTGACGGGCCGTTGGCGTTGGTGCCTTGCGCCCGCCAAAACGGCTACCAGCCGTGTGAGGAATGCCACGACATTGAAACCTGCGCCATCCGCATCACCCTGAAGAAAGTGCGCGATGCCACCGCCGAAATCCTGGACGGAACCACGCTTTCGGACTGCACCCGGATTGAGAAAAAGGCGTTGGACTGGATGATATGACCAAGGCGGCGCGTTTGAAATAGTATCTTTCAAATGTGCCAAACCCGGCGGCGCACAGAAACCTAATGGCCCCAGTTGAATATCTTCCCGAAAACCAGATCAAGCACTTCGATTAAAATAAGGCCGATCACGATCAGTTCGAGCCGGTTGCTTTCGCGGTTTTGCGACAAGTCGGTAAACAGCTTCAGGTTGTCTTCCACAATGCGCAGTTGATAGTCCAACGCCCGGAAACGCGTGTTGATGTCGAACATTTCGCGTAGGCCGTGATCCAGTTTCGAGAGGTATTCCTGCTCCCAGGTAGTATCGGGCGAGTTGAAGATGTACAGGTTGTCAATGATGCTGTTTTTCACGTTCAGCGTTCGGCCAATGAATTTGAGCAAATTGGCGCGTGAAATCTTGATTTTGCCGATTTTTTCGAGTTGCTCGCCAAACTTGCGCGCATCTTCCAGAATCTCATCGCCCAGTGCCTCGTACAGTTCCAACGCTACCGACTGCGCGGTGTTGAGCATGATAATCCGCACGGCGTTTTCGTTGATTTCGGGCACTACCAGCGAGGTGTAGCTGAACGTCAGTTTGCGTTCGGGGTTCACTTCCACCACCAAGTCCTCTTTGAAATCGCCTTCGATTAGCCGTTCGCAGAAGTTCTTGAAAAAACGGATGGCATCGCTTTTCTCTATTTCCGACTGGTTGGCAAACACAACCACGCCGTAACTGAGCACATACAGGTACTTGCCGTTTTCCTGCACGTAAAAAATCTCGTGGTTATTAGAAAAAAAAGGCTCGCCCGTAAATTCGGTGCGCAGCCGCTTAATATTGATTTGTTCGGCAATTTGAAAGGCTTCGATTTTCAGCATGGGAAGGCTGTTTTGGCACAAGGTACGCAAAATTGTTGGTAGCACGGGCAGCGGCTGCCCGCAGCGGCGCGGTGTGTGTGGTGGCGTTGCCGGTGTTTCCAGTCGTTTCAACGACTTTGGCGCGGGATACCGGCGGGGTTGTGCCAGCGGGCCGACGCAGGGGGAGCCATTGGAAATAGTATCTTCTCAGAAGCCCAAACCTGCCTTTCAGAACGCCAAGCTTCCCGAAAACCTGCGGTTTCCTGCACAAGCTGAAGCGTGTGCTACCGCAAAAAAAATCCCGGAAGCCAGCGGCTTCCGGGATTTCGGTCACAAAACTCCTCTTCACTTCAATTTAATGAAGTTGAATTCGGTGACATGACCCACAAAGTCGCCAAATGGTTGCACGGGTTTTGAAAAAAAGTTGAAATAAAATTAAAAACCGCGTTTAAAGCCATTCAGAGCCATTTTTTAAGGAAAATTTTCGGCGGTTCAGCCAATGAACCCACGGATTTTCTCGGCCAGCGCGGCCAATTCCCCGGAATCCACTTGCAACTTGGGTTTGCTGAAATCAAGGTCGTGCAGGGAGTTGAGCGGCACCAGATGCACGTGGGCGTGCGGCACTTCCAAGCCAATCACCGCCACACCCACGCGCAGGCAAGGCACGGATTGCGCCAAGGCCGGTGCAATCCGTTTGCAAAACGCCATCAGGTTGGCGTAAACGGCATCGTCCAGATCAAAAAGATAGTCGGTTTCGCGTTTGGGCACTACCAGCGTGTGCCCCATAGCCACCGGACTGATGTCCAGAAAAGCAAGGCAATGTTCGTTTTCGGCGATTTTGTGGCACGGAATCTCGCCATTGATGATGCGTGTGAAGAGCGAAGGCATGGCGTTTTGCGTTTACTGTTTGTCGTTTACCGTTTGGGGGCGGGGTTTGGCCTTCCTGGAAGATACTATTTTCAACTGACGCAAAACGTTTTCACCGCCCTATTTCCAGCACTTCAAACTCCATCTGCCCGGCGGGAACGGTGATGGCGGCCGTTTCGCCCACTTTTTTGCCCAGCAATCCTTTGCCAATCGGCGATTGCACCGATATTTTGCCCGCCTTCAGGTCGGCTTCCTCTTCGGCCACGAGTGTGTAGGTCACCAGCGTGCCGTTCTTACGGTTTTTGATTTTCACGATGGACAGGATGGAAACCTGCGACATATCAATGGACGACTCGTCCACGAGCCGGGCGTTGGAGAGCAGTTCCTTGAGCTTGGCAATCTTCATTTCCAGCATTCCCTGCGCGTCTTTGGCGGCATCGTATTCGGCATTTTCGCTCAAATCTCCCTTGTCGCGGGCTTCGGCAATCTGCCGCGCAATATCGGCCCGCCCCTTGGTTGTCAGTCCGCTCAACTCGTCCTTGAGTTTGCTCAAGCCCTCCGGTGTGTAATACGAAAATTTACTCATTGTTCAGTTGGAAGTTAGTGCATTGTTGTGGCATGACTCGGAATAAAAAAACGGCTGAAAAACCGTTCCGCAAAGCACCAGTGATTTGTCAGGGCATCAGCCAAGACCCGAACCCGGCCGGGTAATCGTGTGGTTACGGTAAGGCAGCGAAACGGGGTTTTCCATGGTTGCTTTTCACAAAAACAAACCGCAAGAATCGGAAGACTCTTGCGGGCGATGCTTTTTAAAATGCTAATGTACGCCTTTCCGTTAAAACCCGCAAACGCATTCACCAAAAACTATAACTGGTTCTTGATTAAATGCACAAGGGCGACACATTTGGTGTTGGAAAACGGTTGTAATACGGACGGGGTGGCGCACGGGTTTTTCAAAGCCGAAATACCTAAGTTTGCGCCTTGCCATTACTCTTTTCACCGCCATGGATCAACCGCTAAGAATCATCTTCATGGGCACGCCCGAGTTTGCAGTGCCGAGTCTGGAAACGCTTTTGCAAAACCGGTGCCAGGTAGTTGCCGTAATCACCGCACCCGACAAACCGGCGGGCCGGGGCCTGAAAATGCTGGCCTCGCCCATAAAGGAGAAGGCACTGGAGCACGGCGTGCCGGTGCTGCAACCCGAAAAACTGAAAAACCCCGAGTTTTTGGAACAACTGCGCAGCTACCAAGCTGATTTGCAAGTGGTTGTGGCATTCAGGATGCTGCCCGAAGCGGTGTGGGCCATGCCTCGGCTTGGCACGTTCAACTTGCACGCGTCGCTGCTGCCGCAGTACCGTGGCGCGGCTCCGATCAATTGGGCGATTATCAATGGCGAAACGGAAACCGGTGCCACAACGTTTTTCCTGCAACACGAAATAGATACGGGAAACATTGTTTTCCAAGAAAAAGAGCCGGTTTACGAAACCGACACCGCCGGAACGCTTTACGAACGGCTGATGCGCAAGGGCGCGGACCTGGTGCTGAAAACGGTGCGGGCCGTGGAAACGGGCCGCTACCCGCAGATACCCCAGGATTTGTCGCAGCCGGTGAAGCTGGCCCCGAAAATATTCACCGAGACGTGCGAGATAAACTTTGGGCAGACTACCCGACAAGTCCATGACTTTGTGCGCGGGCTATCGCCGTATCCCGGTGCCTGGACGCGCATCAATGGCAAGGTGTGCAAGATTTTCCGCGCCGAAAAGCATTTTCTTCCCGCCGGTTCATCGGCCGGTTCCATCCAAACCGACGACAAGACATTCCTGCACCTGAAAACCGCCGACGGCTGGCTGGCCGTGCAGGAACTGCAACTGGAAGGCAAAAAACGGATGCCAGTCGGCGAGTTTCTTCGGGGCAATAAAATCAGCCGGTAGTGCACCCGATATTGGGCGCAATTACAAAACAGTATCCCTGCCTGTCCGGCAGGTTTCAAAAAGGCCAAACCCGTCTGTCCCAATAGTTGTAAATTTGACACACAACAGCAAACCAACTGATCATAAATGCAACTGCACCAACTGGAAATCAAGGGATTCAAGAGTTTTGCCGACAAGGTCACCATCAACTTCGACAGTGGCATCACGGGCATTGTGGGGCCGAACGGCTGCGGCAAATCCAATGTGGTGGATGCGATACGTTGGGTGCTGGGCGAGCAGAAAACCAAGAACCTGCGTTCGGACAAGATGGAAAACGTGATTTTCAACGGAACCAAACGCCGCAAACCGCTGCAAATGGCCGAAGTTTCGCTCACGTTCAACAACACCAAAAATATCCTGCCTACCGAGTATTCGCAAGTCACGATTGCGCGCCGCTACTACCGCACCGGCGACAGCGAATATCTGCTCAACGGCATTCCGTGTCGCCTTAAGGACATCAACAACCTGTTCATGGACACGGGCATCGGGCCGGACAGCTACGCCATCATTGAGTTGAAAATGGTGGACGACCTGCTCAACGACAAGAACGACTCGCGGCGCGGACTGTTTGAAGAAGCGGCGGGCATCTCGAAATTCAAAATCCGCAAGAAGGAAACGCTGCGCAAACTCGAAGACACCGACAGCGACTTGGAACGGGTGGAGGATTTGCTCCACGAAATCACCAAAAACATGAAGTCGCTGGAGCGGCAGGCGCGGCAGGCCGAGGAATATTTCCAAGTCAAAAACAAGTACAAGACCTACAGCGTGGCGTTGGCGCACCAAACGGTGGGCCGCTTTCAGGAAAATCTGGACAGGCTGAAAAAGCAACTCGACTTGGAAAACGAGAAGCGGCTGGGTGCGCAAACCAACATTGCCAAGCTCGATGCGGCGATTGAAAAGGCCAAGGCCGACCTCATAACCAAGGAAAAACTGCTGGCCTCGCGCCAACGCACGCTGAACGAACACGTGAACCAGATAAGGCAACACGAAAGCGAGAAGAAAATCAAGAACGAACGGCTCAAGTTCCTGACCGACAAAGCCCAGTCGCTGCGCCAGCAAATTGCCGATGGCCAGCGGCAGCAAACCGACGTGCAGGCCAACATAGAGCGGCTTGAAAACGAGAAAAGCAGTGTGGCCAAGCAAACCGACGAACTGGCGGTGGTTGTGGAAACGCTGAAAGCCGAACACGAGGCCCAGAAAGCGGCGGCCATGGATTTGCAGCAACAACTGAACAGCCAGAACGTGGCATTCCGGCAACAACAGGAAGAACTGTATTCGCTGAACAAATCGCTGGAAATCAAGCAGGTGCGCATTTCAACAATCAGGCAGGAGCTTGAAAAAAATAGTATCGAAAATTCGGGCCAAACCTCCGATTTGGAAACCATTGCCGAAAACCTTGCCAAAGCCGATGCGCAACTCCGCGACAAAACGGATGCGTTGACGGCTTTGCAGGAGCAAATTGAAGATTTGCAGGCGCAAATGGAAACCACGGATGCCGAAACCGAAGCCACGCGGCAGGAACTCACAGCAGCGCAACGCAAACTGGATGCACGCCAAAATGAGTATAACCTCACCAAATCAATGATGGACAGCCTGGAAGGGTTCCCGGAAGCCGTGCAATTTCTGAGCAAAAACCCGAAATGGGACAAGAAAACGCCGCTGGTGTCGGATATTATTGCCTGCCCCGACGAGTACCGCGTGGCGTTGGAAAACTACCTGGAACCCGTGCTGAACTACTACATTGTTGAAACAGCCGGGCAAGCCTACGCCGCCATCAATTTGCTGAGCGAAGCCGGGCAGGGAAAAGCCAACTTTTTCGTGCTCGAAAAATTGCAAAATAGTATCTACAAAAAACCCGAAACCCCGGATTTGCCCCAAAGTGCGGTTGCGCTTATGGACATTGTTGAGTTTGACAGCCGCTACCAGAAATTAGCCGAGCAATTGCTGGGAAACGTTTTCGCTGTTGCGGAAGAGGTGGGTTTGGATGTTTCGGGAGATACTATTTTGCTGACGAAAAACGGAAAACTGATCCGGCGGCAATTCAGTCTGTCGGGCGGTTCGGTGGGTTTGTTTGAAGGCAAGCGGATTGGCCGGGCAAAAAACCTGGAGAAACTGGAAGCGGAAATCCGCGGTTTCAGGCAGGCCATTGACCAAACCGCCGCCCGGCAACGCGACCTGAAAGCCGCCAAAGACGACTTGGCGGTGCGCAAGAATAGTATCTTTCAAAAAGCCCAAACCCTGCAATCGGAAAGCAATGAACTGAACCGCCAGCAAATCACGCTCAAAACCAAGCACGAGCAACTCACACTCATGCTGCAAAACCAGTCGTTGCGGCGCGAGGATTTCATGGCCCAACTCGAAGACCTGACCAGCGAAGTGGCCGGTGCCAGTCCGCAAGCGGCCGAGAAAAATAGTGTCCTCTTAACCCTTGAAACCCGCCTGCACGAACTCGGCGACGAACTGGCGTTCCAGAACGAGCAGCTTTCGGTGAAATCCGGGTTTTTCAACGCTGAAAACATCCGCCTGATCCAGCAGCAAAACCGGCTGGGCGGCACCGAGCAGGAAATCCGTTTCCTGAAGGAATCTTTGGCCAGCAGCCAGTTACGTTTGCGTACCAACCAGAACGAACTCGAAAAAACGGAAACCGACATTTCGGCGCTGAGCGAGGCTGAGGAAGTGGGCGACGAAGAACTGGTGGAAATGTACCGGGAAAAGGAAGCCATCGAGGCCGGACTCAACGAAGCCGAACGCGACTACTACGCTGCCCGTGGCGGCATTGACAAGGCCGAAAAGGAAACCCGCGACCTGACGCGCCAACGCGAACTCGCCGACAGCCTGACGCTGGAACTGCAAGGCAAACGCAACGAAATCCAAATGCAGGTAACCGCCGTGAAAGACCGCCTTTCGGTGGAGTTCAATGTACGCTTGGACAGGCCGCAAGAGCCTGACGACGAGAAGTTTACCGGCGATTTGGCGTTCGGGGAAAACGCGGCGGCGGCAGATTCAAAATCCGCCGGTCCAGGATTTGGAATTGCAAATCCCGAACAACCGACAAGCGTACATTCCGGCCAGTTGAGTTTTTTGGCTCCCCAACCGGTAGCGGGGCGTGCCGCGTGGAGCATGGACGAGGCCCGGACTTTGTTCGGCGAGAAGGAAGACGAACTGCGTAGCCGCGTCAATGAATTCAAGGCGCGGCTGGACCGGATCGGGCCGGTGAACCCGATGGCATTGGAGGCGTACGAGGAAATCAAGCAACGCTACGATTTCATTGACAGCCAGAAAAACGATTTGCTGAAAGCCAAAAACTCGTTGCTCGAAACCATTTCGGAGATTGACACCGTGGCGCGGCAGACGTTTCTGGCGGCATTCGGCACCATCCGCGAGCATTTTATCCGCGTGTTCCGGTCGCTGTTTTCGGATGAGGACACGTGCGACCTGAAACTGGCCGACCCGGAAAACCCCCTCGAATCGCCGATTGACATCATTGCCAAGCCCAAAGGCAAACGCCCATTGACAATCAACCAATTGTCGGGCGGCGAAAAGACTTTGACGGCCATATCGCTGCTGTTTGCGATTTACCTGCTCAAACCGGCGCCGTTCTGCATTTTCGATGAAGTGGATGCGCCACTCGACGATGCCAACATTGACAAGTTCAACCACATTGTCCGCAAGTTTTCCGCCGATTCGCAGTTCATCATTGTCACGCACAACAAACGCACCATGGCCTCGACGGATGTGATTTACGGCATCACGCAAACCGACGACGACACGGGCGTATCGAAAGTGGTTCCCGTGGAT
>JANPIL010000183.1:0-10816 GCA_031424975.1 Sphingobacteriales bacterium
AACAATACAACCTTTGCGCCCGGCGTTGTGACGGGCGAACAACTGACCGAACTGTTCCGCCACGCCAATGCAAACGACTTTGCCCTTCCGGCGGTCAATGTGGTGGGCACCAACTCGGTCAATGCCGTTTTGGAAACCGCCAAGGCCGTGAATGCGCCGGTCATTGTCCAGTTTTCCAACGGCGGGGCGCACTTTTACGCGGGCAAGAGCCTGACCAACGACAAGCAGCAGGCGGCCATTGCCGGTGGCATTTCGGGCGCGTTGCACGTACACCAGATGGCCGCGCTGTACGGCGTTCCGGTGGTGCTGCACACCGACCATGCCGCCAAAAAGCTGCTTCCTTGGATTGACGGCCTGCTTGATGCCGGCGAAAAACACTTCGACCAGCACGGCAAGCCGCTTTACAGCTCGCACATGCTTGACCTTTCGGAAGAGCCGCTGCACGAAAACATTGAAATATGCGCCAAATACCTGGAACGCATGGCCAAGATGGGCATGACGCTGGAAATAGAACTCGGCGTGACGGGCGGCGAGGAAGACGGCGTGGACAACTCGGACGTGGACTCGTCCAAGCTATACACCCAGCCCTCGGAAGTGGCGTATGCCTATGAGGAACTGAGCAAGATTTCGCACCGGTTCACCGTGGCCGCCGCGTTTGGCAATGTCCACGGCGTGTACAAGCCCGGCAATGTGAAGTTGCAGCCAATCATCCTGAAAAATTCGCAGGACTACATCCAGCAGAAATTCGGCACCGCCGAAATGCCGGTCAATTTCGTGTTCCACGGCGGTTCGGGTTCGTCGCGCGAGGAAATCCGCGAGGCCATTAAATACGGAGCCATCAAGATGAACATCGACACCGATATGCAATGGTCCACTTGGGAAGGCATCAAGGATTATTACGAAAGCAAGAAAGCCTACCTGCAAGCGCAACTCGGCAACCCCGAAGGCGCGGATTCGCCCAACAAGAAATACTACGACCCGCGCGTATGGCTGCGCAAAGGCGAGGAAAGCATGATGAAACGCCTGAAACTCGCGTTTGAAGACCTGAACGCGGTGAATACGCTGTAAGGTCAGTCCACGGACGACAGTTTATAGCAAAAAAAGTGGCACGGTTCACAATCGGCAGCGGGCGGGTTTGGCCTTTCCGAAACATACTATTTTGCGGCAGCGCGGGCAAGTCTCACACGTTTATGAGACTTGCCCGCGCTGATTTTTTTTGACGTACAGTCAGCCGCAAAAAGGCGGGTTTGGCGGTTTTGAAAGATACTATTCTGCCGGGTGTTGGGCCGCCGCAAGGGCCGCCCCTACGGGTTTTCTGCCACTTTTTTATCTGTGGACTGTTATCTGTGGACTGTTGTCTATGGACTGTGGACTATTTCCCGAACACCATCAAATGCTGCCACGGCAGGGTTCTGTTTGTCTCCACCCATTGCAACCCCACAAAACGCATTTCCTTTTTGGCTTGCGCCTCAGTCATTTTGTGCAGCTTCTTAATCGGCACGTTGGCATCTTCGGCGCGGTATTCCAGCAGAATTACTTTTCCGGTTGGTTTCAAGGCTTCCACAATGCCGCGCATCATCTCGTGCGGATGCGAAAACTCGTGGTAGGCATCCACCAGAATCACCCAATCCACACTGTTGGCGGGCAGTTTCGGGTCGCTGATAGTGCCCAGCACGGTTTCGACATTTTTAAAGGTACTATTTTTTTTCCGGCCGTTGATCAAGGCCAGCATTTCGGGCTGGATGTCGTTGGCCAGCACTTTGCCCTGCGGCACCAGCGGAGCCAGCCGAAACGAAAAATAGCCGCTGCCCGCCCCCACATCGGCAATCACATCAGTTGGCTTTACCTTGACTGCCATTACTTCCACCAGCAGATCCGTGCGTTCCTCTTCCAGCCGCTCGGCACGCTCCAGCCACGCCGCCCCGAAATGGCTCATGGTCGGCGCAATCTCGCGCCCTTGGTAAACTTTTCCCGTGCCGTCGGCATCCCGCGAACGGACAAACGTGTAAATACTGTCAGTTGCCGTCTTGGTAACCTTTCCCGGCCTCGTTTGCCCGCAGGCGGCGTGTAAGAAAACAATGATACCGAACCAATACATTATCTGTTTCATGCGATGCCGATGGATTGGGGGTTTGTGGAATCAGTGATGGATGACCGGGTGGAGGCTCGCGCCGGGTTTAGTGGCATTATTTTTTGAAGACGGGTTTTGCGGCAATCCGGCGGCCGGATTGCCGCGTATATCTGAAATACCCGAATCCGCTGACAGCCAAAAGCTTGGCTCAGAGCCGGAACGATTTTTTACGGAAACCTTGGTTATGTTGAAACAAAAACCGGGCGGGAAAGTTGTAGAAACATCCGTGAAGCACTTGAATTTGTGCGTCTGAATGTTTAGGTTTAGGGAATTGTTGGGTTTTTGGAATATTCGGAACGGTTTTCAATATTGTCTTTCGGCGTGCATTCTCAATCCATTTCTACACTCTTCTGTTTGATGTATGAAAAAACCGTTTTCCCTGCTCGCCGTTGCCCTTTTGCTGGTGTTTGCCTCCTGCATGAATGAAAGCCGTTTCTTGGTTGAGTACGACTACAGTTACAAAGGCAATTTCAAGAAATACAATTCCTTTTGCTTTGTGGACAACGGATCAGCGGAAAAAGACACCACCATGTCGAACCCGATTATTGAGGAGGCGGTACGCAAACAATTGGAACTGCACGGCTACCGCTTCAACAAACGCAAGCCCAGCCTGCTGGTTTCTTACAAAGTTTTTAATGACGATTTGCGTTTCCAAGGCTTCAACCAGCCCGAAATAGAGAACTGGATTGGCACGGAAGACGAAGAAACAAAATATGACCCCATCAAATACAGCATGGTGCAAGGCACGTTGGTGGTGCAACTGCTGGATGCCAAAAAACACCAGACCGTGTGGCAGGGCTACGCTTCGGGCGTGTTCAACGATCAAGCCCTCACCAGCGACCGGTATCTGCGCCGTGCAGTGCGTTCCATCTTTGACAAGTACCGCCTCTTTGCCGATGGTTTCATCATCGAGAACCGCAACCCAAGCGTGGGCAATGCCTCGGATCGGTAATGGCAGCAAAAAAACCTTTTGCGGTTCGGCCCCCTCAAGCATGAGGGGGTTTTTCGTTTGCCGGAGTTTGGCGTTTTTGAAAGTTGAGCGGAGCGAAATCCCGCTTTTGGGCGGGAATACTATTTTGAACTGGCCATTTGCTTGAAAACCCTGACCGTAACAGATGCCCTTGAACAAACACTTGCTTATTGAGCCACATTATTTTCCGTGCATCGCCTATTTTGCGTGCCTGTCCGCCCATGATTCGGTTGTGCTGGACGCGCACCAGCACTACATGAAGCAAAGCTACCGCAACCGCTGCCAAGTGCGCACTGCCAGCAAGGTGGCCAGTTTGTCAGTGCCGGTTATTAACGCCGGCGGCAAGCAGCAAATGAAGGACGTGCAGGTTGACTACCGAGACAATTGGCTGAAAAACCACTGGCGAACCATTGTTTCGGCGTACGGAAAGGCTCCTTTCTTTGGTGAGTTCGCACCGGTCTTTGAAGCGGTTTTGTTCGGAAAACCGCCGCTGCTGTTGGATTTGAACAAGCAAATCCTGACAAAATGTCTTGAACTATTGGGTTGGAAACGGACGATTTCCATTTCGGAACAGTATTTGGAAGGGGATGCTGGGCAAAGCACCAATGGCTTTGAAGACCGGCGGAACATGATCCATCCCAAGGAAAAAGAAACCTTGGCACGGCTTTACAGGCCGGTGGCTTACCCGCAGAATTTTGGCGGGGAGTTTGCGCCCAATTTATCCGTTCTGGATGTCTTGTTTTGCGAAGGGCCGCGTGCCGGGCACATCATCCGGCAATCGGCTTGTTTGGACGGCTCCTGACACAACCTCCGGGCGTGCAAAACCCGTAACCCGGTAAGAATAGTATCCCTCCAATTGTCCAAACCACGGCAAAGGTTTGGGCGTTGGTGTCGGGAACAAACTATTTTTTGTTTTCATGAGTTTAATGGTAAATTGCTACCACTTGTTTGTTTCCAAACCCGATTCAAGACCTTTTACACCAGAACAATCCTATTATATGGAAGCTAAATTTTCGAACCGGGTCAAAGAAGTGATCTCACTCAGCCGCGAGGAAGCCTTGCGTTTGGGGCACGACTATATCGGCACGGAACACCTGATTTTGGGCATGATCCGGGAGGCGGACGGGGTGGCCATCGGGCTGCTGAAGAAGCTCGGGGTCGCACTTGAGGAGTTGCGCCAAAACATTGAGCAGGCTACTAAAGGCACGGCCACGCACAGCGTGAAAAACCTGGCTAACATCCCTCTCACCCGGCAATCGGAGAAAGTGCTGAAAATCACGTACTTGGAGGCCAAAATCTTTAAGAGCCAACTCATTGGAACGGAGCACCTGCTGCTTTCCATCCTGCGCGACGAGGACAACGTTGCCACGCAGATTTTATCGAAATACGACATTAACTACGAAGTAATCAGAGAGATGCTGGAATATCACACACACAACCCGAAAGCCGCCGCCGATGCGGATGATCCGGATGATGACAATGCACGCATCTTCGGAGGCGGAGGCGGACAAGGTGGCGGAGCCGGAAGGGAGGCTTCCAAATCTGCCGAAAAATCGCGCACGCCGGTACTCGACAACTTTGGTCGTGACCTGACCAAGATGGCCGAAGCCAACAAACTCGACCCCATTGTGGGCCGCGAGAAGGAAATAGAACGCGTGGCGCAGATACTCTCGCGCCGCAAGAAAAACAACCCAATCCTGATCGGTGAGCCCGGTGTGGGCAAAACCGCCATTGCCGAAGGTCTGGCGTTGCGCATCATCCAGAAAAAAGTTTCGCGCGTGCTGTTCGGCAAACGCGTGGTGACACTGGATTTGGCCTCGCTGGTTGCCGGCACCAAATACCGGGGCCAGTTTGAGGAACGAATGAAGGCGGTGATGAATGAATTGGAAAAATCGCCGGAAGTGATTCTGTTCATTGACGAGCTGCACACGATTGTGGGCGCGGGCGGCGCTTCGGGTTCGCTTGATGCATCGAATATGTTCAAGCCGGCTTTGGCGCGGGGAGACATCCAATGCATCGGTGCAACCACGCTGGACGAGTACCGGCAGTACATTGAAAAGGACGGAGCCTTGGCGCGTCGTTTCCAGATTGTGATGGTGGATGCCACCTCGCCCGAGGAAACGATTGAAATCCTGAATAACATCAAGGACAAATACGAAGACCACCACCACGTAATTTACCAGCCCGAAGCCATAGAGGCGTGCGTGAAATTGTCGGACCGTTACATTTCCGACCGTTTCCTGCCCGACAAAGCCATTGATGTGCTGGACGAGGCCGGGGCGCGGGTTCACATCAACAATATATCGGTGCCTGAGGATATCCTGAAACTGGAAGAAGCCATCGAGAATATCAAGAAGGAAAAGAATTACGTGGTCAAGAGCCAAAAGTATGAGGAGGCTGCCCAGTTGCGCGACAAGGAAAAACGCCTGATGGAGCAACTGGACAGGGCCAAGGTGATGTGGGAAGAGGAAACCAAGCAGAAACGCTACAAGGTGAATGAGGAAAACGTGGCCGAAGTGATTGCCATGATGACCGGCATTCCCGTGAACCGGATTGCGCAGAAGGAAGGCGCGAAACTGCTGGGCATGGGTACGGAACTGAAAAACCGCGTGATTGGCCAAGAGGAAGCCATTGAAAAACTGGTAAAGGCAATCCAACGCACCCGCGTGGGCCTGAAAGACCCGAAAAAGCCGATTGGCTCGTTCATATTCCTCGGCCCGACGGGCGTGGGCAAAACCGAACTGGCAAAGGTGCTGGCCACCTACCTGTTTGACAAGGATGAGGCGTTGGTGCGCATTGACATGAGCGAATACATGGAGAAATTCTCGGTATCGCGCTTGGTGGGTGCGCCTCCCGGATACGTGGGTTATGAGGAAGGCGGCCAACTGACCGAGAAAATACGCCGCAAGCCGTACTCGGTGGTGCTGCTCGACGAGATTGAAAAGGCACACCCGGACGTGTTCAACCTGCTGCTGCAAGTGCTCGACGATGGCATCCTGACCGATGGCTTGGGCCGCCGCGTGGATTTCCGGAACACCATCATCATCATGACATCAAACATCGGTGTGCGTGACCTGAAGGAATTCGGGGCCGGCATTGGTTTCAGTAGCCGTTCGCGTTCCGAAAACAGCGATGAGGCCATGAAAAGTACCATCCAGAACGCGTTGAAACGGGCATTCTCACCGGAATTTTTGAACCGGCTGGACGATGTGATTGTGTTCAACTCGCTGCAACGCGACCAGATTCACAAAATCATTGACTTGTCGTTGGGCAAGCTCTTTTCGCGGCTCACGCAGTTGGGTTACAAGATTGAACTGACGGAAAAGGCAAAGGATTTTCTGGCTGAAAAAGGCTATGACCCGCAATACGGAGCCAGACCACTGAACCGTGCCATCCAACGCTATCTCGAAGACCCGGTAGCCGAGGAAATCCTGAAAGGCGACTTTGCCGAAGGCGACACGATTCTTGCCGACTACGAGGGAACCGGCGAATCGCTGACCTTCCAGACGGTGAAGAATGTGGGTGTGTAACCTTTCGATTTATCCATGACGAAGTAAAAAAGAGGCTCGCACGAGCCTCTTTTTTTGTGTAGGTAACCGTGGCAAAATAGTATCTTTCAAAACAGTCAAACCCGCTCACCCAGATTTGCCTGTACGCCGGCTTGTGCGCCGTGGCGTACAAGCCGGCAATCCCGGATGCCTTGCCGCCGGACTTGGAAAGTCCGGCCACCGTTTCAAAAACAGTATCCCTGCCTGTCCGGCAGGCAGGTTTCAAAAAGACCAAACCCGCTTGTGACGAACATAGAATCTTTGCGCCAACTCATTGCCGATGGCTACATTAATGTGCAAAAACACCCGGCGGCGGATTTGTACATTTATAATTACGCGCCAAAAGCACAATACGAACGGTTTTGGAACGAATGGACGCTGGCGTGCCGCGGCTTGATCATGGATGGGCAGCACAACATTGTGGCGCGGCCTTTCGGCAAGTTTTTCAATGTGCAGGAACACTCGCCGCACGAAATCCCGAACGAGAATTTTGAGGTTTTTGAGAAAATGGACGGCTCGCTGGGAATCTTGTACTGGCTTGACGGACAGCCGCTTATTGCCACGCGTGGCTCGTTTGGCAGCGAACAATCGCAGAAGGCCACGCGGATGCTACACAATACCTATGCCCACACATTTGCCCGGCTCGACCCGGCCAAAACCTATCTGTTCGAAATCATTTATCCCGGCAACCGAATTGTGGTGGACTACGGCGACCGTGAGGATTTGGTGCTGCTTGCCGTGATTGACAACAAAAGCGGCAACGATGAAAACCTGCCGGAAATCGGCTTCCCGTTGGTGCGCCGTTACGATGGAATTACAGGATTGGACGCGCTGAAAACGTTGCAGGAAGACAACAGGGAGGGTTTTGTGATTAAATTCAAGTCTGGCTTCCGGGTGAAGGTGAAGTTTGAGGAATATGTGCGTCTGCACCGGATTTTGACGCAGGTTTCGTCCACCAATATTTGGGAATACTTGGCGACCAACCAGCCGTTTGATGAAATCCTGGAAAAAGTGCCCGACGAATTTTACGATTGGGTCAAAAAAACGGTTGACCGCCTTACCATCCAATACCAAGCCATAGAAACCGAAGCGAAGCTGGCCTTCAAGATGCTGGCCGACCGCAAGGAAACGGCCTTGTATTTCCAGACCCAAAAACATCCATCCATCCTGTTTGCCATGCTCGACAACCGGAATTATGCGCCCATCATATGGAAGATGCTGAAACCCGGATACGAAAAACCTTTCCGCGTGAGTGCGGATGAATGAAAAGGGTTGGTTTGGGCATCTGAAAAGATACTATTTTGGAATGGTGTTGCCAGCAGCAGGAAAAGAAGCTTTTTTACGGGGCATCCGGTTTAGTATCCGGGCAAAAATACGGGTTTTGCTTTTCCGCGACATACTATTGTGAAGGTGACCGCTTGGCGTTTCCTTGTCATACCAACGTTTTGGGGCTTGGCGAAGTGGGGGAATTAGAAGTACAAATGTTCAATTTAGCACTTCTGCCCCCATTTTGCCAAACCCTTGTTGTGTGAAGTTTTATTTTTCAAGTTGGTCAATTTGATAGTTTAACAAGTCTAATTTTGTTATAAAATACTTCCTTGACAAAAGGTAGTTATATTCGTTTGCAGCATTGAATAGAATTTGAAGATTGTCGTTATAGTATTCTGTGCCATTAAAATATTCCCATTCTTTAGAAAGATATTTTTCAAAATTTTCTATTGTCTGTTGGGATATTTCGTTTCTTAAAGTTACATCTTCTATCAGCTTTTTTATTTCCGTTTTTAGTTCAATTTCCAAAGGCTGAAGGGTTTTCAGATTCTCTCTTATTTGTTCAAATGGAGTTACTACACTTATAAAGCTTGTTGACTCACCAATTTTGTTGTACAATGCTACTTTATTATCATATTCCGAATCTTGTTTAAAGAAGTTGATGTACTTTTCTTTAAGAATAGTAGCATTACCCTTTTTTAGGGCTTCGTTATAAAAAAACTTATAAATATTTAAGTCGTTTTCCTTTATTCTTTCTCTAATACTGTTTTGGTCTGTTTCTATTTTTGGGATTAAATTTTCAGCTTCTGCTGATTTATATTTTTGTCCTTCATAGTCAAAAGATTTTATATTATATTCCTTATTCGCTATGTTAGCCAATACATTTTTGTCATTTTCAAATGCAATAAAATCATATACCATATCTACTTTCACATTACCGAAAAACATATCCATTATTTCCGCAATTTTGAAATCAACGATACTGTTTACATCAAATTCAATGGGGTTTTTGTTGTCATAATAGCTATTATATTCGGAAGGAAAGCTATTCTTATTGAATGTCTGCGAATAATCCGTTTTAAATATCTCAATATCTAATGATGTAGTGCTTTCAGCATAGGTAATTGTTGAAAACAACTTTTCTGTAATTTTTTCTTGTATTATTTCTTCGTTTTCAAACAATAAAATTGCTGGCTTTTCAACTCCTGTTTTATAGATGTCGGTTAATTCTAAAGCCTTTATCCGTTCTTCGATACTTGGATGAGAAGCCCACTGATTTTTAATGATTAATTTTGATTTGTTATACTTGCTCAAATCAAGTTCAGAAACCATCGGTAAGTTATTTTTGAAAGAAAGATTGTTTTGGGTTGCTAAAAAATTCATTACAAATCCTTGCTCTTTGTAAATGTTTTTGCTTTTGATGTTGTTTGATATTTTCCCATCATAATAGCCCAATACAGCATTATAGGAATGTTCGGCTAAATCCATTCTCAACAAGGATTCTTTTAACGGCAAATAGCCTGCAACATTTGCAGCAATTTCGTCTGCGTGAAATTCCATTTCTCTCGACAAAGCCATATAGCTGACATTTATGAATTCGTACATTTTTCTTAAAATCCATTGAATACCTTGAATTATTTTCACAGCAATGGTAACAAAAATTGAAAAATAACCACTAATATTTGCCCACTTTTGAATCATACTGTCAAACGATTCGTTGTCGTAAAGCATATTAAAAATGACTTGATTTACATTATATACATAGCTCCCTACTTTCATACTTCGTTGCGAAAAATGACCAAATTCGTGGGCTAATATTGCCTTAAATTCTTGTTCTGATATAGTGTTTACTAAACCTAATCCAATTTGCAAATTTTTGCGAATTGGAAATATCATACTCCAAAAGTTAGAGTCGTAAAAGACACAAGCATTTACATCACTTGATAAATATACCCTTTTAGGAAAGTCTGTCTGCACTTCATCTACAATTTCCCTTATAAAAGAAAACAGTTTTGGCTCTTCAAGTTCAGAAATCTCAACTAAATGACTTCTATCAACTTTATGTTGTTTAAAAAGAAATTTAAACAAAAATATAAGGATGAAAAAACCTAAACTTGCTAACCCAACTCCTAATCCAATTGTTATTGCCATAGGTTTTGCTGCGATTAAAGCAATTCCACCCATTACACAAAGAGCTGTCATTCCAATAGCTAAAGATAAAAGGATTAAGTATGTAATTATGAACAGGGTAATTGCAATTATTGCTTTACCTGTCATTTTTTTAAAGCTTGAGGATACTTGAATGTTCATAATATATTCTTGGTCGTTATTTTGGGTAGCGGTCGGAAAAATTTCATACAACTCTCAAATAGACGCAAGTTTTGCGCCTCATCTCAATGTTAGCGAAAGGGGCTGAGAATACCAAATACGGTATCCGTTTTTCCATAACCGGCTTGCAATCAGTTAGGTAAGCCCTTACAATTACTGTCAGGTTGGGTTGAACAACACAAAACGCGCATTGCGTACCGGATGGTGTCTATCATTTTCAGCAATACAATATGCGCAATAATACGTGCCGTCAGTTCAGGGTGTCAAGCTAACTTTTTATGTTTTTCAAATTTTTTTATCTCGCATGGGTTAGTGCCTCACTTAACGAACACAGTACTCGAGTCTGCGACTCGCGTAGCCGAAGGCCAAAAACCAGCCGCCAAAATAGTATCTTCAAAAAAGCCCAAACCCACTGCGTATCGGATGGTCCGGAAAACACCAAACCCCGCCGTGCAGCACGGCGGGGTTTGGTGTTTCTGAAAGATACTATTTCATTTCAGCCGATTATTTCAGCGAGTTCTTGAAACCTTCGGAATCCTTGAAGGAAGCGAATTCAAGGTCGTCCACTGC
>JANPIL010000184.1:0-4305 GCA_031424975.1 Sphingobacteriales bacterium
TTGAATTTCCTGCAAAACCACGTGGAGGCCTTGATTTTCTGCTCGCCCCAGCCCATCAAGACCACCGACATCCAGCAGTGCCTCTCGGAAATGTTCGGTGCCGAAGTGCCGCACGAGGATGTGGAAAACGCAATCGCGGCGTTGACGCTCAAATACGAGACCGATGCGCATACGTTTGGCATTTATGCCATTGCCGGAGGATACCAGTTTCTGACCAAGCCCGCCTACCAGGCCAGCATTGGCATCTTGCTGAAACAGAACTCCAAAAAACGGCTCTCAACGGCCGCCTTGGAAACGGTTGCCATCATCGCTTACCGCCAGCCGGTCACCAGGGCTGAACTGGAGCAGATACGCGGCGTGAACTGCGACTATGCGGTGCAGAAACTGCTGGACAAGGAACTGGTGGAAATCACGGGTAAGGCCGAAACCGTGGGCCGCCCGCTGCTGTACGGCACCAGCCGCAAATTCATGGAATATTTTGGCATCCGGAGCCTCAAAGACCTGCCGCAACCCAAGGATTTTGCCGCCGCCGAAAACGAGATTGGCGCGAAAGAGGAGTGAAAAACAGCAGGATCAAAACCCTGAAAATAGTATCTTTACAAATGCCCGAACCCCGTTGGCTTTCCATGGCAAGGTTTTTTTGGCTGTGGGCTTTCAACCGTAAACTTTCCCGTTTCACCATTTAATGTTACAGCAGTGATGCTGCAAGCGAAAACATGAAAAAAAGACCCGAAAACTCCGCATTCTCCAAATTCTACCCCAAAGAGGGAAGTGCCGACACTGGTCGGCGCGGCCGCAGCAGCCAAGAAGGCGGCAGGGCCATTCGCCGGGGCGCAACTGGCAGCGAACGCCCGGTGCGCAAAACCGGCGGCGACCGGCCTTTCGGCAACCGACCCGATGGCAACCGCCCATTCGACAAACGGCCCGCCAGCGGAGCCGCCCGCCCGTTCCGCAAGCCCGGCCAAGGCAGCGAACGACCGTTTGAAAAGCGGCCCGACAGCGGACGCGCATTCGACAAACGCCCGGCCAGTGGCCAAAAGCCAGCCAGCGGCCAAAAACCGTTCCGCCAACGCCCAGACAGTGGCGGCGACCGGCCTTTTGGCAGGAAAACCTTTCCTGACCGCAACCGCAGCGATGCCGGGCGGCGTTCGTTTGACAAACCGGCGTTTGACAAACCGGAATTCGGCAAACGTCCGTTTGACAAACCGGAATTTGGCAAACGTCCGTTTGAGAAACGCACTTTCGAGAAACCCCCTTTTGAAAAGCGTCCGTTTGAAAAGCTTCCATTTGAAAGGCCGGCCGCCGAAAAGCCAGCCGCCGGAAATAGCCTGCCTGCCGGACAGGCAGGTATCCCCGCAAACACCGAAACCCCCGGCGAAAACCCTTTCCAGGGAAAACGCAACCGCCGCGTGAAAGACCAGTACAAGGCTGTCAGAAAACCCTTTGACAAATCCGTGCGCCGCGATGACCGCCAAGGTTCTGTTGGTGACCGGCCGGGTAATTTGCGCCGCGACGAAAGTGCGCCATCCGAGGGAAGAACGCAGGCTTTCCGCCGCCGCGACGATATCGGAACCCCCGAACGGAGAAGTTCCGAAAGGAGTGCGGGGAGTGAAAGGCCGGCCAAAAGGGCTTTCCGCAACGATGAAGCCGGTGGCCGGGAAAACCAACGGCGCGACAAACCTTTCAGGCGGCGCGAAAGCAACACCGGCGAACGCAAAACCGGACGCGACATCAGCTACCAGGAAGTGAAGAAACTCCACGAAGCGGGCGGCGCGGGAACTCCCGAAAAAAAACCTTTCCGCCGGGAAGACAGTGAAAGACGGCCTTTTGATACCGAAAAGCGTCCCTTTGATACTGAAAAGCGTCCCTTTGATACCGAAAAACGGCCTTTTCCGAAACCGTTCCAACGGAAGGAAGTGAGCGACGACCGGGAAAAAGAACCCGACGAACGCGGCAGTGACCGGAAAAATAGTATCCGCGAAGAAGGCAAAACCTCCGGCTACGCGGAAAGGGCGCAGAACCGGCCCGATTATGACCGCGACATTGCCCGGTTTGAGAAAAATGGCAGGTTCAATGCGAAAATCAAAGTGGCCGACCCCAACGAGGAGATACGCCTGAACCGCTACATCGCCAATGCGGGCGTTTGTGCGCGCCGCGAGGCCGATGAATTGATCAAGAAAGGCGACATAAAGGTCAATGATGTGGTTGTCAGCGAGTTGGGCTACAAGGTAAAACCCGGCGACGTGGTAAAGTACGGCATCCGCACGCTGAGCCGCGAAAAAATGGTGTACGTACTGCTCAACAAGCCCAAAGACTTCATTACCACCACCGACGACCCGGATGAACGCAAGACGGTGATGGACTTGGTGAGAACCGCAGCCACCGAACGCATTTATCCGGTGGGGCGGCTGGACCGCAACACCACCGGCCTACTGCTGCTGACCAACGACGGCGAACTGGCCGAAAAACTGTCGCACCCGTCGCACGAGATTGAGAAACTCTACGAAGTGGAACTGGACAAGCCACTGACCAAAAACGATTTTGCGGCCATCATGAAAGGCGTGGAACTGGAAGACGGCCTGGCCACGGTGGATGACCTGGCCATTGTATCGCCCGATAACCGCTCGGTGGGCATTGCGCTGCACTTGGGGCGCAACCGCATTGTGCGGCGCATTTTCGAACATCTGGGCTACCAAGTGGAACGCCTGGACCGCACCATGTACGCGGGCCTGACCAAGAAGGAAGTGCCGCGCGGCAACTGGCGCTACCTGACGGAAAAGGAAGTGATACGGCTGAAATATTTTATATGAGACAAACAGCAGTCCACAGACGACAGCCCACAACACAGAATAGTATGTTTTAAAAAGCCCAAAGCCCCCCAGCCCCCAAAGGGGGAGTTTTAGAAAGCCCCCTCCTTCGGAAGGGGTTGGGGGAGGCTCCAAACCCCCGGCCTGCCAGCCGGGGGTTTATTTTTGTCCGGCTGGCGGGCGTTCCGTTCTTTGAAATAATCCCTACATTTCCGGAAAAACACTTAAAAGCGTATTGCCGCTACCGCTTTTGCAAAGGGCGGGGCGCGGTTTTGGTACACGCTTAACCGACCGGAAGGATTTCCGTTTTGGTCGCTTCCATGGAAAAGCGAAAAAGCAAGATAAAAACGGGAGCCGAACGCCAAAACACACTGTTGCCCTGAAACCCTGCCCATGAAACTCTACATTAAATACATGGTCAGTTTGCGGTGCAAGATGGTGGTGAAGGAGGAAATCAAAAAAATGGGGCTGCACTGCCTGGCCCTTGAGTTGGGCATGGTCGAGATTGCGGAAAACATTACGGAGGAACAACGCGGACAACTGGGAAAAAACCTGTTGCAGTCGGGTTTGGAACTGCTGGACGACAAGCGGAGCATCCTGATTGAAAAGATAAAAAGCGTGATTGTCGAGATGATCCACTATTCCGATGAGTTGCCCAAAGTGAATTATTCGGAATACATCGGCGAAAAACTGAACCGCGACTACACTTACCTGTCCAACATATTTTCCGAGGTCAAGGGCATTACCATCCAGCAGTTCATCATCATCCACAAGATTGAACGCGTGAAGGAACTGCTGCTCTACGACGAGTTGAGCCTCACCGAGATTGCCCACCGGCTGCACTACAGCAGCGTGGCGCACCTATCCAACCAGTTCAGGAAAATCACCGGACTGTCGCCTTCCTTTTACCGGCAACTGAAACGGAAGCGCGGCGACAACCTTGAAAATGTGTGATATATGTAACATTTCCCCGCACTTATGTAAGGTTTCCGACCCGAAACAGCCCTACCTTCACGCACAAGCAGTCCGCCTAACCTTTTGAACCATAAACCGATCCATGAAAGACAATAAACCAGAAAACCACAAACCGGAACCCGCCAAACCACAAAGCACCGAATTGGAAAAATCAAAAGTCCACATCATTGTTGAGATAATCGAGTACATACCCAACGCTGTGGTAAGCAAGACCATCCTCAAGAAAACAACCGGAAACATTACCGTTTCGTCGTTTGACGCGGGCGAAGAGCTGGCCGAAAAAACCTCGCCCTTCGACAACTATGTCCAGATAATAGACGGCACTGCCGACGTAACCATCAAGGACAAGTTCTATAAGCTCAAGCTGGGCGAGGGAATGATCATACCCGCCCACGCCAAGCATTGCTTCAATGCCAATGTGCAGTTCAAAATGATTTCCACGGTAATCAAAAGCGGATATGAGGACTGAAACGGCAACCCACACAAACCCAAGGAGCATACTCTTGGTTGAGGATGACACGGA
>JANPIL010000185.1:0-8771 GCA_031424975.1 Sphingobacteriales bacterium
GGCTTGAAGCGGCACCGCCAGTGGTCGGTGCAGAAAGTTTCCGAAAAGCCTTCGGGCCAGACCTTTATCCCCCGGTTGGTAATCATGGACAGAGCCACGCCTGCGCCATCCAGTTGCCTGATTTTGGCCGCCAGCTCGTCGGGGTCGGTGCCGGGCCAGTGTACAAACACATCCACGCCCACGAGTTCTTTCTTGGCGGCGGGCTTGCGGGTGTATTTCGGCAGGTCCAACGCCCTTCCGTTGGCATACGAAACCGCCTTGAGGGTAGCGGGCTTTTGGCCGAGGTTGGCTATCACCGCCTGCGCAAACTCGCGGGTGCCCACTTTCTGTTTGCTTGTGCCTTCCTTGAAAACGTCGTAAGTGTGGATGCCGTCTTCGATGGTCTTGAGCCACGCGTTCTGCACCTTTTCGGCCACCGCCGACTGCCCTATGTGGTTCAGCATCATTACCGCACCTTGCAGCAGGCCCGAGGGGTTGGCCAGATTCTGACCGGCGCGGCGCGGTGCCGAGCCGTGGATGGCCTCGAACATGGCGCACTCCTCGCCGATGTTGGCCGAACCGGCCAGACCCACCGAACCCGCAATCTGGGCGGCCACATCTGAGAGCACGTCGCCGTACAGGTTGGGCATCACAAGCACATCAAAGGCTTCGGGCGTGTCGGCCATCTTGGCCGCGCCGATGTCAATGATCCAGTGTTCATTCTCGATTTCGGGGTAGTGCTTGGCTATCTCATCAAACACTTGGTGAAACAGGCCGTCGGTCTGCTTCATAATGTTGTCTTTGGTAAAGCAGGTCACCTTTTTGCGGCCGTACGCGCGGGCGTATTCAAAGGCGTAGCGCACAATCTTCTCGCAGCCGGGCCTCGAAATGAGTTTTAGGCACTGCACCACCTCGTCGGTCTGCTGGTGTTCGATGCCCGCGTACAAGTCCTCCTCGTTTTCACGCACAATCACGATATCCATGACCGGATGCTTGGTTTTTACGAACGGATGGAGGCTCATGCAAGGCCGCACGTTGGAATACAGCCCCAGGAACTTGCGGGTGGTCACGTTCAGGCTCTTGTAGCCGCCGCCCTGCGGGGTGGTGATGGGGGCTTTCAAGAAAACCTTGTTGCGCCGGATCACCTCCCACGACTCTTTGGCTATGCCCGCCGTGTTACCGGCCAGATACACTTTCTCGCCCACTTCTATCTCCTCAATCTCAATGTCGGCACCGGCGGCCAACAGTATTTCCAGTGTGGCATCCATGATTTCGGGGCCTATCCCGTCGCCTTTTGCTACCGTTATCTTTGTCATGTTCGGGTTGTGTTGGTGAATTGATGACGCAAAACTGGGCAAAACGTATTATATGTTTTTATTTATCTTTGCAATGATATACATAAGCCGATTTTATGAACTATACCCTGCACCAACTGCAAGTGTTCCTGAAGGTGACGCAAACACAAAACGTGACCAAGGCGGCGGCGGAACTCTGCCTGACCCAACCGGCGGTGTCCATCCAGCTCAAGAATTTCCAAAACCAGTTTGCCATCCCCCTGACCGAAGTAGTGGGCCGCAAACTCTTCGTCACCGATTTTGGCAAGGAAATCGCCGTGGCCGCCGAAAACATACTCAACGAGGTGTATGCCATCAATTACAAGACGCTGGCCTACAACGGGCAGTTGGCGGGGCGTTTGAAACTGTCGGTCGTGTCTACGGGCAAGTACGTGATGCCTTACTTCTTGGCGGGGTTCCTGAAACAGCATCCGGGCATAGAACTGCTGCTCGACGTGACCAACAAGGCCAAGGTGGTGGCGAGCCTGGAAAAAAACGAGGTGGATTTTTCGCTGGTGTCAGTGCTGCCCCAACACCTGCAGGTTGAAAAACTGGAGCTGATGCCCAACAAGCTGTATCTGGTGGGCAACATGGAGCAGCCCTTCAAACGCAAGCCGTACGGCAAGCAACTCTTTGAAACGCTGCCCCTGATTTACCGTGAGCGGGGTTCGGGCACGCGGCACACCATGGAAAAATTCATTGAACACAACGGCCTGCCCGTACGCAAGAAAATGGAACTCACCTCGAACGAGGCCGTGAAGCAGGCGGTGATTGCGGGCCTGGGCTACTCGATTATGCCGCTGATCGGGCTGAAAAACGAACTGGCCAGCGGCGACCTCCAACTGATTCCCGTTGAGGGTTTCCCGATCATTTCCGTCTGGAACCTGATCTGGCTGCGCCACAAGAAGTTTTCGCCCATTGCCGAGGCTTTTCTGGCACACGCCACCAATGAAAAGGATGCCATTATCCAGGCAAGTTTCAACTGGCTCGGGCAGTACTGACCGGCAGGGTGGGTTTGGTCTTTCCAGAAGATACTATTTTGGCTGGCGGGTAGCGGGACTTTCCAAGTCCCGCGGGGTGGGCGGGGGGTTTGGGCTTTTGGAAAGATACTATTTTTTGCGTTCGGGTCAGGGGCCACAACAGCCTTTATTCCAGTATTTTCTGGATGTCGTTGGCGTGGGTCAGTTGTTCGTGCAGTTTGCCGTAGCTGTCGCTGAGCATCAGGCCCTTGAATTTGAGCAGCGTGGTTATGTATTCGTCCAGCACATCAAGCACATTGTCGCGGTTCTGGCGGAAAATGGGCACCCACGTGTCGGGCGCACTTTTGGCCAGGCGCACCGTGGAGCCGAAACCGGCACTGGCCAGTTCAAATATCCGGGCTTCCTCCTTTTCCTTTTCCAGCACGGTGAGTGCCAGCGCAAACGAGCAGATGTGCGAAATGTGCGAAACGTAGGCCGTATGCACATCGTGCGAAACCGAATCCAGATGCACGACCCGCATCCCCAAGCCTTCCCCGTAGAGCCTCCTGATTGTTTCCACGGCCTGCGGATCGCTGTCGTGCACATCGCAGAACACGGCGCATTTGCCCGCAAACAAGCCCCGCACCGCCGCTTCGGGGCCCGAATATTCGGTGCCGGCCATGGGGTGCGTAGCCACATAGTTGCGGCGTTTGGGGTGGTTTTTCACGCTGGCCACCACCAATTGCTTGGTCGAACCCACTTCAATGACAATCTGGTTGTCAACCAAGTCCAGCACTTGCGGCAGCAGTGTCAGCAGCGAATCCACGGGCGTGGCCAGGATAATGATGTCCGATTGGCGGATGGCGTCGGGCAGCAGCGCGACCTTATCCACCAGCTTCAGTTCCAGTGCCTTAATGATATGCTCGCTTTTGTTGTCCACCCCCATTATGGTCGTGGCAAAGCCGTTTTCCTTGAGTGTCAGCGCAATGGAGCCGCCAATCAGCCCGATGCCCACAATGGTTATGTTCATTTCTTGCGATTAGTTAAGTGCGGTTAACCGAACCGACAAAGAAAGCAAATTCCGCACGTTCTGAAATAGTATCTTTCCAAAATGCCAAACCCGCCCGACTACAAGCCCCCCGCGGGACTTGGAAAGTCCCGCTACCTGCCAGCCAAAATAGTATCTTCCGGAAAGGCCAAACCCAAATACCGTTTTTTACCGTCCCGACGGACAAGGGATGACGGAGTTTGCACCAGTTTTTTTTAATAGCCGGAAAACCGTAATTTACCGCTTTCCAACGCTCAAACCACCCCGACCATGCGTCCGTCCTTGTTTGCCTTCCTATGCCTGTTTTCCTTTGCCTTTGTTCCAAATGACACAAAAATGCCCATGAAAAAGGAAAGCCGCCTGTACGAAATGCGCGTGTATTACGCCGAACCCGGCAAACTGGACGGCTTGGTGGCGCGTTTCCGCAACCACACCACAAAACTTTTCGCCAAGCACGGCATGGCAAACGAAGGCTACTGGCTACCGATTGACAACAAGGAAAACAAGCTGGTTTACGTGCTTTCTTACCCCAACCGCGCCGCCCGCGAAAAATCTTGGCAGGCGTTCATGAACGATGCCGACTGGAAAAAAGCCGCCGCCGATTCGGAGAAAGACGGCAAACTCATCACCAAGATTGACAACTTCTACCTCAAGACAATTGATTTCTCACCGAAGAGGATTGCCAAGAAAGGAACCGCAAACCGCGTGTTCGAGCTGCGCACCTACAAGGCCACGCCCGGAAACCTGCCCGGCCTGCTGTCGCGTTTCCGCGACCACACCACCAAACTGTTTGAAAAATACGGCATGACCAACCTCTGGTACTGGACTTTCACCGAAAAGGAGCAGGGTGCAGACAATATGCTGATTTACTTCCTGTCGCACCCGAGCCAAGAAGCGGGCTTGGAAGCCTTCAAGAAATTCGGGGCCGACCCCGCTTGGCAGGCTGTCAAAAAAGCCTCGGAAGCAAAGGCGAACGGTTCGCTGACGGTTTCCGTGGAGTCGGAGTACATGGTTCCCACGGATTTTTCGCCCGTCAAATAATCTCCTAATCTCCGTCACTGTTTGTTTTCCGACGGGCACACTTCTTTGCATGGTTTAGGCCAAACGCCAAATTCATGAAAAAACTTGCCTGGATTGCCTTGGTTGCCAGTGTGTTGGCCGCCATCGGGTTTTTTGCTTACCGCTGGTTCAACCGGATGCAGCAAGACCCGAACGCAACTTTCATCAAGCCACGCTTGGTAATGGGTGGCATCCAAATCAAGAACATGGACAAGGAACGCATCGAAGCCGATGTTTCGGTGTTGATTGACAACCCAGCCCCCATCGGACTCAAAGCCGACAGCCTGAGCTACCGCCTTTTCATTGGCGGCACGGAAGTGATGCGAAGCACCTACGCCAAATCCATCAAACTCGCGGCGAACGACAGCAGCCAAATCACGCTGCCCGTCACGATTGCCAACGAAAGACTGGTCAAAACGCTCAAAAGCCTGGAGCAGCGCGGCGTGGACAGCACCGACTACACGGTGAAAGCCCGGCTTTATGCCGATGTGCCGCTGCTGCGCAACCAGCCGCTGGACATTGAGATTTCCAGGAAATTGCCATTGTTCCGGCTGCCCGAAGCAAAAATCATTGATACGGATCTGGACAAACTGGGTCTGAACCAAACCAAAATGACCGTCAAGGCTGAAATCACGAACAGGAATGTGTTTGCGTTCGTGCTGCGCGATACCCGTTTCCGCCTGACGCTCAACGGCGAGGAATTCACCGAAGGTGCGGTGCCCGGAGTGATCAACATTCCGGCGCGTGGCAAGGCAGTGGTGGAGCTACCCGTGGAACTGCAACTCAGAAAAGCGGTTGCGGCGGGTTTCCGCCTGCTCAGCAAGAACAAACCCAATCCGTATTCGTTCGTGTTGCAGACCAGGCTCGTGGACAGCGGGGGCGGCAAGACTTTCCAGAACAGCAGGATACGCCTGCAAAACTCCGGCGACCTGCGCGAGATTATGCGGGAGGTGAAGGAAGCCCGCCAAGAACAAAAACAGGAAAGGAAAGAGGAGAGAAAACAGGAACGGGCGGAAAGGCGCAGTCAAAACTGACACCGCCCGCACCGCATTGCCACCGGAATGTCCAGCTTTGCTTAAGCGGGTTTGGGGTTTTCAAAAGCTGAAAGCCGCGTTTCCGCCTCTGGCGGAACTTTTAGCTTTAGCGGGGATACTATTTTTCTGCTCCCTCTCCTTTGGAAAGGGCCGGGGTGAGGCTTTTTATCCTTCCAATCGCCTCCTCAAAAACCCCAACCTCACTGCAAAGCGACACGCGGATGTAGCTGTTGCCCTGCGAACCGAAAATGCCGCCCGGCGTGATGAACACGTGCGCTTGGTGAAGCAGTTCGTCGGAGAGGGCATAGCCGTCCTGGTAGCGTGCCGGAATCTTGGCCCACACAAACAAGCCCTGCTGGCCGGCGGCAAATTGGCAGCCCAGCAACCGCAGCAATTCAAAAACCTTCAGTTGCCGTTCGCGGTAAATGCCGTTCAGGGTTGCGTACCACTCGGGCGGGTTGCGCAGAGCTTGCACGGCAGCCAACTGCACGGGCAGAAACATTCCCGAATCCATGTTGCTCTTGAAACGCAGCACATCGGCCACAAAATTGGCGTTGCCCGCCAGCATCCCCACGCGCCAGCCCGCCATGTTTTGCGACTTGCTCAACGAGTTCAGTTCCAGGGCAATGTCCTTTGCGCCCTCGGCAGACAAGATGCTCAGCGGCTGCTCGTTGAGAATGAAACTGTACGGGTTGTCATTGACAATCAAGATGTTGTGCGCTTTCCCGAAAGCAATCAGTTTTCCGAAAAACCCGCGCGTGGCCTGCGCTCCGGTGGGCATATGCGGATAATTGACCCACATGAGTTTGACGCGGCTCAGGTCGCGGCGGGCCAGCACTTCCAAATCCGGCAGCCAGCCGTTGGTTTCCGAAAGTTCATAGTCCACAATCGTTGCGCCGGTCAGCAGTGAGGCGGCGCGATACGTGGGGTAGCCGGGATTGGGAACCAGCACTTCATCGCCCGCTTCCAGGTAAGTCATGGCAATGTGCATGATGCCTTCCTTGGAGCCGAGCAGCGGCAATATCTCGTTGGCCGGGTTCAGCGTTACGCCGTACCAGGTTTGGTACCACTGCGCAAACGCTTCGCGCAGTGCCGGCACGCCAATGTAACTCTGGTAGCTGTGCTGTTTCGGGTTTTGCGCCGCTTCGGCCAGCGTGGCGATGGCGGCGGGCGATGGCGGCAAATCGGGGCTGCCAATGCCGAGGTTAATCACTTGGATGCCACGGCTTTGCATGGCGGCAATTTCCTTGAGCTTGGTGGAGAAATAATATTCCTGCACCAAATTCATCCGGCTGGCGGGAGAGATGGACATTTTGGATTTTTGTGGTTGTAAAATATACGTCCTGAAAATAGTATCTTTTAGAAAGCCGAAACCTACGCAACTTCCGGCCTTGGCACTGCGGCTTCCAAACTGCCGATATTCGTCACCTCCATGGTTTGTGTGTTCACAAGTAGCTGTTCCACAGTTCGGTAGCCCATTTGCGTCAGGGCTTTGGCATAGCGGTTCAGGCATATTTCATCGTCCTGCACCGGTTCCTTTGAAATGTAACGCATGATGAAAACCGTGGTTCCGTCCACGGCCACGCGGTCGGGCGGGGTGAGGTTCAGCGTGTGCCTGGACAATATTTCGCGCACGGATTTGATTTGGGCTTTGGGCGAAAAGTGGGGTTTCAGCATTCCGTGGGATACTATTTCCCGCAAGTCTTTTCCCAACGCCACCCGTTCGGTTTCTCCCAGTGTTCCTTCGGCTGCCAGCTTGTCCAGGCACGTTTCCACATGGCCGGTGTTTTCCAGTTGGCGCAGGGCCTCGCACAAAAGCAGGGCGTTGTCCCGTTCCTTCTCAAAGGTTTCCAAGTCAAACATCCGCGAAGCCATGCGCCGCAGGCGGGCTTTTTTCTGCCAGTCGGTTGTCTTGTCGTTGGTTATCGTAAATGTTTCATTGCCAGATGTGTGTGGTTTATGCACCGGCAGCAAAGTGCCCTGATGAATAATGTAATGCGGGCATTGCGGTTCCCACAGATTTTTCCCTGCCAAATAATCGTGCAGCAGCATACTCACATTGACGCGGTCTTTGTTTTTGGAAAAATCACTATTCTTGCCCAGCAGGTAAAGCCGGTCGGTGGGGCGCGTCAGGGCCACATAAAGCAGGTTCATACCTTCCACAAACTGCTTTTCGCTGTCTTCCACGTATTGCTTCCGCAGCGGCGTGTGGTTCAGTTCCTGTTTGGGCGTAACCGGCACGGAACGTACTTTCAGGTTTTTCAAAAAATCCGACTGGCTGGATAACCGGCTCTCATCCAGACTCATCCACCAGATATCCTTGTTGCCCGGCATCAGCGACCAATCGGCAAAGGGCACAATCACCACCGGATATTCCAGACCCTTGGACTTGTGTACCGACGTTACCGTGACCGCATTCACGCCGCGCGGCGTGCTGATGCATAGGCTTTCCTTCTTGCGTTCCCAATAGGCCATGAAGTCGGCAAGGTGGTTGCTTTGGTTCACGGAAAAATCCAGTAACACATCCAAAAAGCGGAACACATAGGCCGGTTGTCCCGGCGCGTCCATCAAGTTAAACGTTTGCGCCAAAGCCGAACCCAACTCATACAAGCCCAATTGTTGCAGCCGGAACGGTTTGAGCATGAAACCTTTGGTTTCGATATGCCGGAACATGGGGATCAAGGTCCAGTTGTCCTTGATTTTCTGCCATTCATCGGGACTGAGTTGCGGCATTTCGCCCAGCACGTGTTCATAAAACAGATGCAACGCCTTGTAGCGCAGCAACCCGTCGTCGGGCGTGTGCAAGGCGGCCATGAAAGCCGTGAGCAATGCCACCGACGATGACGATTGCAGCAGCAGCGAATCCTGCGAAATCACATTTATATTATTGGATTTCAGGAAGTTGGCTATTTTTTTAGAGTTGGCATTGCCCCGGCACAGCACCGCCACATCACCGTGCCCATATCCGGTTTCCACTGCATCGCTTATGATTTGCCGCACCGCTTCAAACGTCTGCCGTTCATACGGTTTCAGCCCGTCTTCGCTGTCTTCGTCGTCGGGCGGACTGTCAATGAACCGGATTTCAACGTGGCCGCCCGTTTTGGCGGTCAGCGGCACGGCTTGGGCAGCCGACAGGCCATACACATCGCCCAGAAGGTTCCTGTCTTCCTGGTGCTTGTCGGCCAGCAGCCGGAAAATCTCATTGTTGAACTCCACGATCTCGCTGGTGCTGCGGTAGTTCGTGGCCAGCGTTTCCAAGGCCAGCGTGTGGTTCAGGGTTTCGTAGCGCAGACCCAGAATGTCGGCGTGGCGGTGGCGGCTGGCCAGTATGTCAAAACGCTTGTTGGACAGGTGTACA
>JANPIL010000186.1:0-17688 GCA_031424975.1 Sphingobacteriales bacterium
CCATTACCCGAAAACCGCCGACTTGCCAGTTTGTCCGGGGCAAAACGAATATCCATTACCAAAAACCACGTGAGCAATGGCTTTTTTCCCTGCCGTGAAAGATAATTTCCTCACGCGGTTTGTCGCTGAAAAATACCTGCACGGCATCGGAACGGTTTTCATGCTGCACCGCGTGGAACAGGTTGTGTATCCGAAAGCCACACCCAACGAGGATTTGAAAGTCTCGCCCGATTATCTGGAACGGGTGATTGGCCAGCTCAAAGCCAAGCATTACACCTTTGTCTCGCTTGATGAGTTATGGAGCGTGCTGACGCAACGCAAGACAGCCCGGAAACTTGTGGTTTTCACGCTGGACGATGGTTACCGCGACAACCTGACCCACGCGTTGCCCCTGTTTTCCGCGCTTGACATACCTTTTACGGTTTACATCGCCAACAGCTTCCCCAACCGCACGGCACACCTGTGGTGGTATCAACTCGAAAAAACCGTCTGTGAAAACAGGCAGGTCACACTCGGCAATGGCACCGTTCTGCCTTGCCAAACCAGCCAAGAGAAGTGGAACTCTTTCCTGAGCCTCCGCAGTGAGTTTTTGGACGGGCAACTTACCCCGGCAGAGTTGAACGCAATGACTGGCATCCCGCACAACGATGATTTGTGCCTGAATTGGGAAGAGTTGTCGCAATTGTCGGCCAGCCCGTTGGTCACCATCGGGGCGCACACCATGAGCCACCCCGCCCTGAGCAGCCTGCCGGAAATCGAGATGATTGCCGAAATGGAATCGTCGCGGCGTGAACTGGAAACACGGCTGAACCGGAAAGTGGAGCATTTTGCGTATCCGTTCGGCGAAAAGGGGCAGGCAGGCCAGCGCGAGTTTGGGGCGGCACGCACGCTGGGTTTCAAAACCGCCGTCACCACCCGCAAAGGGCATATATTTCCGGAACACCGGGATTTCCTGACTGCCCTGCCCCGGATATACCTTTATGAAAACGGGCTGCGGCTCGACAAGCAATTGTTCGGGAATGTATTATGGAACAGCAAACTACGGCGAGCCGTCACGGCATGAAAATACTGCACGTTTCCTTTTCAGACAGCCAAGGTGGCGCCGCCATTGCCGCCTTGCGCATCTGCAAGGCGCAACGGAAAGCGGGCATGGATGCCCGGATGCTGGTTGCCAGCAAACGAACACAGTACCCTTTTGTGCAGGCCGACACATCGGGATGGAAGAAAACCGAGACTTTCCTGAAAGACAAAATTGTCCAGAAACTCCTGCGTTTCGAACGCACATCCAACCCGATTCTGCATTCGCTAAACCTGTTTCCCAGTTTTCTGCACCTTGCCATCAACAAATCGGATGCCGACTTGGTGAACTTGCATTGGGTGGGCAAGGAAATGATCCGCATTGAGGAAATCGCCAAAATCCGCAAGCCCATTGTCTGGACGCTGCACGACTCGTGGGCGTTTTGCGGCACCGAACACCATCCCGACGGGCTGGAAGACGAGCGGTTTGTCAATGGCTACATTGATCCTCCGGGGGGCATCAACTTCAACCGCTGGACTTGGCAGCGAAAGATGGCCGTTTGGCAAAAAACCCGCTTTACCATTGTGGCACCGAGCCACTGGGAAGCCGGTTTGGCGCGCAAGAGCGAACTCATGAAATCCATGGATATCCACGTTATTCCCAATCCGCTCAACACCTCCACATTTACCCCTTGCGACAAACTTGAGGCACGGCGGCTGCTGGATCTGCCGGAAACGCGCAAAATCATCCTTTTCGGTGCGTTGGACTCTGACAAGGATAAGAACAAAGGATACGCGGTGTTGCAGGAGTCGTTGAAAATCCTGAGCAAACGCTATCCGGCACAAAAACCGCTGGCGGTGCTGTTCGGCTCATCCGCCCCGAAAAAAATGATGGATGTGGGCCTGCCCGAAGTTTACATGGGCAAAATCAAGGACGAGAAAACCATGGTGTGCCTGTATGCGGCGGCCGATGTGATGGTAGTGCCTTCGCGCATGGAAAACCTGCCGCAGACTGCTACCGAACCGCTGGCTTGCGGCACACCGGTGGTTGCCTTCAGGGTGGGCGGGCTGACCGATATTATTGAACACCGGCACAACGGTTACTTGGCTGAGCCATACCTGCCCGGCGACTTGGCCGCAGGAATCCATTGGGCATTGGAGCATCCGGATCCGGCCGGGCTTTCGGCTTTGGCACGCTGCCGGGCAGTAGAACAGTACGACGAGGGCAAGATTGCCACCCTCTATGACCAACTGTACCGCCAAATACTGAACACAGCTAACCCTGCACAGCCGACAACCTGCACACGGGTGAAAGCAGCTTCATAGGTGCGCAAACGCCGAAAGTGCGGTAAAAAACAGGTTTGGCCTCTTTGAAACATACTATTTTCCGCCCGTCACCGTGGCTACTGGTGTCGCAGCCTTGGGAGTGTTTCGTTAATTTTGCACCAAAAGCCGTCTCATTTTTTCTCCCGCAGCATTTTCACCTCTTCCGCATTCACCGCAACGGCTTTGTTGCCGAAATTGGAACGCACATACGTCAGCACGTCGGCTATTTGCTGGTCGGTCAGGAAATCGTGGGCGGGCATTTCGTTCTGGTAGGTTTCGCCGTTGATTTCCACGGTCTCGTTTAACCCTTTGAGAATCACATTGATCAGGCGCGTCTTGTCGCCCTGCACCCAGTCGGTTTTGGCCAGCGGCGGGTTCATGCCCGGCACGCCCCGGCCATCGGCTTGGTGGCAGGCAAGGCAGTGCTGGTCATACACGGCTTTGCCCGGCTGAGCCTGTGTCTGGGAAATAGTATGGTTTGTAAAGCCCAAACCGGCGGCGGACACAATAGCCGCCAGCAACAAGAAGAATATTTTCATGGTAAAAACTAAGAAATGGTTTAATTTTTAGCCGTCAGTAGAACTCGTGCCCAACATATTTTGATTGGGGTTTACCAGCATACTCGAAGCAAATTTGCAAAATTTTGTGTTACAATCTAAAATATACTTTTGTTCCCAAACCACAGTTGCATAATAATTTCAACTAAAAAACCATAAAATGCACCTTTCCAATATAAATCAAAAGATAGATAAACTTAGAAAACACATAGCGAACCCTGATTCATATTCGCATCCGAAATCTCGCGCGGATGAGTTGTATGTACTATCAATAACTTTATTGGGAAATCTCAATACCGATATCTCGGAAACTATTGAAGAGGCAATTGCATATTTAAAAGAGGCACAGTTTATCTATAAAGCTGAATTTTTTCCGCAGGAATGGGCAAATGTTCAATTGGCATTGGGCAATGCATATCATGAAAGGATGAAAGGGAATGTGTTGGAAAATTTTCATATAATTTTTGAATGTTACTCAAATGCCTTACAGATTTCAACGCGCGAAAACCATCCAACGAAATGGGCTAAAGTACAAATGAATTTGGGTATTGCATATTTTAATAATGTCAAAGGTTCAAAACCTCGGAATTTGGCCGATTCAATCGAAAGTTTTGAGAATGCTTTGGAAATATTCAATAAAAATGATCATGCTGAGGATTGGGCAAGAACAAACCTAAACTTGGCTTTGGCATACAAGGATATTTCTACGGGTGATAAGACAGAAAATCTTGAAAGGTGTATTGATGCCTGCAGCAATGCACTGCAAATATTTACCTTTGAAAAACGCCGTTACGATTGGGCTAACATTCAACTTAATTTGGGCGTTGCATACGCGCATAGAACCTTAGGTGATAAGTCCGATAACATTAGAAAAGCCATCACTCACCATAGGAACGCTTTGCTGGTTTATACTAAGAGAAAACACCCCAATGATTGGGCAACAATACAAAATAACTTAGGGAACGATTATTTAAAACGAATATCCCGAACTACCGAAGCTAATATAAAGAAATCGGTTACAAGTTATAAGAATGCCATTAAGGTTCACACCAAAACAGATTTTCCTTCTCAATGGGCCATGATCCAGAATAATTTAGGAACTATTCGCCTTGATTTAAAACTCGAAACCAAAATTGAAAATATTCAAGAATCTATTATTTGTCTTCAAAATTCACTGACTGTATATAACAAAGATGAATATCCAAACGAGTGGGCCAGATCCCACACGAATTTAGGCAGATTATATGCCTTAAAATATCGTAAAGACCAAGATACGGATATAACTAACGCGATAATCCATTATCAAAAAGCTTTGGAGGTTTATACGTTTAATGACTATCCATTTGAGCATATTTTTGCAGCAAGAGATTTGGGGGAAGTATTTTGTTGGATGGAAGACTTCTCTCAAGCACGAAAAGTATTGGAGCAAGCTCATTTGTCATTGGAAATCATTCGAAATGAAAGCCTGAGAGATGATACAAAAGTAATGTTGTCAAATTTGAGCGGTGATGTGTATAGGTTCCTAACATACTCTTGCCTTGTATCCAAAGACTTTGCACCTGCATTCAATTACATGGCAGTTGGGAAGGGAAGGGCTTTGGTGGATAGACTCACCACAACAAAAGACGGTTTCAGGAAATTGCTATCAACGAATGACAAAGCTTTATTTGTTTGGGAAGTAATACAGACACATCGTAAAAATATACATTTTAATCAATGTGCCAGAGAAGAAGCGGAGTTTGAGATAAGTTTCTTAAATCAGAAAATAAATTCACCTACATTGCGTGACAAAATAGAAGAGTTGAAAAATCTTGAAAGGGCAAAGGAAGAATATTTAATTCTATGCAATGAATACATAAAAGATATATATGTACAGCGCAGATTACTGAAAGAAGAATTAGAGAAACTGCAATCCATTATTCCTTTGTTGGCTTATACTCAAATGACTCCATCACTGAAAATAAGTGATGCACAAGAAATATCAACACTACTTGATGCCACATTGATTGAATATTATAATTACGAAGCTGGCTGGGCAGTATTCATAATAAAAAATGATAACTATACCGCCTTTCGATTACCTGAAAATACCAATGAAGTCATAGATAACACATTGAAATGGATGGAAAATCCTGATTTGTCTAATCAAGATTTTATCCTGACCTCAATGTATGAAACATTTATTCAGCCAATCGCACATCTGCTGAATGTAAATGAACGACTTTTGATAGCACCGTGTAATTCTATGCACTTGCTTCCGTTAGGATTATGCAAAAAAAATGGTGGAACATATCTGATTGATGCACACACGCTTACATTTACACCAAGCTTATCTGCTTTCAAGGCTCTTTATGAGCAACGGGAAAACTTGCATAATGAAAAAAGGATTTCCAAAAACCAACGATTACTAAGCGTTGCTTATCCATATAATTGCGACAGTCCCTATCACTTGCCGGGAGTAATGTCAGAAGTAGAGTCTGTTGCCGAATGTTTTTCTGAAACAACCAGCCTTCATGAAAACGAAGCCACGCCAAAAGCAGTTGTTGATGTTTGCCATCGGGAATCTTTTTCCGTACTGCATTTTGCCTGTCACGGGATTTTTGATTATGACTCGCCCGGATATTCAGGTTTGAGAATAAATGGTTTGCTGACAACGGAACAGATACTTTTGGAACTGCATTTGAAAGGTTATCCTTTGGTAACCCTAAGTGCTTGCCATACTGGACAATCAAGAATTGGTGATGGGGATGAATTAATTGGCTTGAGTTATTCGTTTCTAACTGCCGGAGCCGGTAATGTGATTGCCAGTTTGTGGAAAGTTGATGATGACGCAACAATGCGATTATTTAAAATCTTTTACGAGGAGAGAAACAAACTGGGCATATCAGATAGCCAAGCCCTTAGGAACGCGATGATAAAAATTAGGGAAACAAATGCTGATGTTAGAAAATGGGGGGCTTTCCAAATAACGGGTTTTCCTTAAAGTCAAAATGACATATAAAAGGCAAGTCCACAAAAATCGACTTTTGTGGACTTGCCTTTTATATGAAATAGTATCCCGCCGAAATGCCAAACCTACCCTTTTTTCTCCTTGCCGCCGTTGTGCATCACGCGCCAGATTTTGCCTTTCACCGAGTCGGAGATGTACAATGAGCCGTCCGCACCTTGCGCCAGGCCCATCGGGCGGTGTTGGGCATCGGCGGGATTCATGATGTCGGCCCCACCAGCAAAACCTTCGGCAAACACTTCATAATTGCCCGCTGGCTTGCCATCCTTGAAGGGCACAAAAGCCACGAAGTAGCCGCCCTGCTTGAGTGGCGTACGGTTCCACGAGCCGTGGAAACAAATGAACGCGCCGTTTTTATACTTGGCCGGAAACTGGTTTCCGGTGTAGAAAAGCACATCGTTGGGTGCCCAGTGGCCCGGAAATGCCATGATTGGTTTCACTTTGTTTTCGCACCGGCCTACCTGCTTGCCGCCATCGCCGCCGTATTCGGGGCCCAGCACCTTTTTCTTTTGCTGCCAGTCGTAGTAGCAGTAAGGCCAGCCAAAATCCGAACCTTTTTTGATGAGCAAAAACTCCTCGCCCGGCAGTTCGGCACTTTGCTGGGTGGTGTAGAGTTCGGGAAAAAGGCGGGCCAAGTCGTCGCGGCCGTGCTGCATGGCGTAGAGTTCGTTGGCTTGCTTGTTCCACGTCAGCCCCACAATGTTGCGTGTGCCGGTGGCGTAGCGGATTCCGTCCTTTTGCGTTTGGTTGGGTTTGGCGGCATCAAACTGCCAGATGCCCGCGTGCCATTCCAGTATCGGGCACGGATCCATGCCTTTGCTGCCCGTAACGCGGTTTTTTTCCTGGCACGCATTGGAAGGCGCACCGAAGTTGACGTACAGCTTGCCCTTGTCGTCTAAGGCCAGCGACTTGGAGCCGTGCTCACGGTAAAATTCCAAGCCGGTCACGATGGTTTCGGGCTTTGCATCGGCGGCCACCGAGCCGTCGGCCGCGAGTTTGTAGCGGTACACCGAACTGTCGGACGAGGCATACAGGTAACCATTGCTGATTTCCAAGCCCGTGCCGGCATAATTGCCGAAATACGTTGTCTTATCGGCCTTGCCGTCTTTATTGGTGTCTTTGAGCAGCGCAATACCGCCGCTTTGTTGCAGTTTGCTGAGTTTCACCAGCACATCGCCGTTGGGGGCCACCGCCAAGTGGCGGGCTTTGCCCACGCTATCGGCCACGGTCAGCGCGCCAAAACCTTTGGCCAGCTTGATGCCGCCATTATCCGCATCAGGCTTGAGCAGCGGAGAGGGGGTTTCGGCTTTTGGGGAGATACTATTTTCCGTTACTCTCATGCCGGTCGAAAACAGGGAAATGCCGAGCAGCATTCCGGCAATTCCCAAACCAAAGCCCTTGAAAAGCTGGGGCTTGTCCAATGTTTGTTTCTTTTTCATGTGCGGGGGTTTGCGGGTTTTAAAAAATACTATTTTGCGGAAATGGCAGTTGCGCTTTTCAAGTCCAGCGGTACGGCCTGGAAACAAAGGCGGGTTTGGGCTTTTTAAAAGATACTATTTTTGTCCTGAACCACGAATGAGAAATTCCGTGACAACTTTGGAGGTTTTACACGGCAAAACCATTCCAGTATGCAACAGGCAAAAGCAAATTTTTCTGTAAACCAATGCACAAACGAAATGGTTTGGGAGGGAAACAGAAATTCCGCAGGTTTTCCAAAAAAAACCTGCGGAATTGGTCCCCCTTTCACCGCAAAGCCGGCTTCAGCGCGCAACTTCCTCGCGCACCAGCGTGGCCACCCGGTCAGGCCCGGTAGAGACGTAAGTGATTGGCAGATTCAGCGCATCTTCGAGAAAGGATATGTAGGCAGCCAGTGGCGTTGGCATCTCGTCGAAAGAATGAATGCCCGACAAATCGGTTTTCCAACCGCCAAATGTCTGATAGACAGGCTCTACCTTGGTGTCGCACATATCGTAGGGCAACTGGTCGGTAACGGTTCCGTCGGGCAGGCGGTAATGCGTACACACGTTGATCTCGTCGAAGTCGCTCAAGATGTCCACTTTCATCATCACCAATTGCGACACGCCGTTGAGCATGATGGCGTAGCGCAGGGCGGGCAGGTCGAGCCAGCCGCAGCGGCGCGGGCGGCCCGTGGTGGAGCCGTATTCATGGCCGATTTTGCGGAGCCTTTCGCCGATTTCATCCTTGAGTTCGGTCGGGAACGGCCCGCCGCCCACGCGGGTGCAGTATGCCTTGAAAATGCCGTACACCTCCCCGATATGGCGCGGAGCCACGCCCAAACCGGTACAGGCCCCGGCGGCCATGGTCGTGGAGCTGGTGACATACGGATAGGAGCCGAAGTCAATATCGAGCAGGGAGCCTTGCGCACCTTCGGCCAGTACTGTCTCGTGCTGCTCAACGGATTGGTTGATCAGGTATTCGCTTTCAACCAGTCGGAAGGTTTTCAGGTATTCAATCGCGGAAAAGAAATCCTTTTCCATCGAAACTAAATCAAAATAAATGAAATTATGCTGCTTCAGCACCACCAAATGCTTGTCTACCAACCGCTTGTATTTTTCCTTGAAATTGGCCGAGAGTACATCACCGACGCGCAAACCCTGCCGCGCAACCTTGTCGGCATAGGTGGGACCAATGCCCTTGAGCGTCGAACCAATCTTGTTATCGCCTTTGGCTTGTTCGTAGGCAGCATCCAAGAGCCGGTGCGTGGGCAAAATCAACTGTGCTTTCTTGGAAATATACAGGTTTTGGTGCAGGTCTATGCTAAACTTGTCCATTGCCGATTCGGCTTCCTTCCTGAACACAATCGGGTCGAGAACTACGCCATTGCCGATGATGTTTTTGGTATTGGCACGGAAAATACCCGACGGAATCTGGTGCAGCACGTGTTTGATTCCTTCAAATTCGAGCGTGTGGCCGGCATTTGGCCCGCCTTGGAACCGGGCTACCACGTTGTAGCGGGGAGCCAGAAAATCCACGATCTTGCCTTTGCCCTCGTCGCCCCACTGCAAGCCTAACAGAACATCTATCATCAGTTGTTTCTTTATGGTTGAGTTTTTAAATGGTAATGAATGGACAACCGCACGGCTGCCAATCATTTGGCAGCCATACGGTTGTCAGTTTTTCCGGTATTCACATTGGTCTTTTGCACAACTGCCGTAAAAGATGAGCGAGTGGTGCATTACTTTAAATTTGAGCAGGTCGCCAACCATGCTCTGGATGTTTTGGACTCGCGGGTCGCAGAATTCCACCACGCGGTGGCAGTCGGTGCAGATCAGGTGGTCGTGCTGCCGGAAACCGTAGGCCTTTTCGTACTGCGACATATTCTTGCCAAACTGGTGGCGGGTCACCAAATCACAATCCACAAGCAAGTCGAGCGTGTTGTAAACGGTGGCGCGGCTGACGCGGTAGTTCTTGTTTTTCATGGAAATATACAATTCATCCACATCAAAATGGTCGGTGCGGGAGTATATCTCTTCCAAGATGGCAAACCGTTCGGGGGTTTTGCGCAATTCCTTGTTTTCCAAGTATGCCGTGAATATTTTCAGTGCTTCGGCAATGTAATTCTGGCTGACGGGCATGGCTTGAACCTTTCTGGAAAATAATGCGCCCAAAAGCGGGCGGGTTTTGTTTGGGATCAGGTGACAAGATAACAAAAATGCCCGTGAAATGATTTTTGCACAAAGGAAATAATAACTTTTGGAAATGAAAGCCCGGAATGCGCACCCGCCGGGAAAATAGTATGTTTTAAAACCCCCAAACCCAACCCGTCCGCATTTACACAAAAACAGCATTTTTTCTACAAAAATAATTTTCCGCTTTGTGTGCGTTTCTATGTTAAGTTTTCTTAATGTAATGAAATTCAATTTTAGCGTACTCTCAAAGTGAGCAGTTTTCCTGTATTTTGCACTCTCTGAGCTTGAAAATTTCCTCTCGATGTTTTTCCCAGATTGCTGTAAGCCGCCGGTTGGTGAAAACCATCAGACAAGGCGGCAGGGAAATCTTAAAACCGGTCTGCACGGATACTAACCCCGTAATCTTCCGCACAATGTTTCCCGCAATGCCAACGAGCCGGCGGATTTTAAAAATGCAGGCCAAGCCGACCTTCCTGTTACCTATCTGAACCTTCATCTAACCCTTCGCAAGTATGGACAGCCGTTTTTCCAAACTAAAGATAATCCAGAAGTTTTCCATGATTTTCCTGCTGATCCTGGGGTCAGTGCTTGCTTCATACGCCATTGTTTTCTGGTTCCATACCCGGCAGAAAACACAGGGAACCCAGATAGACGTGGCTGGCCGCAACCGGATGCTGTCGCAACGGATAGGAGCCATGGCCCTGCTGGTAGATACAGACAATGAGGCGCAGGCATCTGTGGCGAAAGAGGAAATGAGAAAGGCCGTGGTACTGCTGGGCCAGTCGCTGGAGGTCTTGAAAAACGGTGGCCTTGCGCCGGACGTTGAAGGCGACATTGTATTGCCTCCGGCTCCCGGCATCCTTGTTTCCAAGATTGTGGAAATCGAAGATTTTTTCAGGGGGCACAAGGAAGTGGCCGATGTTTTGCTCAACGAGTCGCGGCTGATTGATTCTCCGGTTTTAGTTCTCAATGATTCCCCCGTACAGGAAACCAGGCAGGCCATCAACCCGAAATTCAAAGAATCGTTGGGTAAATTGCGCCAACGGCTCATCAACGGCACGCTTTTGAAAATGAATGCCGAACTTACCCAGCTATTCATCCAGCAAGCCGCCGAATCCAAAAACGTATTCATGGTCATGCTTGTCGTCATCCTTTTGATAAACACCACCATCATTGGTTTTGCGTTCGTGTTCCTGAAAAAGACCCTCCAACCATTGGAGCCGATTACCGAACACATCTCGATTCTGGCAGGCGGACACCTGCCGCCCACCATACAAACGAACCGCGCCGATGAGATTGGCAAGATGGCGGCGGCTCTCAATGCGCTGTCGGTCAATTTGGGTTCGGCAACCGAATTTGCCAAAAATGTGGGTGCGGGAATGCTCGAAACGCGCGTGGAGGTTTTCAACGGCAAAGGCGACCTCAGCCAGTCGCTGTACACCATGCGCGACAATCTGAGGCAAGTGGCGGAGGAAGACAGGAAACGAAACTGGGCCACCGAGGGTCTTACCAAGTTTTCGGATATCCTGAGGGCCAATACCGATTTGAAAATACTCAGTGAGAATATCATTTCCGATTTGGTAAAATATACCGGAAGCAGCCAAGGCAGTTTGTTTGTATTGAACGACAAAACTTCAAGCGATGTGCACTTGGAATTGCTGGCGTGCTACGCTTTTGACCGGAAAAAATTCTTGGAAAAAAGAATACTGCCGGGCGAAGGTTTGGCGGGTCAGGTGTATCTGGAAAAGGAAACGATTTTCATGAAGGCGGTTCCCCAAAACTACATTGCAATCACCTCGGGTTTGGGAGGGGCGGAACCCAAGTCCATCCTGATTGTGCCCGTGAAATTGAACGGGGAGATTACCGGCGTTTTGGAAATCGCTTCTTTCAACGACTACCAGCCCCACGAGATTGCATTTGTCGAAAAGCTGACTGAAAACATCGCATCTACCATTATGGGTGTGAAAATCAATGAACGCACCCAGCATCTGCTTCATGCGTCTCAGCAACAAGCCGAAGAACTGAAAGCCCAAGAGGAGGAAATGCGCCAGAATTTGGAAGAATTGTCGGCCACGCAGGAGGAAATGCAACGCAAGGAAAAAGAATACCTTTACCGGATACAACAAATGGAACATACTTCAACTGCCGTCTGACCCGCAACGCACCATAAATGCGCAGCCGGGAAAATAGTATGTTTTGGAAAGGCCAAACCCACCTGCGCCCCTTTTTGGCAGTTATCAACTGACTGCCGCCGCCCAGCCCAAAACCCAAAACGGGTTTCGACCGTTTGAAACATACTATTTTTCCGACGGGACACCGGCACGGGATATTCACCCAAACGTCATCATGGCTTTCAGGTTTCGCCCGCGTCTGTTCAGGAATCTCGGCATTGGCCTCGGCGGTTTTGTGCTGCTCATGTTTTCGCTGGACGGATGCGTGCAGTTCCGCGACACCACCGCCGACCTGCACCGCTATTTCAATGAGCAGGAATTGAAGCCCGAAATTGGCTTTTACCGGTCGCAGGGGCGGCTGGTGCGCTACTTGGCCATTGGCAGCGATACTTCGGCAGCTATCCTGTTCATTCACGGCGCACCCAGCTCCATGAGTTATTTCAAGGTTTACCTCTCCGACAGCCTGCTGCTCCGGCGCGCCAGAATGTATGCCGTGGATCGGCTGGGCTACGGCTATTCGGGTTTTGGCAAGCCGGTGGTTTCCATTGAACAGCAAGCCCGCGCCATCAAACCGATTCTGGACAGCCTGAACCGCGCCCACCATCCGGTAGTGGTAGTAGGCACTTCGTATGGCACTTCGGTGGCGTGCCGCTTGGCCATGGATTATCCGCAACTAATTGACGGCCTGGTACTGGTGGCTCCAGCACTGGCTCCGGGCCAAGAGCGGATTTACGGCATTTCGTACCCGATGGAATGGCCGGGCCTGAAGTGGCTCGTGCCCCGGATGCTGGTGTCGGCCAATGCCGAAAAACTGTCGCACCGCGCCGAACTGCAAAAAATGCTGCCGTACTGGCACAAGATACAAGTGCCCGTCACGTATATACAAGGCGCGGACGACGACTTGGTTTACACCACCAACGCGCCGTTTGCCAAGCGGAAACTCGTGAATGCACCTTCACTGGAGTTCATCATGATTGCCAACCGAGGACATCTGATTGCGTTTTCCGAAATCCAAACCATCAAAGGCTCCATTCTGCGGATGCTCGACAAAATCGCCTCCAAAGGGCCTCCCCCAACCCCCTCCGAAAGAGGGGGCTAAAAAACTCCCCTCCCTATCGGGGAGGGGCCGGGGGTGGGGCTTCTCCCCCGTCGGGGGTTGGCGGGCTTTTTTTCTTCAGCAACTGTTTGCCCAGCAGCCAGATATACAGGCTGTTGGTGACAAAATAACGCTTGAACATCCGTTGCGGCTCTTGCAACAAACGGTATAACCATTCCAAGGCCAGTTTTTGCATCCATGCCGGGGCGCGGCGGCGCATACCCGCATACACATCCACCGCGCCGCCCACGCCCAGCAGCACGGCGTTGATGTGCCGCGAATGCTGGGCCATCCAGTTTTCCTGTTTCGGGCAGCCCAGCACCACCATCACCAGATTGGCACCCGACTCATTGATTTTTTGGGCGTATGCCGCATTGTTGGCCGCATTCAACGAGCCGAAGGGCGGCGAGAAAAGCCCCGCGATTTTCAGTTGCGGATGCTCACGCCCGATGCGCCGCCCGATGGCTTGCAGCGTTTCGTCGGTGGTGCCGAAAAAATAGACCGAAAGCCCCTGAGCCGCGCATTCGGCCAGCAGCGTGGGCAACATATCCATACCGGCCACGCGTTCCTGACGCACGCCGTGCAGCGATTGGAAGGCTTTGGCCAGCGGCATCCCGTCGGGGGCTACAATGTCGGCCTGGTTTACGGTGGCGGCAAACTCCGGCGACCAGTGCGCCTCAATGGCCATGTGTACATTGGCAAAGCACACGTAGGCTGGGCGGTGCTGGCGGCCCCAATCGAGTATCTGCCGGGCGGTTTGGTCGTAGCTCAACTGGCTCACCTCCAAGCTGATGATGCGTTTGCGGCTGGTTGCGGGTGCGGTCATGGGCGTTGCGGGATTGTCGGGTTTGCCAAAATTAAAAAAATGCGGGGTTTGGGCTTTCAAAAAGATACTATTTTGTGGCGCAAAAAATAAGCAGCCGTTCATGGATATTACCTGAACCGCGCCGTAAAATAATTGGGACTTACGCGTAACTCTGCCAGAGTTCAAAACTCTGGCAGAGTTAAAACCCGCGCGGCGCAATGAAACGGGCTTTTGCAAAACACAAAATAGTATCTCTCAAAAACACGAAACCCATGTTCTTCATCCTTTCCAAAACGCTTTTCTACCTGCTCATGCCCCTTGCCTGGATCACCGGGCTTTTGCTGTACAGTCTGCTCACCAAAAAATATCTCAGGAAAAAACGCGCCTTGAGAGCCGCCGTTTTCCTGCTCCTTTTCTTTACCAACGGCTTGATTGCCAACGAGTCTATGCGCTGGTGGGAAGTTGAGGCGGTGCCATTGGCCGCCCTTGCCCCGCACCATGTGGCCGTAGTGCTGACCGGCGTAACTGATTCGGAGCGTGAACCTAAAGACCGCGTGTATTTCAACAAGGGTGCCGACCGCATATTGCACCCGCTGCAATTATACAAGTTGGGCAAAGTGAAACACATACTCATCAGCGGTGGCTCGGGCAGGCTGGTGGGAAAGCGGCACGACGAGAGTGAGGCCGACGAACTGGCCGCCATCCTGAAGCTGGCCGGCGTGCCCGATAGCGTGATTACCTTGGAAAACCAATCACGCAATACGCGCGAAAACGCCGTTTTTTCGGCCAAAATCCTGAAGCAAAAATTTCCGGGCCGGTCTTGTTTGCTGGTCACTTCGGCTTTCCACATGAGGCGGGCGGCGGGCTGTTTCCGGCAGGCCGGGGTGCAGGCTACCCCATTCAGCGTGGACTTTTACGGCAAGCCCCGCCGTTGGACTCCCGATTACTGGCTGCTACCCTCGGAAGAAGCCATGGGCAAATGGGCAACGCTCTGGCACGAGTGGATCGGCTACGCCAGCTACGCGGTGGCCGGGTACTTGTAGGATACCGAACTTAAGCCGGGTTTGGCCTTTCCGAAACATACTATTTTCTGCGTTCAATCTTCCGCCGCCGTGTTCAGGAAATCGTTGAATGGCTTGAGTATCAGCCATGTTTTGGCGGCATATTCGGCAAAAGCGGGGGCGGCAACCTGCGCATCGGCAACGGGGTGCGAGAGGCTGAAATCCTTGAGCCGCAACAGTTCAATGGCCGGGTGCGTGGGCGGATAGTCTTTGGGGGCTTTCTTGAGTTTTCGCTGCATCCCAAACACATCGTCGCCGTCGTGGATAGAGCCGTAATACTGCCGAAAAGTGCTGTCTTCGAGCACGTTGCGGAGTTTATCATGGTTATAGTCAATCTCCTGCCTGATTTTTTTCAACGCCTCGCCCTGCGGCATCCACATCCCGCCCGCCAAGAAGCTTTTGCCGCCCGGCTCGATGTGCAGGTAATAGCCCGCCCGCCCGCTTTTTTTGCCGTCGCGTTCAAAATATGCGCCTAAGTGGGTCTTGTACGGTGTCTTGTCCTTTGAGAACCGGACATCGCGGTATATCCTGAAGGTGCAGCCAGCGGGCTGCAGGTATTTGTATTCCGGCTCAAACGCCACAATCCTGTCCAGTATCTGTCCGGCAAGTTCCAGTTGCGTTTGCTTCACTTGCGCATAGCGTTCCTTGTGCGCCTCGAACCACTCGCGGTTGTTGTTTTCGCGTAGTTCCGCCAGGAATTCGAGTACGTGCTGCATTGGCTTGTGGTGGTGGGTTGGTTTTTCAGGCCATTGCCGGCTCTTCCTCGGTGACTTCCTCCTTTTTTCCTTCCAGCAATTCAGTCAAATCGTTCACGTCAAACAAGAAGCGTTGCACCTTGTAGCCGCCGTAAGGCGAATCGGGCTGCACCTCTTCCAAGGCAAAATAATGTTCGCCCGAGAGCGGATTGGTGTACAGTTTTACAACAGTGTAGGTTTGGCCTTTCCTGATCCAGTTTTTCTGCTGGATTTCGTTGGGTTTGCCGGTGTCGTCGGTGCAAAGGGCTTCCATTTTAGCAATATTGAATTTCGGATGGTTGAATGATTGAATATGCCCAAGCGGCCGCCCCTACGATTTTGTCCACGCGCTTTTCAGCGTCACGGTGCGGTTGAAAACCGGTTTTCCGGGTGTGCTGTCGGTGTCCAGGCAGAAATATCCCTTGCGGATGAATTGGTAGCTGTCGCCCGGCTTTCCGGTTTGCAGGCTCGGTTCCACAAACGCTTTTCCAATCACCTGCAATGAGTCCGGGTTAAGCAACTCCTTGAAATCGCGTTCCTCGGCGGCGGGGTCTTCAACGGTGAGCAGCCGGTCGTAGAGGCGCACTTCGGCGGGCAGCGCGTGCGGCACCGAAACCCAGTGCAGCGTGCCTTTGACCGCAATGCCCGACGTATCCGAACCGCTTTTGCTTTCGGGAAAATACGTGCAGCGGAGTTCGGATATTTCGCCTGCCGCATCTTTGACCACCTCGTCGCAACGGACGATGTAGGCGTTTTTGAGCCGTACCAAGCCGCCCGGAAACAGGCGAAAATATTTTTTCGGCGGATTTTCAATGAAATCCTCCCGTTCGATGTACAACTCGCGCGAAAACGGCAGCATCCGGTGTCCGGCGGTTTCGTCTTCGGGATTGTTCTCGGCTTCCAGTTCCTCGGTTTGGCTTTCGGGATAGTTGGTGAGCACGATTTTGAGCGGTTCCAGTACGGCCATCACGCGCGTGGCGGTCTTGTTCAGGTCTTCGCGGATGCAAAACTCCAGCAGCGACACATCAATCAGGTTGTCGCGCTTGGCAATGCCGATGCGTTCGGCAAAGTCGCGGATGGAAGCCGGTGTGTAGCCGCGCCGCCGCAGACCCGAAATCGTCGGCATCCGGGGGTCGTCCCAGCCGTTTACGTGCTTTTCATTCACCAATTGCAGCAGTTTCCGTTTGCTCATGACCGTGTAAGTCAGGTTCAGCCGGGCAAACTCGATTTGCTGCGACGGAAAAATCCCCAGCTTCTCAATGAACCAATCGTAGAGCGGACGGTGATGGATGAATTCCAGCGTGCAGATTGAGTGCGTAATTTCTTCAATGGAATCCGACTGGCCGTGCGCAAAATCGTACATCGGGTAGATGCACCACGCATCGCCGGTGCGGTGGTGGCTGGCAAACTTAATGCGGTACATGAGCGGGTCGCGGAGCAGCATATTCGGCGATGCCATGTCCACTTTGGCGCGCAGCACGCGGCTGCCCTCGGCAAATTCGCCGGCTTTCATGCGGGCAAACAAGTCCAGGTTTTCCGCTGCCGAGCGGCCACGGAACGGACTTTCCATGCCCGGATGCGTGGGCGTGCCTTTTTGCGCCGCAATTTCCTCGGCGGTCTGGTCATCCACGTAGGCCAGGCCTTTCTCAATCAGCCGCACCGCAAAATCGTACAACTGGCCGAAATAATCGGAGGCGTACAGTTCGTTTTCCCACGCAAAACCCAGCCAGCGAATGTCGTTCTTGATGGATTCCACGTATTCGGTCTCTTCCGTAACGGGGTTGGTATCATCGAATCGCAGGTTGGTTTTGCCGCCATACCCGTCGGCCAAGCCGAAATTGAGGCAAATGGATTTGGCGTGGCCGATGTGCAAATAACCGTTTGGCTCGGGCGGAAAACGCGTATGGACGCGGCCACCGTGCTTGCCGGTTTCGCGGTCCTGAACTACAATCTGTTCAATGAAATTCAGTGACTTTTCGGTGGCGGGTTCTTGTTCTTTCTCGGTCATGGGATTCAAGTCTTTTCAACCGCGAAATTAGCCGGGATGCCGTTAAAAAGAAAGGAAAAATGAGGCCTCCCCTAAAAGCCTCACCCCAACCCTCTCCGAAGGAGAGGGAGTAAAAAAAATAGTAAAGGTGATTACGATAAATTATATAGCTTGCGGGTTTCTTAAAATCATGATGGTATGTATTCCTTGGAAACAGTACGCCGGCAACCGGCCACGTTTTTGTCCCTGACCGGGTTGCAGACAGACGAGTTCGACC
>JANPIL010000187.1:0-2134 GCA_031424975.1 Sphingobacteriales bacterium
CGGCGCAGAAAACCGCCCCGTTGGCTTTCAAGACAATCACTTTCACGTGTTCATCGGCCGCAGCCCGTTCAAAAGCGGCTTGCAACCCGCCAACCAGCTTGCCGTTCAGGGCGTTGCGTTTGTCGGGGCGGTTAAGCGTGATGTGCGCCACGCGGTCGGTGGCGGTGTATTCAATCCATTCCATAAACGAAAAGTTTTTCGGGCGGCGGTTTTCAAACGCAAATTGTTTCTGCATTCATTACGAAAAAAAATGCCGGACGCTATCCTCTGTTTAGAAGAATTTCGGCTTTCACATGGAATGTTATACAGACAGATATGGAGGGATGGCAATATCCTTACTTTTTGCTGCGCTTAGCTTCGTTTTCCTGGCGATAGCGTATCTGCTTGACATAAAATTCGGCTTCTTTTTCAATGGCAGGCTGCAAACCGACACGAGCCGACTTGCCTTCGGCTGGAACATATTCAATGAAATTGGTCTTTTTTGTCTGGGGTACAAGTAAAAAACAGGCGTGGGGTTCGCCTTCCACACAGGCGAATATGTCGGATCCTAAATTATCCCAAGTGAATTCGGCAATGGACCCTGCCGAGAGTTCGGCGGTCAGCGTGTCGGTTTGGTTGTGCAGCGACACTTTTGCCGGAGCCGACGTTTTTTTGCCGTCGATGCGCCAATAAAAGACGATTTTGGCAACCAAAGCGGTTGCGCTGGGATATGCGTTTACGTCATGGACATACCCGGTTGGCAACTCCAAGACAAACCCAGCCTTGCTATCGGCTGTGGTGCCTGCTGCAATCACTCCGGCAATTGCTCCGCCGATCAACCCGCCCACTAATCCGCCCGCAACTACTGTGGGTGTGTAGCCAGTCGGGACATGAGCATCAAATCCAAACAGGTTACCTGTCCGTTCAAGCGGATAATATTGGCCGTTGAAGAGAATGTAGGCCTGTCCTTGATAGGCAATGCCCCAGGCCTTGCGAATGGATTGACGCTTGCCGTCGGCATCAATCAGGTAAGGATGCACCTCATTTGTTCCCCGCCAATTTTCATTAGTTCGAACGCGGGATTCTATTTTTATAAGACCCTGAATGGACGGTGAATTGCTGCGAAACTCGGCAAAACTGCCATACACACCACTGGCCAAAACAGTATCTTTCAAAATGGCAAAACCCATGGGTTCTTCATCCGCCTTCGCAGGGGCCTCCAACTGTCCGGCGGTGATTTTGGAGGCGCGTGCCAAAAGCTGCCCGAAATTCTGAGCGGCAAATTCATTCAAGCATTGCGTCAAAACCGCCGCCAAATTGTTGCCGTGGCGGGTCGTGACATCCATGCCACCTTTGCTGAGAGAGGCGGATCCCTGGTGCAGGAGCAAATATTCCCCTGTGTCTGTTTGATGAATGAACTGGCACTGCAATTGTGCGTGAGCTTTCTCTGAGAAGGCATCAGTGCGTTCCCATATCCGTAGCTGCAAAACTTTCAGAATAACGGGGCGCATACCTGCACCGGCGGGCAGGTTGCGTTCAAAGAACTGTGAGAACTCTGTCGAAAGTTCTTGACGGAAGGCAGCGGTTTTGCGCGCATTGGTAAGGCCTGTTTGTACAGAGCCAATATTGTCCTTTGACAAACGGGCATCAATCACACGGCCAATGTAAAACTGGCGGTTGGGTACGGATATGGTCTGTTTACGCATATCCAGCAAATAACCCTGCGCATGGCTCCATTGGCAAAGGAACCATAAAAAAACCGGTAGATAGTGTTTCATGCGAATGTGCGCGTTACAGTTTGATGATTGCAAATAGCGATACTTTTTTTTGCAAAGGTAGAACCTTGTCATTGTTCTTCAGGATGAAATTAATTTGTTTTCACCGCACGCAAAGCCGGAACCATTATCAGCGGCCAGATGCAATTCCTGTACGCGCAAATCAAAACATCTGACGCTCAGCGGTTGGTTAGCAGCACGCCCGCCAGCACCAAAACGCCGCCCGCAATTGTCGAGACATCAAGGCGTTCGCCCAGCACCACCACGGCCAGCAGCACGGCAAACACCGGAACCAGGTTGCCGAAAACCGCCGCCTGCGACGCGCCGATGGCTTTCACGCCCTCGTAAAACCAGTTGAAAGCCAACGCCGTAGCGAATAC
>JANPIL010000188.1:0-6218 GCA_031424975.1 Sphingobacteriales bacterium
CAAATTCCCAAGACTGACAACACAGACGCGCAAAAATAGGCATTAAATGGGCAAACCGGAAATAGTATGTTTTGGAAAGCCAAAAGCCGAGGCCTCCCCCCAACCCCCTCCGAAGCAGAAATCCAAGAAAAGGAGTGGGAGGAGGCTTTTGAAACAGACGGGTTTGGCGTTTTCAAAACATACTATTTTTTTAAGCCCCCTCTCCCACGCCAAGTCGTGGCTTTCAGCTTCGGGGAGGGCTGGGGTGGGGCTATTGCCCCACCATGAACACCGCATTGCCGAAAACCAGTTTGCCGCTGTGCCAGAAAGCACGGAAAAGCGGATTTTCGGCCATGTATATTACCTGTCCGCGCCCCAGTTCCTGCACGCCGAAAATGGCGGAATTCTGCAACTTGGGTTTCAGCTTGTGGCCCACGTGGCCGGCTACGTACGCGTTTGGCTTCAGGTAGCCCGCATTCCAGCCTTTTTTCAGCAGTTCGTAGGTCGCGTTGTTGCGCAGCAGCGAGAAATACGTGCCGCCGCAGCCAAAAGCCAGCGGGTGCGATGCGTCGAGTGTCACGCGGTAAATGCTGCCCTGCACTTCCTCGGTCAGCGGTTCGCGTTCGCGTTCGGCGTAGGTTTTCAGCGTGTCGGTGGAGGCGGCGGTTTTTTTGGCGGGCTTGGGATCCGATTTCTTTTCCCATTCAAAATCCGTCTTTTCGCCCAATATCTCGGCGGCGTTTTCCACGGCAATCACGCGGCCGCCTTCCTGCACCCAGTCCTTCACTTTTTGCACTGTCCGGTCGTTCCACACGCCACTGTAGCTGCCCGAAGGCAATACCAAAAGGTCGAAGTTTTGGAGCGGCGTACTGCCCAACCGGCTGGCATCCAGCACACTGACGGGATAGTTGAGCTGCCGCTCGAAGAAGTGCCAGGCCGAACCGAACCCGTCCGTACCGACACCGCTGCCGCCCACCACTGCAATGCGCGGGGCCTTGATGAAATGCACATAATCCGAGCCGAAATCCGAACCCTTGTCCACAAATCCGGTGGCGGCAGCCGTCAGCGTGATGCCGAGGGCGGCGGCTTGTTCGGTCACGGTTTTGTCGAAGGCCGCGCCCATGGCTTCGTTGCCGGTGCGGGTGATGAGCAGCGTGCCGGGCGCAAAGGTTTTGCCGCCAAGCGTGAATTCGGTTTCGGCATTGCGGACTTTGATTTTGTTTTGCAGCAAGGCCGCCAGAAATTGCACGTCGCGCAGGTCTTTCCATTCGGCAAGGTAGGCATAGGGCTTTTCGATGGGTTTGGCTGGCGATGCGGTGGAGGTTTTGGGTTTTGCGGAGATACTATTTTCCGGGAAGCGGTTGGCAAGTCCGTAGGCTTGCAGGCCGTAGGCATACGGAATGGCCCACGAAGTAATGTCGTAAGTCAGCGTGTCTTCCATTACCGGATTGGGGTCGAACAGCACGCGCAGCAAGGCCGACTTGGGTTGGAATGCGCTGATAACCAAGTCGTTTTCCTCTGCCTTGGCCGATTCGCTTTTGCCGGTTGCATACCCGAATCCGTTGATGGCGGCATTTCCGCTGGCATAGCCGTACCGGATTCCGTTGCGGTCGAGCAGTTCGGCCAAGGCTTTCACTTTTCCTTCCGCACCTTTTGCTTTCACAACGTAGCTTTTGTAACCGCCTTGCGGGTTATTGCGCGACTGGTCGAAGTAGTTCCTGAATTCCTTCACCACTTGGTCGGGCTGGGCGGCCACAACCTCGATGCTGGCGTAGCTGGCCGCCACGTGGTGCGCAATGCGCTGGGTCAGGGTCAGCGTGTCGCCTTCCGAACGCAAGATCCCCAAGCCCGCCTGTCCGCCGCCGCCCTGCTCATAGGTCATGGCAATGGCCCCGTTGAAACTGGGCCAAGTGTCGCCGAAACTCGGGTAAAACAAGTCGAACCGTTCGCGGGTGTAGTACAGCCAGTAGTTCTTGTCGAAATACTGGCGGTTGGCCTCGCCGATGCGCTGCTGGAACTGCCGCTGCCAAGGGGTGAGGGCGGCATGGTAAGGCTTGGCCGAAGGCGCGAAGTAATACGGCGACTCGGGGCCCATTTCGTGGAAATCGGCGTGCAGGTGCGGCATCCAGCGGTTATACAACGTGAGCCGCTGCCGGGTTTCCTGCTGGGTCTGCCAGGCCCAGTCGCGGTTCAAGTCGAACAGGTAATGGTTGAACCGCCCGCCGGGCCATGGTTCCTGGTGTTCGCGCGAGTATTTGAGCGGCTGGTAAGGATAGTTTGCCACCTGCTTGTACCATTGCACGTAGCGTTCGTGTCCGTCGGGGTTTAGGCACGGGTCAATCAGCACAACCACATTTTTGAGCCAGCCTTGCGTTTGGGCATTACCAGCGTCCACCAAGTCGTGCAGCACCTGCATCACCGCTTCCGACGAAACCGCCTCATTGCCGTGTACATTGTAGCTCAGCCAGACAATGGCCGGTTGGTTTGCCGTTGGCGAGCCATCGGCCAAGCCCGTGATTTTCAGGTTGTTGGTTCTTATTTCTTCCAGCCGCTTCAGGTTTTCGGGCAATGCTACGGCCATCATCACCAACGGGCGGCCTTCGTAGGTCTGCCCGTACGGAATCAGTTGGCAGCGGTCGGCGGCTTGGGCGGCCACGGTTTCAAAGTACCGCACAATCCGGTCGTGCGGGGTAAATTGCCCGCCGAGCTTGTAGCCCAGGAAACTCTCGGGCGTGGGTGCTTTCTGGGCCAGACAGACGAAAGAGAAAAGAAATAGCAGGAGGGAAAAGCCGGTGGTTCGGCCCCCGCTAAAGACGAGGCTTTCAGCTTTTTGCAGGATACCTGCCTGTCCGGCAGGCAGGCTATTTTGCAAGGCAACACTGGGGCGGCAAGGTTTTTTCATGAAGGTTGGACTTGGTTTGGATTTTCAGACTTGGTTTGGATTTAAGGAATCGTTCCCGCAAAATGGGCAATAAAAACGGTTCCGGCAAACACTCTCAACGCCGGGCAAATTCAGGATATAAAGCCGAGGCACGGTTTTTTGGAAGCAGTTGTGTCTGCTTTTTGTCATTTACGAACACCACCCGAACCATAATCTTTCTGTCACCTTTATACAGCACATGAACTCAACCCCCGAAAAAGCCGGACGCGACCGGTCAACCCGCTATGTGCTGACCCGCAGGCTCGACCGTATATTCATCAGCCTGAGTGCCAACTACCGGTTCATTGCCCGTTTTTTCAAGGAGGTTTTTGTGCCGCCCTACGAATGGCGCGCAATCATCGACCAGTGTTACGAGGTCGGCTTCCGTTCGCTGCCGCTCATCACGCTCACGGGCTTCATTATCGGCATCGTGTTCACCAACCAGTCGCGCCCCTCACTCTCCGACCTCGGAGCCACGGCCCTGCTGCCCGCACTGGTGGCGGTAGCGGTGGTGCGGGCGTTGGCTCCGTTGGTCACGGCCCTGATTGCCGCCGGACGCGTGGGTTCCAACATCGGGGCCGAACTCGGCTCCATGAAGGTTACCGAGCAGATCGATGCCATGGAGGTGTCGGCAATCAACCCGTTCAAATTTTTGGTGGTGAGCCGCATAGTGGCCTGCACGCTGATGATGCCCACGCTGATGATGTACATGATGCTGGTGGCGCTGTTGGGCAGCTACGTGAACGTACACCAGAATGAACTGACTACTTTCCGGAGTTTTTTCGATCAGGTTTTCGAAACCATCTCCTTTCTTGATCTTTTTTCCTCCATCATCAAGAGTTTCCTTTTCGGCTTCACCATTGGCGTGGTGGGCTGCTACCAGGGCTACAATTCATCGAAGGGGACGGAGGGCGTGGGCAAGGCGGCCAATGCTTCGGTGGTGGCTTCCATGTTCCTGATTTTCATCGAGGAGTTGCTTGCCTTGCAAGTCATCAATGCATTCCGGGTTTAACGGCACAAACTTATCCACATGAAAAAGCAAAGCCCGCACATAGACAAGACCAATGCCGTTATTACCATCAAGGGGCTGACCAAGGCATTCGACGATTTCGAGGTGCTCAGGGGCGTGGATTTGCAACTGTACCAAGGCGAAAACCTGGTGGTGCTGGGGCGTTCGGGCACGGGCAAGTCGGTGCTGATCAAAATCATCGCCAACCTGCTCCAAGCCGATTCGGGAACGATTGAAGTGCTGGGACGCGAAATCGGCGGACTGTCGGCCAAGGAATGGGACGAGTTGCGCCTGAAAATCGGCTTCTCGTTTCAGAACAGTGCCCTGTACGACAGCATGACCGTCCGCGAAAACCTGGAGTTTCCGCTGGTGCGGCACTTGCGGCACTTGAGCCGGGCCGACATTGACCACTCGGTGAGCGAAATGCTGGAGGCCGTTGGCTTGACGCAGGCTACCGACCAGATGCCCTCCGAACTGTCGGGCGGGCAGCGCAAACGGATCGGCATTGCGCGGACGCTGATACTCAAGCCGGAAATAATGCTCTACGATGAGCCAACGGCCGGCCTCGACCCCACCACGAGCATGGACATTGACAACCTGATCAACGAAGTGCAGGAACGGTTCAAAACCTCGTCCATCATCATCACCCATGACCTGACGTGCGCCAAACTGGTCGGCGACCGGATAGCAGTGCTGCTTGACGGGCAGTTTCAGCGGCAGGGCACGTTTGAGGAGGTTTTTGACACGGACGATGCGCGGGTACGGTCGTTTTACGATTACAATTTCATTGAGTGATTGCATTGGCCGCCGCACGTCCGGGTAATTACCTGAGATTGTTTTTCAGGCAGGTTTGGGGTTTTTGAGATATACTATTTTCAGGCTCTGTTTTGTCTTTCTGTAAGAATCTTGTGACAAGTCCGACGGCTTTCAAATCCGGGCGTGTCAAGGTTTGTCACAAGGTTCTTACAGAAGGACAGCTAAATATAAAATGTCAGCCAATCACCGAACCCGCATTCCAAACTCCGCAATCCGCATTCCGCATTCAAAAAATAGTATCTCTTCAAATCGCCAAACCCAACCAATCATACAAACACACACACAAATGGCTACAACAGACAACAAACGTTCGGTTACCGTGGGAATCTTCGTGCTTCTCGCTATTGCGATACTCGTGGCCGGCATCTTCATCCTTGGCGGCAAGCAGAAGCGTTTTACCAAGACCCTGCGCGTAACCACCGTGTTCGGCGATGTTTCGGGCCTGAAGGCGGGCGGCAACGTCTGGTTCTCGGGCGTGAAAATCGGCTTGGTCACCAAGATGAGCTTCTACGGAACCTCGCAGGTGGCCGTGGAAATGAAAATAGAGGAATCCGCCCAAAAATACATCAAGCAGGATGCCAAGGCGCGGATCGGAGCCGAAAGCATGATTGGCAGCAAGCTCATTGAGATTATCGGTGGCAGCCCCGCCGCCGAGCCGGTGCAGGATGGCGGGCGGCTGCAAAGCCAACTTGCCGAAGGCACTGATGCCATCATGAAAACCTTGCAGGAAAACAACAAGAACCTGCTGGCCATCACCACCGATTTCAAAAGCGTGAGCGCCAAGATTGCCAAGGGCGAAGGCACGGCCGGGGCCTTGCTCACCGATTCGCTCATGGCCGACAATTTCCGCGCCGCCGCCGCCAACCTGCGGCAGGCCTCGGTTACCACCGCCCGCGCCACGGCCGCCCTCTCGCAGTTCACGGCCAAGCTGAATACCGAAAAGGGCCTTGCCAACCAACTGATGACCGACACGGTGGTTTTTTCGCGGCTCAAAACCTCCGTCGTCCAACTGCAACGCACCGCCAACTCGGCCTCCGTAGTCACCGACAACATAAAGCAGGCCAGCGAACGGCTGAACCGCAACGACAACGCGCTGGGCGTGGCCTTGAAAGACACCGCCTTTGCCGGACAACTCAAAAGTACCATGCAAAACCTCGAAACCAGCAGCCGCAAGCTGGACCAGAACATGGAAGCCCTCCAGCACAATTTCCTGCTGCGCGGCTATTTCCGGAAAAAAGCCAAACGCGATACCCGCAGCCAAGCCGACAGCACGGCGCGGTAGGATTTCCGTTTCTGAAACCCCGGCGGAAATGCTGCCCAACCGTAACCTGAATGCTCTGCTTCCAAGACCGCACGGAACCCGAAGAATTTCGGTTTTTGTGCGGTCTTGTGGTTTTCATTCAGATGGATATAATAGTATCTTTCGAGAACACTAAACCCGTCTGGTTTGACGATATTGCCGTGCAACTAACTCGTGCAGGAGAACCACTATGA
>JANPIL010000189.1:0-12383 GCA_031424975.1 Sphingobacteriales bacterium
CCGCAACGGTGGAGGAAATCCGGGTAATGGTGCCGTTGGCAAAGCGGTGGTAGGCGGCGGAGTAAAAATAACCGCCACTCCAGTTCACCTTATATCCCAACTCGAAGGCGTTTGTAAATTGCGGCCGCAAGGCGGGATTGCCCACCTTGATGATTTCCGCATCGTCGTATTTCGGGAAAATGCGGATGTCAACCTCATTCGGACGATCCACGCGGCGGTTGTAGAACAATGAAACTTTGTTGTTGTCATTTATCTTGTAAGCCAGGCGCATATTCGGAAAAGGCTGTGTGTAGTTGTATCCGTCGCTTTTGTACGTGTTGTGGTTCGGATTAACGTCGTACTGCAAACCGACGTATTCCAGACGCAAACCCGCTTCGGCCTCAAAATTCCGGTTTTCAAAAACATAATTGCCGTACAACGCCGGGATGGTTTCCCGGTAAGTAGCCCAGCCGCCCGCGTCAGTGTCCAGCGGGGAATTGAGGCCCGGAAAAAACTGCATATTGGTCGGGATGCCCCTTTTGCGGAACTTGAGTCCGGTTTCCACGCGGCCGTATTTCAAGGGTTTTATGTAGTCAATGTTCAAGTCGGCAACGCTTTCGTCCGACAAAAGTTTGAATGCGTCCTTGCCGGTATAGGCGGGTAGGATATTGTCGAAAAAGTACTTCTCATCTTCCCGGTGAAAAGTGTAGTTGAATCCCACATTCAGTAAATGTCCCGCCTGCTTGAATTTGTGTTGGTAAGCGGCGGTTGCCATGACGGTTGTCTTCAGTTCGTCTTCCAGAAACTGCCACATTCTCTGCCGTTCGGACAGGTTGGCGTTGAAAAACGGCTGGTCGCCCCGGTCAATGATTTTCTCGCTGCCAAACAGACCCGAAACGGTAAGCGTGTTGCGGGTATCAATCGCCCAATCAATCCCCGCCTTGGTGGTGAGGAAATTAGTGTTGCGGTTCCTTTTCAATTGCTGGTTTATGACGGTTCCGTCGCGGTAGGTTCGGGTCACGAATTCGTTTTTGTTCAGCGTTTGCGTGTACAGGTTATCGGCTTGGACGAAAGCGTTGACTTTGTTTTTCCTGTAGTTAAGCGATAGCGAGGGGTTTATTTTCGGCGTGGATTGGTACTGCGGCCTCACGGTCGGCAGGTTTTCGCGGCGCACCCACAACGCCCCAACTCCCGTTGTGAAACCTACCTTCCCGTTGAAACCTTCCTTTTTGGTGGTCTTATAAATGATATTGATGATGCCAGCATTGCCGTTTGCATCGTATTTGGCCGACGGGTTGTTGATGATTTCAATGCGGTCAATGGCCGAAGCCGGAATGTTGTCCAAGCCCGATTGGCTGCCAAAGCCGGTCAATGCCGTTTGTTTTCCATCAATCAGCACCGTTATCTTGTCGTTTCCCCTCAACTGCACTTTGCCGTCTTGTACGGTTACGCCCGGCAGGTTTTGCATGGCTTGCAAAACCGAACCGCCGTTCTGGCTTAGGTTGTCGGCCACGGAAAAGGTTTTCCTGTCCATTGCCCCGCTTAACGCGTCCTGCCGGGCGGTCACCACCACTTCGTTCAGTGTCCGCGCATCTTCCGACAGTTCGATGGAAGCCACGTCCAGGAATTCGCTGAGGCTGCCCACGTAAAGCGGTTGTTTTCTGGTGCGGTAGCCCAAAAAAGAGATTTCTAAGGAATAGTTGCCGGGTTTGACATTGGAAAGTATGAATCTGCCTTCCCCGTCCGTCACCGTTCCCATCACAAAAACGCTGTCCTTTTCGGACTTCAAAACCACATTCACGTAAGGCAGCGCGGTTTTTGCTGCCTCGTCCCTGACCATTCCCGACACTGTGACGGTTTGGCTTTGACTGTGACAACACAGCGCCGAAAAGACGATGAAAACAAGACACACCGGAATTTTGCAGGGCATTGTATTGAGGTATTTTGTCAGGTACGGATTCATTCTTAATTAAAGAAGGCGGGGTAGGTTTGGGCTTTTGAAAAGATACTATTTCGTGCATGGCGGCACAGCAACTAAACCTTCATGGTGTTGTGTTTTGTTCCGGCCGTATCGCACGGGAGTTTGTTTATAACGGAAAAACCGCAGGTTTCGGGTTTTTCAAAGATACTATTTCAGCGAAACCGTTTTACCGGTTTTGGCCGATTGCACGGCGGCATCCAGAATCTCCACCACAATCATATTCACTTTCAGGGAAGACAAGTCGTTTTCGGCAGTGGCGGTGCCGCGCACCACGGCGGCCAAATACGCAAACGGATCGTCGAAGGGCGGTTTGGGTTCGGGCAGGGTCAGTTTTTGCTCGGTGGCTTTTTCGTTTATGCGGTAGCGCAGTTGCGTCCGGTTGTCGGCAAACACGTAGCCCGTTTTGCCGTAGATTTCCATGTCCTTGCGGCTCACGGGCCAGTTCCAAGAGGCTTGGATAATGGCTTGTGCTTTCGGATAAGTCAGAATGATTGTCGCCTCATCATCCACTTTCGGGTAGATTTCCGGCTTTATCTGTTGCGTTACGGCGGTTACGGTCAGCGGTTTCTGGCCGTTCATGAGCCACGTCATCAGGTTGGCTCCGTAACAGCCAAAGTCAATAATAGCCCCACCGCCGTTCATTTTCGGATCGGTCAGCCAATCCAGAAACTCCTTGTTCACCCCGATTTCCTGCGGCCCCGAATGTCCGTCGTGGATTACCACCTTGCGGATATCGCCAACCAAGCCCTGCTCCACCATTTCGCGCGCCTTGTGGTTGGTAGCATACCAAGTGGTTTCGTAGTTAGTGAGCAGATGCACCTTGTGTTGGCGGGCAAGCATTTCCATTTTTCTGGCGTGATCCATGCTCACGGCCAGCGGCTTTTCGACCATGATGTGGATGCCGCGCGGGGCGCAATATTCCACCACCGAAAGATGCTCGAAAATGCTATTGAAGGCGCATACAGCTTCCGGTTTCGTTTTTTCAACCATCGCTTCCATGTTCGGAAACCAAAGTTTCTCGCTCAGGTTGTGTTGCTTTAGAAACCGCATGGCCAAATCTTTGTTCGGTTCGGCAATGCCTACCAATTTCACATCGCCCCGGTCGGGTCGGCCCAATATCCAATGCACGTGGTTGTGGGTGAGGCCGACCACACCGACCCGCAGCGGCGGATTGGCGGCGGAAACGCGCATGATATTCATGAGAAAAAAGACGGACAGCAACGTGCGAGACCAAGCGGAAGAAACCATAAGAAACTTTTCGTAAGTGAACTGTCGGATATGATGATATGATTGTCAATATATGATGAAAAAATGTGATTTTAAGGTATCAACAATTGTCTCCGGATAGTTGTGTTGTACTCACATCCACCAAGGAGAATAGCCATGCCCGAAAAACGGTGTTTTCTTCCACTGGTTTCTATCTACCGGTTTCTATGTTTTTTTCAGTCCAGGTATCGTTTTTTGAATTGCATCGGATTTTCGCCCGTCCATTTCTTGAAAGTTTTGTTGAAATACGATAGGTTTTCAAAGCCGCTTTCATAGCAAGCTTCCGTCACGGTGCGTTCTTGCAGCAGTAAGTTCTTAGCTTGGTTAATACGATATTGGTTCATGAATTGAGTGAACGTGAGGCGGGTCATCTTCTTGAAATACCGACAAAAAGCCGCGTTGGATAAGTTACTCAATTCAGCCACTTCCGCGAGGTTGAGTGGCCTTTGGTAATTTTCATCTACGTAATAATAAATTCGTTTGAGCCGCTGTTGTTCTTTTAAATTGTAGTCGTTTTCCACTGGCTTGGCGTTCAGCGGCTGCGCTTCTTCGCTTTCGGCCAACAACTGAAAAATCTCCAATAATGCCATCAATTGGTGAAAATGCCTCAGCGTGGGCAATTGTTTCAGTTTTTCGCCCACTCGCCGTTTGGTTTCGCCGGAAAACGTGAGTCCGGTGCGAGCCTTCTCAAACAACCGCCGCACATCCGATAATTCAGGCGTTTGCAGAAAACCTTTCCCCAAAAAATCCGCCTTCATCTGCACCACAATTTTGTCGTAATCCGTGCGAATGCCGTAGTCGAAATTCAAGTGGGGAATGTACGGCCCGATAAAAACCAAATCGCTTCCCACGTAGCGGGAAATATGGTCGCTAATGTGCCGCGTCCCGTCTGAGCCTTCGATGTAAACAATCTCATACTCAGGATGGTAATGCCAGAAAAACACATCGTTCAGTTTAGGTGAGAATACCTTAAACGAGCGGTCAGTATCCGGGCGAATTTCTTCCAGCGCGATTTTCATGGGCAGATTCGGCTTCAGTCGAATAGAATGATTAAACTACAATAGTTTTAGTGATAATCCGATTTAAGCTGAATCGACAAAATAGTATCTTTTTGAAATGCAAAACCCGCCTATCTCCTTGACTGTTTTGTGTGGAAATGAGAGATTTTCCATAGTAAGTTATAAAAAATATCAATAGAGAACAAAAATCGGCAACTGGGTGAGTGGTTTTAAGGCGATGGGGCAGGGTATCTTTGCAGAGAAATTTTCCAAACTCCCAAAGGAGTTTTACTATTTGAAAAGATATTATTTTCACTTTCCCCTTTCGGATGTTGGGGGTCAAACCGCTCGAAAGGGCTTTCGTTTATGAAACCAAAAGAAACAATGGTTCCGACCATGACACCCACCATGAACCCAACAATGGCCCCCGGCAATGCGCACAAGGATATTCCCGGCAATCCGTCCACGGCCAAAAGCAGCAACCAAAAACTCAACGACCGTACCGATGGTAAACCGCTGCGAGTGCTGTCTGAAGCCGACTGGCGATTCTGGATTGACAACGGCTATATCGTTGTCAAGAATGCGATTCCGAAGGAAAATGCCGAGCGGATGGCAAAATTACTTTGGGAATTTGAGGAAAAAGACCCAAATAATCCCGAAACGTGGTACGCGCCACCCCGCGCTGAAATGCGCATGAAAGAACTGGTGGGCAGTGGCATGGTAGAGTTGTATAACCACCAATACGAATGGGACAACCGGCAATACCCCCGTGTATATGAGGCATTTGCAGATATTTGGGGCACCGAAAAACTTTGGGTGACCATTGACCGGGCCAACCTGAATTTTCCGGTGCGTCCCGAGCAGCCGTTCAAGGGTTTCATCCATTGGGATTATGACCCGGAAACCAAGCCCGTAAATGTGCAGGGCGTGATTGCGCTGGCCGACCAAACGGACGAAAACATGGGTGGTTTCCAATGCCTGCCCGAATTGTATCGCAATTATGATACTTGGAAACTGACGCAGCCTGCCGACCGCGACCGTTTCAAACCTGATGTAAGCGGCTTGGAGATGGTGAAAGTAAAGATGCAAGCCGGTGATTTGCTGATTTTCAACAGCTTGCTGGCGCACGGAATCCGCCCCAACCTCACCCAAAATAAAGTGCGCATTGCGCAGTACATTTCCATGATGCCCGCCCAGGAAGACGACGAGGAATTGCGGCAGTGGCGCATCACTTCGTGGCGCGACCGCAAGGCTCCCGAAGGTTACGCTTTTCCCGGCGACCCGCGCAACTGGGAACAAACCCGCTACGAAACCGCACAGTTATCAACGCTGGGCAAGAAACTGTTGGGTTTGGAAAAATGGTGAAAATTTTTCAGAATTGCGTAACTGTCACAATGGCTGGTCGCTGGCGAACTGGCAACCGGTGTGACCCCACGGTAGAGACAGGTATGCCCTGTCTCTACGCGTAATCCCGAAAATCCGCGAATCCAAAAAACTCAGGTTTGAAAATAGTATGTCTTGAAAAGCCCAAACCTGGCTTTAGAGTACGACATTTTGATTTGACTCCGGAACTGACAAAAAATTAACGGCGAGAATTATAGCCGACGGGCATAATTTTTTCTCATTTGCCGATCAAAAAAACCAACCATTTATTGCTGATGACAACTACGACACAACTCAAGACAACGCTGAACAACGGCGTTGAAATGCCATTGCTGGGTCTTGGCGTGTACGATTCCCACAAAAAGGAAGCCGAGCAGGCCGTAATGTGGGCTTTGGAAACCGGCTACCGGCTCATTGACACGGCCTTTATTTACCACAACGAAGCCGAAACCGGCAATGCTATCCGGCAAAGCGGTATTCCGCGCAAGGATATTTTCCTGACCAGCAAAGTCTGGAACACCGACCAAGGCTACGATCATACGTTGCGGGCATTTGAGGCGAGTTTGAAAAGGCTGGGTTGCGAGTATCTGGACTTGTACCTGATCCATTGGCCCGTGCGGACGCAGGGCAAGGAAACGTGGCGGGCCTTGGAGAAACTGTATGCCGAGCAGCAAATCCGTGCCATTGGCGTATCCAATTATACGGAGCCTTTTTTACGCGAAATGCTGGAATATGCGCAAGTGGTTCCGGCGGTGAACCAAGTGGAGTTCAGTCCGTACCTGTACTTGGAAAACCTGCTGCACGAATGCCAGGCAAAAAATATCCGGTTGCAAGCCTATTCGCCGTTGGTGCGCGGCCAACGCATGGACGACCCGAAATTGGTGCGGCTGGCGCAAAAATACGGCAAAACCCCGGCGCAAATCATCATCCGATGGGCGTTGGAACACGGCGTTTCAACAATCCCGAAATCGGCCAACTACGAGCGGATCAAGGAAAACTTCGACGTGTTTGATTTCCAACTGTCACCCGATGATTTGCTGCTCATGGATGGTTTCAACGAAAACTTGCGCGTGGTTGACGACCCGATGATTCACTGGTAGGTTTCCGGCAGCCGGGTTTGGCGTTTTCAAAAGATACTATTTTGGGTGGCGGGACTTTCCAAGTCCCGCGGCTCGGGTTTGGGGTTTTCCGGGGATACTATTTTTGTCATTCCGACGAGGGGAAAATCCGGCCTTCACTTGCAATCAAGTCCAAGCATTAATGCAGGATTGGCACCGGATTCCTCCTTCGTCGGAATGACAAAGCCGGGTTTGGCTTTCTCAAAGGATACTATTTCAGTTTTTTGTTGAACATCCACGGCAGCAATTCGCGTTCCTGAAAGGTGTGCGTCCAACTGTCGTGGTTGTCGTCCGGGTATTCGGTGTAGCGGACGGTGAGTTTCCTTGCCTGCAACTCCTTATAGAAGCGGCGCGAATAGTCCGGATCCACCACATCGTCCTTGGCTCCGTGAAACAGCCACCAGGCCGTTTGCGGATTGTATTTTTCGGCCAGCTTTACATCGCCGCCGCCACAAATCGGGAAAGCCGCCGCAAACATTTTCGGATGCTCGGCGGCCAACACAAACGTGCCGAAGCCGCCCAAGGATAAGCCGCCCAAGTAAATCCGCCGGTTGTTAACTTTTTTTTCGGCAATCATTTTCCGGATCAGGCCAATTGTCAGTTGCGCGGGCTTCTTGCTCACGCCACCCAATTCCCTCACCACACGACCCGTTACGCTGTCTTGGCGGCCTTTTATGTCAGTCCATTGGTCGTTGGCCGGGCATTGCGGAAAAACCACAATGGCCGGATATTTTTTGCGCACGCTGTCTTGCATAAACAGGCTGCCACCATGTTTCAGTTGCGCCTCGTTGTCGTTGCCCCGCTCGCCGGAGCCGTGCAGGAACACCACCAGCGGATATTTTTTGCCGGGCTTGTAGCCTTCGGGCAGCAGCAGCCGGTACAAAAGCGTGTCTTTTCCGGCAATGAACGTGTGTTTTTCGTAGCGCGAAAAATCTTGCGCCGGGCTGGCAATGCCAACAAATGAAAATAGTATCCAAAAAAAAGTGAAAACCCGCATGGAGTGTAAAGTGGTTTGAGTGAACTGATAAGTGAAGCTAAACCCGCCCGCAAGACAAGCCTGCCGGGTGGGTTTGGCGATTAAAAAACATACTATTTTTTCGTGGTATCAGCGGGGGCGGGTTTGCCAAATAAGTCGCCGAGGCCTTTTTTCACACGCTTCTTTGCTTCCTCTTCCGCTTTTTTCTTGGCTTCGGCTGCCTTTTGTTCCAGTTCCGCCCGTCGTTTGTCCGCCTCCGCCCGGATTTTATCTTGTTCAGCCTTGATTCTTGCTTCACCCTCGGCTTTCAAACGATCCGTTTCGGCTTTCACTTTCGCTTCTCCTTCGGCTCTCAGGCGGTCGGCTTCGGCTTGCGCCTTGGCTTTTACCTTGTCCAGTTCAGCATTGGCCTTTTGCGTCAGTGCGCCCTTGATTTCGCCAGCGGTGCTGCTGCCCAGCAGTTTTATCTGCGGTTTCTTGAACGTGCCGCCCACGCCCAAATCAAGTTTTACCCGTTCCACGTTGGCAACCGGCTGTTTGAGCAGCGAACTCAGGGCCGAAGTCACCTGCGTTCCCACTTGTCCGGTCGGCACATCCAGTTTCATGGCATAATCCAACGAGCCATCCAGGCCGCTGCTGCCGGAAATATTGGCCATGTAATCCTTTATTTTAACGTTGAACGGCTGGTAGGTGATTCGTCCGTTTTCAATCTTGGCCGATAAAACCAGGTTTTTCAGTTCCGCCGGAGTCAAGTTGCCTAATTTCGTCACCGATGCCAGCCCTTGCGTCAGCGGCGATTCCCTTAAAGTGGCCTGGATCAGTTTCAGCAACCCGCCGCCCGACAGCGTGGTGAGGTCGGGCATCATGTCCTGTTTCAGCAAACCCTTGATTTTGAAATCCGTGTTCACATTGCCCTCGATAAACTGCGCCAATGGCATCAGCGACTGCACCGTATTGAAAGTCTTGTAGGCTTGCGGAACGGATAAGTTACTGATTTTCAGGTCGAAATCGTAAGCGGGTTTGGTCACATCGCGCGAGTCGTAAGTGCCATCGGCAATGAAGTTGCCGCCCAGTGTGTTAAAGGCCACATTTTCCAGACGCACCGTTCCGTTCTTTACCAGCACCGTGCCCGCCATGTCTTTCAGGTTCATGTTGTCATAAATCACCTCCTTGATGGAAGAGGCCAGCCTGAAATCAATGTTTTTCGGAATTTCCACTACCGTCAACGGCGTATTTTCCGTTTTGGGCTTGTTCGGGTCGTCCGCCATCCATTCGTTCACGTCGAAACGGTTGGAACTGAAAGACATGTTGCCTTGGATAACCGCGTCTTTGTGCAACACATAGGCAATATAATTGGATAGTTCGCCGGTCATTGCAACGTCGCTTTTGCCCAAAAAACCGTTGAACGTGTTGAGGTTTATTTGCTGGGGCGTGAAACTCATGGCCGCTTGGCTGATTTTCACGGGTGGCACACCCGGCGACGCATACGTGAAGTTGGTCAGTTGCGCCGTGCCGCTGGTGGGCAGCTTGTCGTACCGTTTGGCATCCACATCCGACATTTTCCCTTTGGTTTCAATGTCCGCGTATACGCGTCCGGTCAAAGTCATGCCCTCCAACGGGTATATTTTGGTGATTTTGGTCAGGTCAGCGCCGCCTTTCACGCGTATGTCCCACGTATAATCGTCCAAGTTTTCAATGTATGCCTTGGCAGCCAGCGGTTCGCCTTCCAGCAACATCCGGAAATCGCTGATGTTGATTTTCGTGTCCTTCATTTGTCCGGTGCTGTTGTTCACGGTCGCATTCACGTTCATTTGCTCAAGCGGAGCCGGAAACTTGTTTGATTTCACGTAGCCGTTGGCCAGCGTCATGGCAGCGGTTACGGCTGGCATCTGTTTGGTCAGCGTATCGTATATGCCTTTCGCTTTCACGTCTACCGCGTACAAGCCACGCAAGGTCAGCCCCTCAATCGGAAACATTTGCGTCAGTTCCGCCAGATTCAATTTGGCCTTCACCTCCGCGTCAATGTCGCACTTCGATAATCCTTTGAGCCTCAATCGCCCGTTCACCGGATTTTTACCCAAGTCCAGGTTGAATTTTTTCACATCCACCAGCGTGTTTTCCAAAACGCCGCTGGGATTGTCAATCTTCATGTCCACGTTTATGTTGCTCACCGTAGTCGGCAATGCAGCATACTTCATGCTGCCCTTGCTCACCTTGACGTTTAGACCAAAGCCCGGCATCTGGCTGCCATTGTAAGTGCCTTTGGCATAGCCATCAAAAACAATGTCGCCACTTGCCTGCACATCCTTGAAACTTTCGGTGTACACCCCCGGAACCAGCGACAACAGACTCTTGAAAGTGTTTTCTTTTGTTTTGAAAGTGATATCCATCGTATAATTCGTATCCGGCATGGCGAACCAGCCGTCAAATCCCAGCAGAAAATCATTGACCTTTATGGTATTGTCCTTGAACGTGTACTTTGATTCGTTCAGGTTCATATTCAGGGTTACAGCAGCATCCAGTCTTTTCTTGGACAAATACTCAATACCATCGTACTGAACGGTCAAGGAATCAACCGTTGTTTGCGAAACCATGTCAAAAATATCTTTTTCGAAATCGCCGCTGCCCGAGTGGTTTAAGTTTACAATCTTGGCATACATTGGCAAAGTCCGGTCATCATATATAATGTATCCGTTTTTGACCGACCATTGGTCGATACCCACCGATACCGATGAACTCGAAGTATCTACTTGCGTCTGCGTTGTGTCGGCAATGTAAATGTCCCAGTTTGCCTTTCCTGTTTTCAAGACCTTTGCCAATATGCGCGGTGATTCCAAATCAATCGCCTTGACCTTTATTTTGTCGCCACGGATAACACTCATAATGTCTATGGTCGCTGCAAACTTCGGCACGGCAACCAGCGTGTCGTTCCGAAACTCATTTTTCCCGACAACGCCAAAGTCCAGCATGGTGGCCGTAATATCCGGAAAATGCTTGAACAAGCTAACGCTGAAACCTTGGGTATCGAAATACACTTGTGCATTTACTTTTTTGGCAATCTCCCTTTCTATTTTAGCTTTGATTTGATCCTTATATATAATGGGAAGCACAAATAGAGCTCCAAGAAGTACTATTAGCACACCGAGCGAAATAATGATGAATCTTTTCATGATTGCATATCGAGTTGTTTTGCGGCTAAATTTAGCAGAAATTTATGGAGCTGAAAAAATAAAACAAATGGCAGTGGCCGGTTCGTCAGCGTTGAAGTGTGAGTATTAAGCGTTGCTGAAGCGACTGCCGCGCCTTCGGAAACATTTTTCATTGTTCGGTTTGCATTTCCGAAAGCGGCTTCTTACTTTTGCAACCCGGTTATAATTTTGGCGGGGTTTCGGATGTAGGCAGCGAGTGTCCGGGAGGTTGGGGGTTTAAATTTTTTTCACATTTCCCTTGCAATCCAAAAGCCAAGCATTACCTTTGCATCCCGGTTAGCGGACGGGGCTGAAAGAAGGGGTTGGAGAGAGTCCGGAAGTGAAAAGTAGCCGGAGTTAATCTTTTAGAAAGGCGGTGCGCAGGCACTGCGGCAATCCCCCGGGACAGACCGGGGGGGAGGTTCTTTGAACGGATGGAGATTTGGGTAAGGGGCCTGGCGGAAGCGCCGGGCGACAATGGCGGGCCGGACGGCAACGGCCGGTTCGCCGCGAATGGTATTTACAATGGAGAGTTTGATCCTGGCTCAGGATGAACGCTAGCGGCAGGCCTAATACATGCAAGTCGAACGGCTCCGGGCAGCAATGTCCGGGGCAGTGGCGCACGGGTGCGTAACGCGTATGCAACCAACCCCCCGCCGGGGGACAACCCCGGGAAACCGGGGCTAATACCGCATGTGCCGGCCGGGCGGCATCGCCTGGCCGGCAAAGATTCATTGGCGGGGGACGGGCATGCGTCCGATTAGCTAGTTGGCGGGGTAACGGCCCACCAAGGCGACGATCGGTAGGGGACCTGAGAGGGTGATCCCCCACACTGGCACTGAGATACGGGCCAGACTCCTACGGGAGGCAGCAGTAGGGAATATTGGGCAATGGTGGCAACACTGACCCAGCCATGCCGCGTGCAGGAAGAAGGCCCTACGGGTCGTAAACTGCTTTTCGGGGGGGAGAACACCCTGCCTGCGGGCGGGGCTGACGGTACCCCCGGAATAAGCCACGGCTAACTACGTGCCAGCAGCCGCGGTAATACGTAGGTGGCGAGCGTTGTCCGGATTTATTGGGTTTAAAGGGTGCGTAGGCGGGTGGCTAAGTCAGGGGTGAAAGACGGTGGCTCAACCATCGCAGTGCCTTTGATACTGGCCGCCTTGAGTGCGGGCGAGGTCTGCGGAATGGACCGTGTAGCGGTGAAATGCTCAGATACGGTCCGGAACACCGATTGCGAAGGCAGCAGACTGGGGCGCAACTGACGCTGAGGCACGAAAGTGCGGGGATCAAACAGGATTAGATACCCTGGTAGTCCGCACCGTAAACGATGATGACTAGCTGTCGGCGATAGACTGCCGGCGGCACAGCGAAAGCGTTAAGTCATCCACCTGGGGAGTACGCCGGCAACGGTGAAACTCAAAGGAATTGACGGGGGTCCGCACAAGCGGTGGAGCATGTGGTTTAATTCGATGATACGCGAGGAACCTTACC
>JANPIL010000190.1:0-4388 GCA_031424975.1 Sphingobacteriales bacterium
CTGGCCGATGCGCGCGACAGTGCCTATTACAAGTCGCTGGTTTTCTATTTGTGGAGCGACAACCTGCCCGACTACACCGCATTCACCAACCGCAGGGGCGATGCGCTGATACCCAACGACGAGACGGTGTTCAAGCCACGCAGCTTCGCCAACCTCGACGACCTGATGTCGGGCGCGGAAGGCATCCGGAAGTACAGTTTTGAGAGTGGCTCATCGCAAAGGCAAGACCGTTTCAGTTTTGCCACTTCCCAGAAAGACTGGGAAGACCAAGCCAGTGGCAGCAACACGGGCTACGGTTTCCAGCGCAGTTTCGTTTCGGACAAGGATTTGCGCGTCACCTTCGTGTTTCCCAGTTCTCCCATGGGCCGTGCCGGAATCAAGCGCGGATGGAAAATGCTGAAAGTGAACAACATAGACGGCAACCTGGCCAACAACGCCGCCATCGGCACCTCGCTGGGCGGCGGCAGTTCCGAATTTGTGTTTGGCCTGCCCGACGGCACCCAAAAAACCATTACCGTGAACCGTGCGGCCTACACCGCCGATTTCCTGCTCCATAAAAGCATCCTGACTGCCGATGGCAAAAAAATCGGCTACTTGGTGCTGGACAGTTTTCTGGGCAGCAATGATGGCCGAGCCACCGTGGATGCGCTGACCGGCGCATTCAATGAATTCGGTGCGGGCGGCGTGCAGGAACTGGTGGTGGATTTGCGGTACAACGGCGGCGGCTACGTGTTCATTGCCGAACACTTGGCCAACCTGCTTGCCCCGGCCGGTGCCAAAGGCAAGCCCATGTATTCCTACAAGCGCAACAAGGCTTTCATGGAGTTTATCCAAAAGGCCAACACCGATAGCGACCCCAAAAACGACATCCAAAACACCGTCCGGTTCGATAACCAGCCCTCGCGCCTGAACCTGAGCAAGGTGGTTTTCATTGTGGCTGGCGGCACGGCATCGGCCAGCGAACTGGTCATCAACAGCCTCAAGCCATACATGGATGTGAAACTGGTGGGCCAGCAAACCTTTGGCAAACCGGTCGGCTTCCCGAGCCTGCTCATCCGCATGAGTCCGACGGATGTTTCGCAGAACTACTACGTGTTTCCGGTTGCCTTTCAGACCGTGAACGCCAACGGCAATGGCGATTATTTCAACGGAATCGCGGTGGACAAGCAGCAGGCCGATGACGTAACGCGCGACTTCGGCGACCCGCAGGAAGCCAGCCTGAAAGATGCCCTTGCCTACCTGACCACCGGTTCGCTGCCCGCCCGCACCGCAGGCCCGGCCCGCCTGAACGAAGCCGTGCGGCAGGCCAACCGCCAATTGCTGGGCGAAGAAGGCAGAATACGCGACATGGTTGAGCCTTGGAACCATGCCATTCCGGTTGCGGCGCAGTAGGTTTCCTTGGAAATAGTATCTTTTAGTTGAGCCAAACCCAACTATTGCGTTTCTTTGAGCCTCCGGAGCAAGTGTTCCGGAGGTTTTTATTTGTGGTTTGGTACCGGCTCCGACCTTGATGGTGAGGCCGCCGGACATCAAGCCAGCCAGAACAACCGCGAATGTACCGGAGTTTTTTCAAACGTCTGATTGACCTTGTTATCGCCTTCATCCTGCTGATTCTTACCCTGCCCTTCACGCTGGCCGCCGCCCTTTTGCTTTGCTTTGCCAACCGGGGCCGCGTGTTTTTTGTGCAGCAGCGGCCGGGCTGGCGCGGCAAACCTTTCCGCATCATCAAGTTCAAGACCATGAACGACCGGCGCGACGGCAACGGCCAATTGCTGCCCGATAGCATCCGCCTCACCCCCATTGGCCGGCTTGTGCGCAAAACCTCCGTAGACGAGCTGCCGCAACTGATCAATGTGCTGCGCGGCGACATAAGCCTGATCGGGCCGCGACCCTTGCTCATGGAATACCTGCCGCTCTACAATGCCGCCCAACGCCGCCGCCATGAAGTGAAGCCCGGCATTACGGGGTGGGCGCAGGTAAATGGGCGGAATACGATTTCGTGGGAGAAAAAATTCGACTATGACATCCATTACGTTGACAACCTGCATTTTGGCCTGGATGCGAAAATATTTTTCCTGACCATCCTGAAAATCCTAAAAGGCGAAGGCATCAGTGCCGACAACAGCGCGACCATGGAGAAATTCAAGGGAAGCGGGCAATAGGTGCGGCATAAAAGAACCGTCATTGCAAGGCACGAAGCAATCCGTCCACGGGCAGGCGCGCCAAAAGCCGCCCCGCAAGGCTGTTTCCCGGCCGCACACGCCCCAACGGGAACGGTCCGGGCCGACGGAACCGAGCAGATTGCTTCGTGCCTCGCAATGACGGACTCGCAAGGACAGTCCGGATAAATTTTTGCGTAACATCAGATTTTAAGTTGGGCGTTGGGAAAAAGCGGGGTTTGGCCTTTCCAAAATATACTATTTTCAAAACCGGTAATCACAGGACACGGAAAATGCTTCTATACGGTGGCAGCGGACACGCCAAAGTAATCTGGGATTGCCTGCACGCGCAGGGCATTGCGGTGGTCGGCGTGTTTGATGACGACCCGCACCTGCGGTTCCTGCCAAACATTCCGCTTCTCGGTGCGTACCAAGCCAACCGGCTTTCCGGCCAAATGCTGGTTATTGCCATTGGCAACAATGCGGTGCGCAAGCAATTGTGTTCGCACATCCGCCATCCGTTCGGGCGGGCGGTTCACCCGTCGGCGGTGGTTTCGCCATTTGTGCGGGGCATTGGCGAAGGAACTGTGGTGCTGCACAAGGCCGTGGTCCAGATTAATACGCTCATGGGCAGGCATTGCATCGTCAATACATCAGCAAGCGTGGATCACGACTGCATACTCGGCGATTTTGTGCATATTTCGCCCAACGCCACCCTGTGCGGCAACGTGGCCGTGGGCGAAGGCACGCACATCGGCGCGTCGGCAACGGTGCTTCCGGGCGTGAACATTGGCCAATGGTGTACCATCGGTGCGGGATCAGTGGTCACGCGCGACGTGGCCGACTATTCGGTAGCGGTGGGCGTGCCAGCCCGGATAATACAATCGGGAAACAGCGGGTTTTGAGTTTCAAAAAGATATCCGTGCGCTGTGGCGTACTATTTTGGCTGGCGTAGCCGGACTTTCCAAGTCCGGCGGATGGCTTCTGGCTATCCGGTTTCCGCACGCACCACATACCGAATCTAACAACCATACACCTTGGAAAAACGCATTTACCTTTCATCGCCGCACATGGGCGGCACCGAAACCCAATATGTCCAGACGGCTTTCGACGAAAACTGGATTGCCCCGCTCGGGCCAAACGTGGACGGGTTTGAGCGTGACCTGTGCCAGTTCACGGGCATCGGCCATGCGGCGGCATTGAGTTCGGGCACGGCGGCCATCCACCTGGCGTTGATTCTGCTGGGCGTTGGCGAGGGCGATGAAGTGATCTGCCCCACGTTTACTTTTTCGGCCTCGGCCAACCCGGTTGTGTACCAGCGCGCCACACCGGTGTTTGTGGACAGCGACCATAAAACGTGGAACCTGTGCCCCTACCAGACGCGCCAGGCAATCAAAGACCGCATCCGGCAAGGCAAAAAGCCGAAAGCGATGATTATCGTGCATCTGTATGGGCAGTCGGCGGCGATGCTGGAACTGATGGATTTGGCCGATGAGTTTGGCATTCCGGTCATTGAAGATGCCGCCGAAGCCTTGGGGGCAACCTACCGCAACCGGGCTTTGGGAACATTCGGAAAAATCGGCATCCTGTCTTTCAACGGCAACAAAATCATCACCACTTCCGGCGGCGGCGCATTGATTTCCGATGACCGGGAACTGGTGGAAAAAGCCCGTTTCCTGGCCACGCAGGCCCGCGATGCCGCACCCCACTACCAGCATTCGCAGATCGGCTACAATTACCGCATGAGCAATATTGTGGCCGGCATTGGGCGCGGACAAATGCACGTGCTGCCGCAACGCGTGGAGGCACGCCGCAACGTATTCGGCTTTTACCGGCAGGCATTTGCCGGCATTCCCGCCATTTCGTTCTCACCCGAACTCGAAAATTCGTACGGCAACCGCTGGCTTACCTGCCTCACCCTTGACGCAAACCAGGCGGGCGGCGTAACGCGCGAGGATATCCGGCTGGCACTGGAAGCGGAAAACATTGAAGCGCGACCCCTGTGGAAACCGATGCACTTGCAGCCCGTATTTGAAAAATATCCGTATTACGGCACCGAAAACGTGGCCGCCGATTTATTCGACCGTGGCCTGTGCCTGCCCTCCGGCTCCAACCTTCCGGAAACGGACCTGAACCGGATTGCGGATATTGTGAAAGGGTTGTTTGGCAAGTAACCGCCAACCAATGCCACCAAAGGCAGCAAGCAACCGGCCGCCGACAAGAAGGAGT
>JANPIL010000191.1:0-6879 GCA_031424975.1 Sphingobacteriales bacterium
GACGCTGGAGTTTTCGTCAAATTCGGCTTGGTATGCGGTGCAATCGCTGCCATACTTGATGGAATACCCGTACGATTGCGTGGAACAGACGTTTTCGCGGTTTTACGCCAACAGCATCGCGTCGCACATTGCCAATGCCAACCCAAAAATCAAGCGGGTGTTCGACATTTGGAAAAACTACCAGCCCGACGCGCTTTTATCAAATCTGGAAAAAAACCAGGAACTCAAAACCGCGCTGCTCGAAGAAACACCGTGGGTGCTGAATGCCAAGGACGAAACCCAGCGCAAACGCAATGTGGCGTTGCTCTTTGACTTGAACCGCATGGCAAGCGAACAAGAGCGGGCATTGGACAAAATCATGAAAGCCCAATTGTCCAGCGGCGGCTTTGCGTGGTTTCCGGGCTTGCGCGAAGACCGATACATGACGCAGCACATCACGGCGGGCATGGGGCACTTGGATGTGCTGGGCGTGAAATCCATTAGGGAAGATGCGCGGACTTGGCAAATGGTGCAGCGGAGCTTGCGCTACCTGGACAACGCGATTGACGACGATTACCAACGCCTGAAAGCGGAAGCCAAAAAAGGCCGTATCAAGCTGGAAGAAAAGCACATCGGCTACTTCGAGATTCACTACCTGTACACGCGCAGCTATTTCAAGGATGTGGATAATGCGCACAAGGAGGCTTTCAATTATTACTTCGGACAGGCGAAAAAATATTGGCCGCAAAACAGCATCTATACGCAAGGCATGATGGCCTTGGCGTTGCACCGGTCTGGTGAAAAAGCCGTGCCGCAAAGCATCATCAAGTCGCTGAATGAACGGGCGTTGCATTCAGACGAGATGGGAATGTACTGGAAAACCGAGCGGGGGTGGTTTTGGTATCAAGCCCCGATTGAAACGCAAGCCTTGCTGATTGAAGTATATGACGAGGTGGCCAACGACCAGAAATCGGTGGAAGAACTGAAGGTTTGGCTACTGAAACAGAAACAGACGCAGGACTGGAAAACCACCAAGGCCACCACCGAGGCTTGCTACGCCCTACTGCGGCGCGGCACCGACGCACTGGCCAACGACCAACTGGTGGAAATAACCGTGGGCAATGAAAAAATAAACCCGCTGCAACGCGAAGACACCAAAGTGGAAGCCGGGACGGGCTACTTCAAAACCGCGTGGACTGCCGCCGAAGTGAAGCCTGAAATGGGCCGCATCACGGTGACCAAACCAACGGACGGCGTGGCGTGGGGAGCGGTTTACTGGCAATATTTCGAGCAGTTGGACAAGATTACCGCCGCCGAAACACCGCTGAAACTCAAAAAACAACTGTTTCTGGAGCAAAACACGGATCGTGGGCCGGTGATCAAACCGATTGACGACAAAACCACACTGCAAACCGGTGATTTGGTGAAAGTCCGCATTGAACTGCGCGTGGATCGGGACATGGAATATGTACACCTGAAAGATATGCGCGCCGCCGGATTTGAGCCGCTCAGTACGCTGTCGCAGAGCAAACACCAGGATGGCTTGTGGTATTACGAAAGCCCGCGCGACTTGGCGACCAATTTTTTCATGGGCTACCTGCCCAAAGGCACGTATGTGTTTGAATATCCGTTGCGCGTGTCGCAAAAGGGCGATTTTTCCAATGGCATCACCACAATCCAGTGTATGTATGCCCCCGAATTCAGCAGCCACTCGGAAGGCGTGCGGGTGCGGATGGGAAAATAGTATGTTTCAAAAACACCAAACCCCCGCCTGTCTGTGGACTTGGCGGGGGTTTTTTATTTTGTTAGCTTTGTATAAACGCGAAATTTTATGGAAAACAGGATTGGACATTTGGAAATTGAAAATTTCAAATCCATCAAAAAGCTTCAATTGGATTGTAAGCGAGTGAATATATTTATTGGAAAACCAAATGTGGGGAAATCCAATATCTTGGAAGCAATGTCCCTGTTGGGGGCTGACTACAATCAGAATTCGGAGAAATTTCTTTCCGATTTTATTCGCTATGAAACGTTTTCAAATTTATTCTATGATAATAACATTGATGCGCCAGTGTTGGTAAAGAGTGCTCCTTGGGAAACATCAGGTAAATATACCGGAGCAGTAATAAGATTCACGGGCAATTATTTTTTCATGGTTTCTCTTGAAAAAAATCTGCTTTTAGAACTGGCACTTCCAGAGATGAACTATCGGATGAACGACATACTGTTCGATTTTCCAAGAAATGAGAACAACAGGGCCTCTCGACCCTATTTGGAAATACAAGAAAAGGGAGAAATATTGTCCGAACGCGCAATTTTTGGTATAGAATACATAAAAAAATATGATTACCAGCCTATTACTGAAAACACAAACAAAAGTCTTCGGTTCTTAAATCCTCCGTATGGAGAGAATTTATTTACAGTCATAAGATACAACAATGGTTTATATGAGGACATTATTCCTTTTTTTAAGGAATACGGCCTGCAATTTGTTTTTAGGGAAAAAGACAAGATTTTTGAAGTGCAAAAAAATATTCATGGAAGAATCTATGACTACCCTTATTCTTCAACAGCCGATACACTTCAAAGAATCATTTTTTATTTGACCGCTATTGAATCCAACAAAGATTCCGTGCTGATTTTTGAAGAGCCGGAAGCCCATGCGTTTCCGCCCTACACAAAAATGCTGGCCCACCGGATTGCGGATGATGAAAACAACCAGTATTTCCTGACTACGCACAGCCCTTATTTGCTAAAAACATTAATTGAAAATACACCTTTTTCAGAACTCAATGTTTATGTTACTCATTATGAAGAGTATCAAACGAAAGTAAAATTGCTTTCTGAAGAACAAATGCGCGAAGCATTGGATGAAGACATATTTTTCAACTTGGACGGGTTGGTAAATCATGTCGCTTAAAAAAGTTGTTTTCATTGGTGAAGGCAATGCCGAAAAGCTACTGTTACGCAGTTTTGGAATGCCACTTGATCAGTATCACGGCGGATCTGGCAGCCCCAGCATTTCGGCTTTTATGCGAAAACGGGAATCCGTTCGTGATTTGGTAATTGTCGGTATCACGGATAATGACAAAACACAACCGCCTTATTTTGATGCCTTTAAAGAGGTGGAACGGGGAAACGACTTGATTCTCAAAAAACATCCAGGATTTGAATTTTATCTTGTTTTTGTTTGCCCCGCTTTTGAAGCTTGGTTGCTAAAGGCTGCCCAAGCCGCAAGCATCCACCCGCAAACGTATGGACTGCCCGATACGCCGAAAAAATTACACAAGGTGACCGAAAAGCCGGAATTAGAGCAAAACGAAAAGTATAAGGAATTTTTCGCCTCTGTTCAAAAAGCCAATCCGCCTGATTTCCAAACCATGAGCGATTGGCTGAAAAAACTCAAGAGACTGGGTTATGAAAACCAGTAACCCAAAATAGTATCTTCCAAAAACACCAAACCCGCCGTATTTTTGAAATACGGCGGGTTTGGTGTTTTTGTGTCGGTTCACGCAATTGCGGCGGTTTTCTGTTGCAACAGGTTGCGGCTTTCCAGTGCGGCGCGGAGTTTCTGTTTGATAATTGTTTGCTGTTCGCGGTTGCGGATGTCTTGCAAGTCAATTTCTTGGATGGAGCCTTCTATCCAAAAATGAAACAGAAAGGAACTCGTTTCCACTTTCTGCACATCTTTCCAATAATAAGATTTTACGGGGCTGAAAACAGAAAACTTGCAACTGATTTTCTCGTCATCTATCCGAAAAAAAGTTTCCAAAGGCAATTCATAAATGTTTTTTCCGCGCAGAAACATCACACAACCTGTAGCGGCTGCCAACTGCAATACACCATTGAGCAGCGCAACCAGAATGTAAATGCCACCCGCCTGAAAACCGAACCCGAGGGTGATCAGAAACACAAGGCAGAAAAAAATGCTGCCCGCCATCCAAATGCGCCGTTCGCGGATGGCAAGACCGAATTGATCCAGAGTCAAATGAAATCTCTCCATGGTGTTAGATTGAAAATCCCAATATCATGTTTTTTGCAAGGATATGCAACCGATTGTTGCGGTTTGGCGGAAGCAAAAAAATAGTATCTTCAAAAAGGATGAAACCCGCCAGTGTTGCGCACCGGCTGCGGGCTAAAAAGGAATCCTGACCCTCAATACAGTGCCCCGGTATTTTTCATTGAAAAACGAGCCGACAACCTCCAAGCCAAGGCCCAGCGTGGTAGTGCCGCCGGTGAGTCCGTAGCCAACTTCCAGATAGCGGCTACCTTGCCCGAAAGCATTGAAATAATTGGCAAACACGTTTTCCTTGAGGCCGGCCAGCCGCAGCGGCACAATGCGGGTGAGCAAAAACCGTTGGAAATCGTTGTTGGCGTGGATTTCCAAGTAATTGCGTGCCGTGCTGAACGTGTAATAATCCAAGTTGCGGAACGACTCGAAACTACCCAATGAAAAGATGGTCTGGTTGCCGTTAAAGTGCTTGTAATCAATAAAATACTGCGGACGGCTGAAAAAACCGCCGAATTTGGCGTTCACGTGCAGGTCGCCCAGTTTTTGCAGTTCCCACGTTTGGTCATACGCGATTTCGGCTTGCGAAAACCGGCTTTCGGCCAGCAATCCGGCTTTGCCGCGCACAAAAAACGCGGGCTTGTTGCGGTTGATCGTGTATGTGCGCCCATTGAATTTTCCGGCCTTGGCAAACGGACGGATTTGCAGCTCCAAGTTCAGCAGCAGCGTATTGTGCGGGTTGAATTGCGTGTCGGGCAATTCCAGACTGGCCGGATTGTTGGGCGAATACGACTTTTCCTTGTTGTCAATCCAAGGTGTGAAATGATTGTTGGCCAGTGGGTTGCGCTGCGCAAACTCCAAGCTGGAAAGCAGCCGGAACTGTTCGTTGAAAAACTTGTTGGCCCGCAGTTGCACAAAGCTTTTCTCATAGAGTTTCATGTAATTCTCTTCGAGCAGCAGCGAATAAAACGTGTTCATGAACGGCGAAATCGGGTTCTGGCCATTGAGTTGCCGCACAAAACGCCCCGCCGAAATGCCCAGTAGGTTTTCGAGTTTGTGAAACCGGTAATCAAACCCGACAATGGCGTTCAGCCGCTGGCGGGCAAACGAATAGCGGAAATCGGAGTTCAGTTCCAGCCGCGACTCCAGTTTGTTGTAGCGGGCATATTTCAGTCCGGCATTCAGGTAATAGCCTTCCACGCTGTTGTAAAAGTTGCCCAGCAGGTTCTCGCCCGAGAGCGGCATGGTCAGCGTGAGGCGGCGGGGCGAACCGTAAATGCGGTCGCGGATGCCATAGTTGTACGTGTGCCCGGCCAGCAGGTGATTGATTTTGAACTTGGGCAGATTGCGCAGCGAGTCTTTCTTGATTTTTTCCGCGTCGTTTTTGCTGACGCTGTCGGCCTGGGCATAGCCTTTCACCTCTATTTCGGTGAGCGGCACTTGGCGTTCGGCGTTCCAGAAATCGTTGGGGCGTTTGGCGGCCAGCGTGTCAATTTCAATTGAGTAGTCGTTGGTTACCGAAACGTCTTCGCCATTGGCTTTTTTGGTCTTCACCTCCTGCTTTTCCAATTGCCGCAACGTCTTTTTCAACTGTTTGCGCGTCAGTTGCTGCTGTGCCAGGGCTTGCGCCGCGTCAATTTTCTTGGACTGCAAGGCGGCGGCTTCGGCCCGGTCAATCTTTTCATCCACGACAACGGGCTGTTGGTGGTATTTCGGATTGACCGTGACGTTGTAATTGCTCACATTGGTTACGTACCGCGCCCCGGCCTGCACGCCAAATGCGTCGAAATCGCCATTGAACTCGTAATAAACCGGCATCCACACATCCTTGAAAGGCGAGTACAATTGCTTGATGTGGTATTTCCCGTTGTTGTCGCCAAAGTTCAGATCCAGGCTGTGAATCGCCCACGAACCGTCCATGATGTTGATGATGCCATCAAAAACGTATTCGCTCTTGGCTTTCGGAATCACGCGGATTTTATTGACTTGCACGCCCCGGTCGTTGAAAAAGCCTTCGTACTTGAACCGGTAATACGCCAATGCCGACGCGGACAGCGGTGAAACCAGTCCGCCAAAGGCTTTGGACTTATAAAAGTTGATGTTCGCAAAGCTGATGATGGCACCGCCGTTTGCCCTGAGTTGCGCCGGAAAATTGTCGCGGTTGGAAACGATTTTCTCCTTGACGGTATTGGGCTGCCGGAACGAAATGTCGTTGATGGATTCCAGCACGTACGTCTGCCCGATTTTCAGGCCGGTTTCCTTCTCGATCTTCTTGCCCGCCGCCCATTTGATAATGCCCGACACTTCCTTCACTTTCCCGCTGCCTTTCACGTACGTCCGCGCCGTGTACGCATCTACCTCCAGCAAATGGAACCGCGCCATCGCAATGGCTTTCCGCATGATGGTGTAGGCCGGATCTTCGCCACTGCCCGAAACCTTGACTTCCGAGAGCGTAATGGCCTGCTCGTCCAACACCACATCAAGCGTCGCGTATTCCGTTCCGGTTTCCACGCGCTGGGTCAGTGTTTTGTGGCTCAAGTATTGGAAAACAACCTCATACGTGCCCGGCGGCAAGGCGATTTCGTACTGGCCTTCTTCGTTTGCCATGGTGCCGTTAGGCGTGTTTTTGACCATAATCGAGGCAAAGGAAAGCGGTTCGCCCTTGGCATTCCTGATGCTGCCGCGTATGCCGCCACCGGCATACGCGGCAAAGGGAAGCAGGAAAAAGAACAGCAGCGGCAAGGTTTTCGGAACGTGCATACGGTTGATTGCGGGTGGAAAACAATAGAACTGGCAAGATGCGAAAATAACCCGGAGCGTTGCATTGCGGACATAACTGCCCGCATTTTTTCCGGACTGCCAAACACGGGCGGGTTTGGCGTTTTTAAAAG
>JANPIL010000192.1:0-2186 GCA_031424975.1 Sphingobacteriales bacterium
CCAAGCCGCTAATGGCGACCAACCGGTCTTTCGGGGTCTTGACGATGCAGTTTTTGGTGTCGTAGAGCATCACATTCCCGTCCACCGCATTGTTTTCCGCATCCTTGCCCGACACTTCGTACAGTGATTTCCAAGTGCCCAGATCCGACCAGCCGAAATCGCTCAGCACCACGTACACCTCACCGGCTTTTTCCATGATGCCATTGTCAATCGAAATGTTTTTGCAGTGCGAGTAGGCTTTCTCGATGAAAACCGCCTCCCGGTTGGTGTAATAGTAAGGCTTGCCGTCTTCAAAGGTTTCGGCAATGTCGGGCAGGTGCCGGGCAAAATTGCGGATGATGGTTTGGGCGTTCCAGATGAAAATGCCCGCATTCCAGACGAAATCGCCGCTTTTCAGGAATTTTTCGGCCCACTCCAGGTTCGGCTTTTCGGTAAAGGTCTTCACCTTGTGCACCGGCTGGCCGTTTTCGCTCAGGTACTGGATGTAGCCGTAGCCCGTGTCGGGGCGGCTCGGCTTAATGCCCAGCGTCACGATTTTGTCCGAACTGGCAGTGGCGGCGAGTGCCGTCAGGATGTCGGTTTGGAAATCCTTTTCCTTGAGGATGATATGGTCGGCGGGGGCGATGACCAGGTTGGCCTTGGGGTTGCGCTGCGCAATCTTGTAGCTGGCGTAGGCCACGCACGGGGCCGTGTTGCGGCGGGCGGGTTCCAGCAATATCTGGTCGTCGGAGAGCTGGGGCAGTTGCTGCCGCACCAGTTCCTTGTATTCGGTGCTGGTGACCACGTAGATGTTTTCGGGCGGACAGACGGCATCGAACCGGTCGGCGGTTTGCTGGAGCAGGGTGCGCCCCGTGCCCAGCACGTCGTGGAATTGCTTGGGATTGCTGCTGCGGCTGAAAGGCCAGAAACGGGTGCCAACGCCGCCCGCCATGATAATCACGTAATTGTCGGTGTTCATTGCCGGATGCGGTGGTTTTTAGGGTGGTGCGGGCTGCCCCGCGCCGGGCAAAGGTAAGGCGGGCAGAGGTAAAAACAGTAGCCCGTGCGCAAAAAGGTTTTTGCCGGTGCCATGGGCCGCCGCGTGGCTCCGTTTGTCTTTTTTAACACTCCTGCCTTTGATTTATTAGGTACTTTTACTTTTAGGAACTATATTTATTTCTTGAATCTCCTAACTTGTTATTGTTCTATTTTTTGATTATAAGATACAATGTTAACCGAAGAACTAACCCAACTCAAAGAAACCCTCAAAGACGTTTTCGGCTACGGCCAGTTTCGCGGCAAGCAGGAAGAGATAATCCAAAGCCTGCTGGCCGGCAAAAACACGTTTGTGATCATGCCCACCGGGGCGGGCAAGTCGTTGTGCTACCAACTGCCCGCCATCATGCTGCCGGGCACGGCCATCGTAATCTCGCCACTCATCGCCCTGATGAAAAACCAAGTGGACCAACTCAATGCGGTCAATGTCAACGCGCAGTTTTTGAACTCGACGCTGACCAAGGCGGAGATAACCCGCGTGAAAAAGGATGTGCTGAGCGGTGCTGTGCGGCTGCTGTACGTGGCCCCCGAATCGCTGACCAAGGAGGAAAACATTGAATTCCTGAAAAAAGCCAACATATCGTTTGCCGCCGTTGACGAGGCGCACTGCATCTCGGAATGGGGCCACGACTTCCGCCCCGAATACCGCAAAATCAGGGGTATCATCGAGAACATCGGCCACCACCTGCCCATCATCGCCCTCACTGCCACGGCCACGCCCAAGGTGCAACTGGACATCCAGAAAAACCTGCAAATGGAAGAGGCGGTGCTTTTCAAGACCTCGTTCAACCGCAAGAACCTGTATTACGAGGTGCGCCCCAAGGTGGATGCCAAGAAGCAACTGATCCGGTACATCAAGAACCACAAGGGCAAGTCGGGCATCATCTATTGCCTGAGCCGCAAGAAGGTGGAGGAAATAGCCGAACTGCTCAACGTGAACGACATCAAGGCGCTGCCCTACCACGCCGGCCTGGACGGCCCCATCCGCATGGCCAACCAAGATGCGTTCCTGAACGAGAAAGTGGATGTGGTGGTGGCCACGATTGCCTTCGGCATGGGCATTGACAAGCCGGACGTGCGTTTTGTGATTCACTACGACGCGCCCAAGTCTTTGGAGGGCTACTATCAGGAAACCGGACGTTCGGGGCGCG
>JANPIL010000193.1:0-5289 GCA_031424975.1 Sphingobacteriales bacterium
GCGGCTACCTGCTGTTCAGCGACGTGCCGCAAAACACCGTGTTCAAGTGGAGCGAAAAGGAAGGCATCAGCGTGTTTTTGAAGCCATCGGGCTATACCGGCACGGGCATGTACAGCAACGAACCTGGCAGCAATGGCCTGACGCTGAACCGGAAAGGCGAATTGGTGTCGTGTGAGCACGGCGACCGGCGCGTGTCGGTGATGCCACTCAGCGGCGGCGGCAAACGCACCCTCGCCGACAGCTACCAGGGCAAACGGTTCAACAGCCCCAACGATGTGGTGCAGCATCCGGACGGCAGCTATTACTTCACTGACCCGCCGTATGGCTTGCCACAACAGGAAAAGGATCCGCAGCGCGAATCGGACGTGTTCGGGGTGTACCGCATCGCCCCGGATGGCAAAGTAACGCTGGTAGTACCTGACCTGACGCGTCCCAACGGTTTGGCTTTCAGTCCCGATGCCAAAACGCTGTACGTCGCCCAGTCCGATCCGGCCAGGGCGGTCATCATGGCCTATCCGGTGTTGAAAGACGGTGGCTTGGGCAAGGGGAAAGTATTCCATGATGCCACCCCGGACACCAAAACCATGAAGGGCCTGCCCGACGGCCTGCGGGTGGATGCCACCGGCAACCTGTTTGCCACCGGGCCGGGCGGTGTGCGCATCATTGCTCCCGACGGCACATTGCTGGGGCGCATTGACACAGGCGAGGCTACCGCCAACTGCGCCTTCGGAGGCGATGGCTCGGTGCTGTACCTCACCGCCGACGGCTACCTGTGCCGCATCCAGACCAAAACCAAGGGCTTGTGATACTCTTGCGTTGGCTTGGCAAGTTGTCAATAGAAAACTGGCGCGAGGTTCTTACCTCGTGCCGCCCATGTTCCGAGATTCCTATCTCGGCGGCGTTGGTGAAACCGCAACCCCGGCAGATAGGAATCTGCCTGCATGGCAGGCACGAGATAGGAATCTCGCGCCAGTCCGCAAGAACCTCGCGCCAGTGATTGGAAGCCGGGTGTGGGTTTGGCCTTTCCGAAACATACTATTTCCCCCCGGCTCCGGTCAGGGCATCCTTCACCTCTTCGGCCAATTCAATCACTTCTTCCTCCACATCGTCCACGATGGTTTTTTGCGGCTTCAAGTCGTGCGCAGCCACTTCGCCGAGCAGATAACCGAAGGCTTCCAAGCCCGGAACATTGTCGAAGACCACTTTGATGATGGCCGTGAACGGGATTGCCAGAATCAGTCCCGACGCACCCCAGAGCAAGCCCCCCAGAATCAGCGACACCACGGCCGCCAGTGCATTCACACTTACCTTGGAGCCGACAATCTTGGGCGTGATGAAGTTGCCTTCCAAAAACTGCACCGTGCCGAACACGCCCGCCACGCCCACCGCGTACCAAAGCGAGTCTTTGGTGAGCAAGGCCATGAGGATGGGGAAAATGGAGCCGATGAAAATGCCGATATACGGGATAATGTTGAGCAAAGCCGCCAGCACCCCGAAAAAGAACGCGTATTCAATGCCCAATACCAGCAAGCCCACTGTATTCAGCGTGGCGATGATGGCCATGACCAGCAGCAGGCCCACCACATAATTGAGCACCACATCGCGGATCTTGACCAAGATGACGTGGATGTGGTCGTTGGAGGTGGACTTGAAGACGCGGAACAAAAAATTCTGGAGGAAATTGCGGTAATAGAGCAGAAAAAAGATGTACACCGGAGCCAGCCCCAGGTTGGTGAAGGCGTTGGTGGCCGTTGAGAGCAGGCTTCCCACCACTTGTCCGCCCGAGGCGGTCATGCCCTGCGCGTTTTTCTGGATCCAGTCGGCCTGGGCTTTCTTGCGCACGCCAAACTGCTCGCGGAACCAGATTTGCGCGTCATTGAAAAGCGCCAGGAACTTCTTCTGCAAGTCGGGTACTATGCCCGACAAATCGGTGAGTTGCGAGATGATGAAGAACAGGATGCCCGCAATCACCGTCATGAGCACAATCAGGCAGATGAATATGGCCGCCGCGCGGGGAATGCGCCAGCGTTCGAGCCGCGCACACAGCGGATGCAGCAGCAGCGCAAACACCAGCGAAAAGGCAATGGGAATGAGCAGGTCGGCGGTCTGCACCAGAAACACCCATATCAGGGCAATGCTCATCAGCGTCAGGCTGATTTTTATGTACACCGGAAATTGAATCCTCAGGTTTTTTTGCATACACTTGTTGTGGAATGGTAAACGGTTATTTGCCTGCCGTCCGCCGTTGCGGCCGAAAGGCGGACGGCTGACAGGGCGGGGGAGGTGGTGAAATAGTATCTTTCAAAAGCATCAAACCCCTGACTCTCTTGCGGTTCCGAAACCGTGCCGGGCTGGCGGGTCTGGCCGCTTGCGCCCCGAAAGATACGGGCAATTTTGAAAATACTGCCGGTCGCATTGTCCGGCCACCGGCTGGCCACTAAAGTCTGGCAGGCAGGCTATTTTCCAGTGGATTGATAGCACACGAATACCATACAAACCAAAAACCATGCTCAAGTACAAACTGATCACGTTGCTTTTCTCCATGAAAATGATGCTTTGCAACTGCCACTACGAAAAACGGGAAAGCGGTTTTGAAACGGGAACCAAGCACTACAAGGTAAGCAAAACCGGCCAACTGCCCGGCAGCATTCCCGAAAGTTCGGGCCTGGCCACCGACTCGGCGCGGCAAACCTTCTGGACGCACAACGACGGCGGCTCGAAACCGGAACTGTTCAAAATTGACCTGAGCGGCAATCTGCTGCAAACCATTCCGCTCAAAAACCTGAAAAACGAGGACTGGGAGGATTTGGCGCAAGACCCGTCGGGCAATTTGTACATCGGCGACTTCGGCAACAACAACAACCGCCGCCGCGACCTGAAAATATACAAACTGAACCCCGCCAACCCGGCAGCCGCCGACAGCATCAGCTTCCGCTACGAAGACCAGCAGGATTTTCCGCCAGCCCCCGAACTGCGCAACTTCGACTGCGAGGCTTTTTTCTGGCACGCCGACAGTCTTTACCTTTTTTCCAAGAACCGGGGAAGCAAACACGTGAAAATGTACACGCTGCCCTCCACTCCGGGCCAATACATTGCCAAAGTCAGGGGAACCGTCAAGCTCAAAAGCATGGTCACCGGTGCGGGCATCAATCCGGGCGGCACCCAATTTGCACTGCTCAGTTATGGGAAGGTATTTGTGTTCGATATCACCAACCCCGCCAACTTGCTGCAAGAGCCGTCGGTGTGCATAAAGATTGCCCGCAACCAAGCCGAAGCAATTGCCTACATCAACAGCACCGACTTTGTGATAACCAACGAGCAAGGCCGGATTTACCGCGTAACCCGCAAGCAGCGCAAGTGACCGGAAGCGGCACAAACAGGCGACAGGCCGGTTCGGAACAACAAAAGTCCGCGATATTCACCGGAATTCGTGTAATTCACGGCGCAAAAAACAGTATCCCTTGAAAAGCGAAAACCTCCCTATCGGCATTTTTGACTCCGGCATCGGCGGCCTTACCGTTGCCCACGCAGTAACCAGGGTCTTGCCCCACGAGTCCATTGTTTACTTTGGCGATACCGCCCATTTGCCCTACGGCGACAAGTCGGCGGCGGCCATCCAAGCCTATTCAGTCAAGATTTGCGATGTTTTGCTCCAACACCGCTGCAAACTTATCCTCATTGCCTGCAATTCGGCTTCGGCGGCGGCCTTTGAGCTGGCCAGCGAATATGTAGGCAGCAAGGCCGTGGTCATGAACGTGATTGACCCGGTGGTGGAATACGTGGGGCGGCACTTTGCGGGCCAGACCATCGGACTGATCGGCACCCGGCAAACGGTTTCTTCAAAGGTGTATGAACGGAAAATAAAAGCACTGCGCAAAAAAATCACTTTGAAGTCGTTGGCAACGCCGCTGCTGGCTCCCATGGTCGAGGAGGGCTTTTTTGACAATTCCATCAGCCACAGCGTGATTGAAAAGTACCTGTCCGACGCGCATTTGCAGGGCATCCAAGCCCTGATTTTGGGTTGCACGCACTACCCGCTCATCAAAAACGAGATTGCGCGTTTTTGCGGCAGCGGCGTGCAAATTATAGACTCGTCGGAGATTGTGGCGGCGGCGGTGCGGCAACTCTTCGACTCCGAAAACACGCCGGTCATTCACCTTGCCAGCAAGGAAAACCCGGTCTTGCAACTCCCCAAGCCCGACCACGGGGCGGCCAGCTTCCCGGCGGCTCCCGGTAGAATAGTATCTTTCAAAACCCCCAAACCCGGCCGCCTGTTCCTCGTCTCCGATTTCACGCTATCGTTTGAAGCCTCCACCAAGTTGTTTTTCGGAAAGAAAGTCCATCTGGAGCAATACCAGCTCTGGGAGTGAACACGGTTGAATGATTAAATGAATGAATGACGGAATGAAGCGGTTGCTTGGTATTTCACAATTTAAAGCGTCTTTCTGCAAGAATCTTGTGACAAACAGAGCCACGCCCGGTTTGGGCGACTTGGCAGGACTTAAAACCGCCGTATTTGCCACAGGTTCCTTGTAGGAAAACAAAACAGGGTCTGAAAATAGTATCTTTTAAAAAGCCCAAACCCGCTAAGAGAACAATCCAGGACAATGCCGAAGTGATCTTCGACGGAAGCCACAACATTCCTGAAGATTGCAAATCAGGCCGAATGGCTTACTTTTGCGGCGGCTTATTCCTCATTCCCTCATCCATTCATTCAACATTGGCCATGCAGAGCATTTGTGTTTTTTGTGCGTCGGGCATGGGCAAGAATCCGGTGTATGCCCAATCCGCGCGGCGGTTCGGCGAAATCATGGCGGCCCGCCAAATCAGGCTCGTGTATGGCGGCTCGCAGCGCGGACTGATGGGTGAGGTGGCCGAGGGCGTGCTGCAAGGCGGCGGACAGGTGACCGGCGTGATTCCCGGTTTTTTGGCCACCAAGGAAATCGCGCACACGGGCATCACCGAACTGATACGCGTGGGAACCATGCACGAACGCAAGACCCGCATGGCCGACGAGGCCGAAGGCTTTGTGGCGTTGCCCGGTGGCTTTGGCACCATGGACGAGCTGTGCGAAATACTCACGTGGGCGCAACTGGGCCTGCACCGCAAACCCATCGGCATCTGGAACATCAATGGCTACTACGACGCGCTGCTGGCCCTGTTTGACCGCATGGCCGAAGAGGAACTGCTGAAACCAACCTACCGCCAAATGGTGTTAATGGATCAGGATCCGGAGGCTTTGCTAACCAAGATGCACTACTACCAGCCGCCCGAAGTGCCGCAATGGCT
>JANPIL010000194.1:0-2702 GCA_031424975.1 Sphingobacteriales bacterium
GGGCCGCCCGAACATGACCGACTCAAAAAGCCCCACGTTAAGCCCTTTGAACAGATTGACGCTCAAATGGTGGAAGGCGAAGTATTTCTTCGGGAAAAGTGCATCCCTGAACGTGTTCACATCGCCGGTCATTTGCGCAAACAGGTTCATGTAATTCAGTTTCCAGACGCGGGTATTGATTTTCAGGAACGGATACGCCGCCGGAAAATCGGACAGGATAAGCGACCGGTAGCCGTTGCCGATGAAATTCTTGTCGTGGCCAAACTGGATCATGATCGGCTTCGCCACGTGGAAGGTAAAATAGCCGCGCGCCGTGATAAAATCCGCGCCATTACCGCCCAGCCGTTTCCAATAGCCTTCCTGCGGCACGGCGTTGTAAAAGTTGGTGTAGTCTTGCACGTAGGTCGGAAAAACGGCTTGGTTGTCGGCAAGCATGGAGTAAAACCCAATCTTTTTGCCGATCATGCCGCGCACTTCCACGCCGCGCGTATTCAGGTAGCGGGTGCCGCTGTTAGTGCCGTTTTCGCTGCCCGCGCCCAAATGCAGCACCGGGTTCACGTGCAAGTCAAAGTCATCGGTCTGCACCGAAAACAGGTCGGATTTCTTGCGGTAAAAATATTTCAATATCGGCTTCCGGCTGTCGTTGTCGGCACTGTCGCCGGCCCATTCCCAACTGTCGTTGCGCAGGTACGTGAGGTTGAAGCGGTCTCGGGAGGAGAGAAAATTGTGGTTCCGCGCCACACTGTCGGCCAGTTGCGCCACGGCTTGGCGCGGCAGCGGTTTCACGTGCGTGTGCATACCGTCGGCAAAGCGTCCGTATTTTATTTCGTACCGTTCAATCAAATGGTAATAATCGCTGTTGAGCGGCACATATACGCTTTGCGCTTGGGCGGCAAAACACCAGAAAAAGAGAAAAATGCACGTGGATATGAATGCGTGGCCGGGATATTTCATGTGGCTTCGGGCGGAGGTTTTGCGTGTATGCGGGCGGAAAGATAAAAAAAACCTCGGGAAGTTGTTTTCCGAAAGGCGGGTTTGGGCTTTTGGAAAGCTGAAAGCCCCGTTTCCGCCTCTGGCGGAACTTTTAGCTTTAGCGGGGATACTATTTTCCAAATGCCGAATGCGGATTTTGGAATGCGGAACAAAGGCGGGTTTGGGCTTTTGGAAAGATACTATTTTGGGAACCGCAGCTAACAAGCCAAACCGAACAATCCTACCCCCGTGAATCCGAGCTTACACTTCCGCCCAAAGCTTTCACTTGAAAAGCCGGACTGTTTTTTTTGTATTGCAGCGTGCGATTCGCTAATTTTGCAACCTTTTACGAATCTGAGCAGCCTGTATTCCCCGCACTTTTGCCCAATGCCCGGCAATGGCCGCATCCGTGGGCTGGGCGGCTTTTCACAAGCCGGCTTGCCCCGCAGATTCACAGCAATGCTCACCCATGCACCGTTAAAACCCATCCATGAAGCTATCCGAATTCAAGTTTGACCTTCCCGCCAATCTGGTTGCCCTCCACCCTACCCCCAACCGCGACGAATCGCGCCTGATGGTGGTGAACCGGCAGACGAAAACCATTGAACACCGCGTTTTCAAGGATGTGATTGAGTATTTCGAAGATGGCGATGTGATGGTGGTGAACAACACCAAGGTTTTTCCGGCGCGTCTGTACGGCAACAAGGAGAAGACCGGAGCCAAAATCGAGGTTTTCCTGCTGCGCGAACTCAACCAAGAGGCGCACTTGTGGGATGTACTGGTGGATCCGGCACGGAAAATACGGGTGGGCAACAAACTGTATTTCGGCGAGGGAGAGCTGGTGGCCGAGGTGATTGACAACACAACCTCGCGCGGACGCACCATCCGTTTCCTCTACGACGGCACGCCCGAAGGGTTTTACCAAGCCATTGAAACACTCGGCGAAACCCCGCTGCCCCGCGTGATCAACCGCGAAGTGGAACCCGAAGACCGCGAACGCTACCAGACTATTTTTGCCGAACACAAGGGCGCGGTTGCCGCCCCCACGGCGGGTATGCACTTTACCAAGCAGGTAGTGCGCCGCCTTGAGATAAAAGGCGTGCACTTGACACCCATCACGCTGCACGTGGGTCTGGGCACCTTCCGCGCGGTGGATGTGGAGGATTTGACCAAGCACAAGATGGATTCGGAAAACTACGCCGTTGCCGAAGATACCGCCGCAAAAGTGAACGTTGCACTTGATCACAAACGCCGGGTATGTGCCGTGGGAACCACCACACTCCGCACGCTGGAATCGTCGGTATCGGCCAACGGACGGCTCAAGGCCAACCAAGGTTGGACGGACCGGTTCGTTTTTCCACCGTACGACTTCAAAATTGCCAACTCAATGATCACCAACTTCCACCTGCCCGAATCCACGCTTTACATCATGACGTGCGCGTTTGGCGGGGTCGACTTTATCAAGGAATGCTACCAGACCGCCATCAAGGAAAAATACCGTTTTTTCACCTACGGCGATGCCATGTTGATTATCTGACCGGAAGCCGGGCCGCAAAATAGTACCTTTCAAAAACGCAAAACCCCGCCGTGCAAGTTGCACGGCGGGGTTTTGCGATTTTTTCGACAATGTCGAAAGCCAGCACACGTGTAGCTGCGAAAGAAAAGTCATCGGCTGTTTTACTGCTCTTTGGCTGTGAGACAAAATGGTCGCGATCACTTAACTGACAGAC
>JANPIL010000195.1:0-6349 GCA_031424975.1 Sphingobacteriales bacterium
CGGTCGGCGCGGGTCAGCACCACCTCAAGGTATTTCTTGGCCTCCGCCCAGTTGTTTTCCTGGTAGTATATCCTTCCCAGCGTTGCCAGCGCACTGTGGTAATATGCACTTTCGTAAGCCTTGGTCAGTTCGGAGTATGCCACCGATTTTTTGTAATAGGCTTTGGCCTGGGTCGTGTCGTGCTTGAGATGATACTGCACGTAGCCCAGATAATAGCTTGCGTACCGGCCACTGACCGCCTCATAGCCGGGCATATTGCCTTCCAGTTTCTGCAATATGCTCATCGATTCCTTTTCCACTTCGGGTATGCGGCCTTGCGCATAGGCCGAGCGGGCGTAGTAGCGGTGGAAATACGCATTGTCCGGGAAAGTTTCGTGCAGGTAGCGGGCCAGTTCATAGGCTTTCTGCAACTGGTTTTCCTCGCTGTAAATGCGCATCAGGAAATACTGCGCTTCGGTGCGCGTATAAAATGCATTGCTCGCCACCTCTTTCAACTGCTTGATTCCCAAATCCTTGTCTCCCTTCGGAAAAAGCCAAAGGATGGATTTCAGGGCCGGGTAATTTGCCGGAACCCAATCGCGGTAGTAGTTGTAAAGCCCGTCGCCAAACAGGAATTCGGGGCTTAAGTCGCCTTTGCCACGCGATTTGTCCAGGTATTTCAGGGAATTGCGGCTTGCCACCGCCGCCTTGCGCCAATCCTTGCGGTCGGAGTGCAGGCGGCCTTTGAAACCATAAGCCGCCGCCAGGAAAAACGAAGCCTCGATATTCTCTTCGTTCCGGTCATAAAGCTTCTCCGCCAACGCGATGGTGCTGTCCATATAACCCAGGAAAACCGCGTCGTACTGCTCGTTGTCCTCGTTGGGAATAATTTTCCACCACGTGCTCAGGCCCATGAGAAAATAAGGCAGCGGGTGTCCAGGATATTTGTATTTGAACCACTGGAATTCTGATTCGGCCTTCTCGAACTTGAAGTTGTACATATCGTTGACCGCCTTTGTCGAAACCACTTTCATGTCCATGTCTTCGAGTAGCAGGGGCGGCACGGTGGCTTGCTGCGCCATTGAAGCGGAGGCAAGCAGGATAAAAGGCACAAAAAACAACGCGTATTTCATAAAGGCTGACTGTTTATGGATTAGTAACGCAATAATCGTACTATGATTGCACGGATGAAAAGCCGCGCGGCATCCATGTAATATTTTGCTTTCAAAAACATATTTTTCCGAAAGGTTTCCCCTGAAATGGCGGCCATGTTTACCTTTTGACTTTCGGTATCACTAATGGAAAAGCCCCAAATGGAACGCTTTGGGGGTAGGCATTGTTTTTTGTTACCGAATTGTTACCTTTGTCACGTAGAATTAACAATCGTGTTGATAGTGAGGCAGATGTAGTTTTTTCACAAAAAAATAACAATTTCAAGTATGCGAAACATTCTTTCAATGCAAGACGAAAGTCTGCCGGGTTTCGGCTCCCGGCATTCTTGGCTGTTGCAGGCTATCCTAAACCCCAACTTTACGGGTGTGGTTCAGATGCCTTTCCGCCCCGGCTTCCGGGTTTTTGCCGCGCGTTCCTATAAGCCCCTCACGGTTTTCCTGTTGTCGCTGTGCGTGTTGGCTCTGTGCTACCTCAAAATGGGTGCCGAGGTTTCCGGTTTAATCCGCACGGCCTTGGGCTTGGGTGTCAGCTGCGTGATTCTCAGCGTTTTAATGAGCCGTGAGTGGAAACGGATGCCCGCAAAAACTTCCATCGGTATCATAGGCTCCGGAGCCAAGTTGTCGCCCGACAAGGCGGTGGCGCACGTGGGCAGTCTTATCGTGGGTCTGCTGGGCTTGCTGCTGATTTGCGCCAAATTCTACAACCAATTTACGTGGACCATTTACCCCACGCTTTCGCTGCTGGGAGGTTTTGCGCTGGGTTTTTCGGGTGTTATGCTGCTGTTGCACGCGGTTTCCCCGGAAAATAGTACGGCTGCAAAAGCCCAAACCCCCGCACACAACACCTACGTGATTCCCGAAAGGCTGGATGTGCTGGCGGGGGCCGTGGCGGCCGGCATGGTTTTGGGCACTACATTGGTTGAAATTGATGCGTTCAAGGGTTTTTCGCTGTCGGCAGGGGTGGTTTGGCTGCCCGCCGTGCTGGCCTGGTGTGGCGTGTGCGCCTCGTGGCTGACCGCCAAAGTATTGAAAAACATGGCGTTGGACTTGCCTCCTTCTACCGGGCGAATGCTCAACGTGTTTGTGATGACCGTGATTGCGTATTTTTTGGTAGGCAATATGCTGCCCGGATACTGGGTTATTGAAGGAAAGGAAAAACTGTCGTCGGAGATTTTTTTGGCGGCTGAAATCGGCATCATTGGCGGGTTTTTCCTCATGGAAACCAGTTGTGCGTATGTTTGGCTGCGCACACGCTACTATGCGTGGACTTTCGGCAGGTTTGACTGCGAATCTTGGTATTTCAAGCCGTTCCGCCACGTATTCAGGATTGTTTGCCTGGCTGTCCCGGTTCTGCTGGTTGCGGGTTTTCTCGTGTATGCTTTTGAAATGGTGGGTCTTTACGGCATACTTGTATCGGCGGTGGCCATGCTCTCCAACTTAAATGCGCGGCTGTCGTTTGGCACTGCGGGCAGTTCGTCGAGCCTGCCAGCCAAGGTTGCGGTACGTCAGGGCAATAACCAGAAAGCTGCCAAACCCGCGTTTGCCGCATTTTTTGGTTTGGTTTTCAAAAACCAACACACCCGGACCGTGAGCCAGATTTCCGGCAGGCAGAATGATGCGGATGTTGCACCGGCACTTGCACTCCAATCAAGGCTCCGATGGCGTTACGACCGGCGTTTTGGCGGCAAGTCTGGCGTGCGACCCATACGCAATTCCCGGGTTTCGGGCTTTACCATCCAAATCGGCAGGACTTTAGGTAGACAAATAATTCTTGTCCGCCGGTTTTTGTTCCGATTCATCCCGGAATGGAATACTTTTGCGGCAGAAGCCAATCATTGCGCGCGTGACACAGATAAAAGACAAACGGTTTGAATTGTTTATTCCGGCACCAGAGTTGTCGGACAAAATATCCGGCCTTGCGCAACGCATCAACCAGGATTATGCCGGCCTAGACCCGCTGTTCGTTGTGGTTCTCAATGGTGCATTCATGTTTGCCGCCGACTTGGCGAAATTTGTTTCCATACCCTGCCAGTTCTCATTCATCCGTCTGGCTTCCTACCAAAATACCCGCAGTACCGGCACGCTCACTGAAATTCTTGGCTTGCGCGAAAACATAGCTGGCCGCCACGTGGTGATTGTGGAAGATATTGTGGATACCGCCCTCACCATGCACCAATTGGTGCTGCAACTGCAACAAAGGCAGCCCGCCTCGCTGCAAGTGGCCACGTTGCTTTGCAAGCCCGAAGCCATGCAAAAGCCGGTGGATTTGAAATACGTCGGCTTTGAAATAGCCAACCGGTTTGTGGTTGGCTATGGGCTGGACTATGATGGCTTTGGCCGGAACCTGCCCGACTTGTACGTACTGGGCGAATGAAATTTGATTCGGAATTTCAAATCCCGCACAACTGGCCAAACCGGTGAGGTTTTTGAAACCTCACCGGTTTTTTGCGACGCATGGTGATGGCACAAAAAAAGCGCGGCTGTCAAGCCGCGCTTTTTTTTATTAGAGGATTTCAAAATAGTATCTTTCAAAAAGGCCAAACCCAGCGGTTCTCCCGAAAGACGATCTCCCCTTCCGGTCTGACACGCAGTGTCTGACCTGGGTTGGATTTTATTCCGCATTCGCGAATCCACATTCGGCCTTCCCGAAATAGTATCTTCCAAGAAGGCCAAACCTGCCTTACGCTTCCAATTCCTCCACCGCTTCGGCGGCTTCTTCCGGGGTCAGCGGCTCTTCGGGCACTGCCACGCCCTGCTTGAACCGGTCGCGGATTTTGGTCTCCACTTCCATAGCCATCTCCGGGTTGTCTTCCAGCATTTTCTTCACCGCGTCGCGTCCTTGGCCTATCTTGCTGCCTTCGTACGAGAACCAAGAACCCGACTTGCCGATGATGTTGAGTTCCACACCCAGATCAATGATCTCACCGATTTTGGAAATGCCCTCGCCGTACACAATGTCGAACTCAACGATTTTGAACGGCGGCGCCACCTTGTTTTTCACCACTTTCACTTTGGTGCGGTTGCCGGTCACATTGTCGCCTTCCTTTATCTGCCCGATGCGGCGGATGTCCAAGCGCACGGATGCGTAGAATTTCAATGCATTGCCGCCGGTAGTGGTTTCGGGACTGCCGAACATGACCCCGATTTTTTCGCGCAATTGGTTGATGAAAATGCAGCAGCAGCCGGTGCGGTTGATGGTGCCGGTCAGTTTGCGCAACGCCTGCGACATCAGGCGGGCTTGCAGACCCATTTTGCTATCGCCCATTTCGCCTTCCAATTCGCCGCGTGGCACCAGTGCCGCCACCGAGTCAATGACGATGATATCAATGGCACCGGAGCTGATGAGGTTTTCCGCGATTTCGAGGGCTTGCTCGCCGCTGTCGGGCTGGGCAATGTAAAGGTTGGCAATGTCGATGCCCAGTTTTTCGGCGTAATTGCGGTCAAAGGCGTGTTCGGCATCAATGAAGGCCGCCAAACCGCCCGCTTTCTGGGCTTCGGCGATGCAGTGCATGGTAAGCGTGGTCTTGCCCGACGATTCAGGCCCGAAAATCTCGACCACGCGGCCGCGCGGCACGCCGCCAATGCCCAAGGCAATATCCAAGCCAATGGAACCCGTTGAAATCACCTCTATGTCCATCACTTTGTTCTCGCTCAGTTTCATTACGGTGCCTTTGCCGTAAGCCTTGTCAAGCTTCTCGATGGTGGTTTGCAGGGCTTTCAGTTTCGATAGTTTCTCGCCGGCTGCCTTATCAGTCGCTTTTTCGGTAGCTTTGCTTTCCTTGGTTTCCTTTTCAGCCATTGGGGGTTGGTATTTAAATCGTGGAAGGATGCTTATGTTTGAAACGCAATTTACGTATTATCCGCAGTAATAACAATATAATCTTTGATGATTTTTTTATTACCACCGTTGTTATGGCGGGTTTTGTGCGGCAACCAGATGGGCGGGTGAATCCGGGCCTTTTCGCTTCGGTTCTGCTTCTCAAAAATAGTATCTTTTCAAATCACAAAACTCGGTTGCCCCATAATTTTGTAACGTGTGAAAAGGAGACTGAAAAAAACCGGAATCGTCTTGCTTGCCTTGCTGGCAGCCGCCGTTGTTTGGCAGCACCAACTGATCGGTTACGGATTGGGGCAGTTGCGCGGGCAGCTCGGCATTATCTGGCAGGCGCGTCCGCTGGCAGAAGTCATGCAGAATCCGGCCTTTCCCGACTCACTGAAACGCAAGTTGCAACTGATCCAGGAAATCCGCCGCTTCGCCGTGGATTCGCTGGGCATCCGCGAGTCAGACAATTACACCACCGTGTACGACCAACGCGGCAAGCCAATCCTGTGGGTAGTTACGGCTTGCGAGCCGTACCGGCTGGAGCCCAAACAATGGGACTTTCCGTTTCTGGGCAAGGTTCCGTACAAGGGTTTTTTTGATTCCACAAAGGCGAAAAAGGAAGAAATCATCTGGAAGTCAGCGGGTTATGACACCGATATCGGCGATGTGGCGGGCTGGTCCACGTTGGGCTGGTTCAAAGACCCGGTGCTGAGCAGTATGCTTTACCGTTCGGAAGGCAGGCTCGCCAACCTGATTATCCACGAACTGACACACGGCACGCTGTTTATCAAGGACAATGTTGAATACAACGAAAACCTCGCCGATTTTGTGGGCGACGAAGGGGCGAAACTGTTTCTGATTCGAAAATACGGCAAGGATTCGCCGCAATATGTCCGTTACGGGCAGGCCAAGGTTTACCGCGAAAAATTTACCGGGCACGTGCTGCGCGGAGCCAGGCAACTCGACAGCCTGTACAAGACTTTCGGTGCGCAACTGCCGGCAAACCAGAAGGATACGCTGAAATACCGCCTGATTTCGCAAATCATCCGCACCGCCGACACGCTGACCGTTGACGGCAAAGCCCGCCCACTGGGCTGGGAAGGTGCGCCGCCCAACAACACGTATTTCATGGATTACATCCGTTACCGCGCCAAGCAAAACCAGTTTGCCGAGGAGTTCCACACCAAGTTCGGTTCGGACTTGAAAAAATACCTGGCGCATTTGAAGACAAAATACGGGAAGTAAAAAGCCCCACCCCGGCCCTCCCCGAAGCTGAAAGCCACGACTTGGCGTGGGAGAGGGAGAAAAAAAATAGTATCTTTTGAAAACGCTAAACCCGTTCAAGTATCCGTACGGTTTGCGGCGGGCAGGTTTG
>JANPIL010000196.1:0-8405 GCA_031424975.1 Sphingobacteriales bacterium
ATGAACACACTCAAAAAAGCATTCGGCATTGCGTGGTTGCTGGCGGGCATTGCCACCGTTGTTTACCTGCCGCTGCACGCCGCTCCGATCATTGCGGCGGGCAAAACGGAAGACATTGTTTTCTGGACAATCATGGTATTCATTTTCATTCCCATCGCGCTGGGTTTCTCGCTGTTCGGCTGGTATGCCTGGAAAGGCGATTACAACAAATAGGGTTTGCGTCTTTTAAAACATACTATTTTTCGGCTGTTCTCCTTGAAAATACGGATGTTCCGAAAAAAAGGCGTTTAATCCATGTATTTCTTTGAATATTGAAACCAACCGTTACCTTTGAGCAAATGTAATTTCCCTTGAAAAGAATCACTTCCATAGTACTGCTGATTCTGATCCTGCACAATGCGGTTGGCTACTACTTTTTCCATGCCCTGCGGCAAATGGAAGTGAAACGCGAACTTGCCCGCGCCATTGACCGAAATGCCATCCCCGACAGTGAATTGCTGGTATTCAAAGTGCCGGTAACGCTTTACCACCAGCTTGACCGCCAGGATTTTGAACGCGCCGAAGGCGATTTCAAGCACGAAGGCCGGTTTTACGAAATGGTGAAACGCAAACTGCAAAACGACACGCTCCACGTGTATTGCTACGACAACCGCGAGAAAGCCCAACTCTTCGACGACCTGTCCGCACACGCCAAAACCCACGTGGCCGACTTCAAAGGCAAGCCGATTGACAAGCACGAAAAGTCCGTGCCATCGTTTATCAGGGAATATTTGCCTTTTGCTGACAATGCACTTTGTTTTTTCCCGGTTGCCGCCACGCTTGAGTTCAATGCTTGCCCGGCACAACCTTTCCGTTCGCCCTTGCTTGAAATTTCCTCTCCCCCGCCCAAGCAAGCCTGATTCCCGCTTCCCTTTTCCTGAGCAATTTGTCCGTTTCCCCGCCGGAAACCGGGGTTGCCGCGCGTGTTTTTATGCTGCGGGGCAACTGCCGCCGATCATCGGGCTTCCGGCTTGATGTGGGCAAACCGTTCGCGCCTTTTGCCCGCCCGTGGTTCGCACTTCTGGTACTGCTGGCGGCCAATTGACACCTGAAATAGTATCTTCGGGAAAGGCCAAACCCGCCTTTCCCGAACAATGTTTTTGCCACCACTCACCAATCACTTTCCAAAACCATGAAAAAGACTACCTGCTTCCTGTTCGCGTGCGTCGCGTTTCTCAATTTGGGCATTGTTACTGAAGGGCTGGCGCAGGGCTGCGTGGCCATCCGCAGCGTCGGGGCTACTTGCAACGCCAATGGTTCGGGCGGCGGCCTGCTGACCAAAGGCCAGTGGCAGGTTTCTACGACCTACCGTTATTTCAAGTCGTACAAGCACTTCAAGGGCCGCGACGAGCAGCCCGACCGCGTGGCCAACGGCTCGGAGGTGATTAATCATTCCAGCAGTCTGGACTTCACAATTACCTACGCCTATTCGTCGCGGCTCAATATCAACCTGAATGTGCCTTTGGTGTACAACAGGCGGTCTTCGCTGTACGAACACGGTTTGGCAAACGGAGTAAACCGGTTCAATGAGCGGCACAGCACCGGATCTCAAGGGCTGGGCGACATCCGGTTGAGTGCCAACTACTGGCTCTTCGACCCGGAAACCAACCAAAAAGGCAACCTGTCTTTCGGCTTGGGCGTGAAATCCAATTCGGGCAACTACAACTACCAAGACAATTTCTACAACGTGGGCGAAAACGGGCAGCAAGCCATCCGCTCGGTAGACCAGTCCATCCAGCCCGGCGACGGCGGCTGGGGCCTGACCGTGGAAATGCAGGGCTACCGGCAGTTGTTCGATAAGGTTTTCGTGTACGGCAACGCCTTTTACCTGGCCAATCCGCGCGAAACCAACGGCACGCGCACCTACCGCGAAACGCTGACTCCCGTGCTGACAAACGAAGCCATCATGTCCGTATCCGACCAATACATGGCGCGGACGGGTGTGAGCTACGCAACGCCGCTGCACGGGTTATCGGCCTCATTGGGCTGGCGCATTGAGGGCATACCAGTGTATGACTTGGTGGGCGGCAGCGGCGGTTTCCGCCGTCCGGGCTATGTCACCTCTATAGAACCCAGCCTTGCCTACATGAAGGGGCGGGCCACATTCAGCCTCAACGTGCCCGTGGCCTTGGTGCGCAACCGCACCCAAAGCGTAACCGACAAGGAAACCGAACGGCTCACGGGCAAGCCCCGCCAAGGCGATGCCGCCTTTGCCGATTATTCGGTCAGTGTCGGGTTCGGCTACCGGTTCAAGTGAACCGGATTCGGCTTTGGCAAACAAATAGCTAATGTTACTGTAACCGGAAAAGGCTGGATCACTGATTCAGCCTTTTTTAATGGCCATTCCGACAGAGACTGCGGCCCGGCAAAATGCCGTGAACCGAACTGTTATTTCTCGCCGACTTTCAATAATTTCCCCTAAAAAAAACCACTTTTGTTCCATGAAAAAACTGTTTTACACCGGCATCGCCGGGCTGGTATTGTTCGAAATCCTGAATGTGTATTTCATCATGCCCATGCCCGGCAGCCAGCAAATGCAGAGCATTGGCACGGCTTATTTTTTGCACACCCACCGCTGGATTTTCAGGGCCGTTTTTGTGGCCTTGGTGCTTTTTGGCGCGTGGCGGGCGTTTAGGTCATCCAGATGGTGGGCGGTTTCCGCCTCGTTGCTGGCAGTGATGACCACATATATGTTGAATTTCCAGATGGCCGCCGACAGTATGTTTGCCCAACCCGAAACTTTGGTGCTGGCCGCCGCGCCAGCCAACACCATCAAACCCGACCGGTTGGTGCTGGGCATTGAACTCAACGGCCAGGCCAAAGCGTACCCGATCCAGCTACTCGCCTACCACCACCAAGTGCTGGACAGCGTGGGCGGCAAGCCGGTCATGGTCACGTACTGCTCGGTCTGCCGCTCCGGGCGGGTTTTTGAGCCGGTGGTGGCGGGCAGGCCCGAAGCATTCAGGCTCGTGGGCATGGATCATTTCAATGCCATGTTTGAAGATGCAACCACCAAAAGCTGGTGGCGGCAAGCCACCGGCGAAGCCATTGCGGGCAAACTGGCGGGCCAAACGCTGCCCGAACTGGCATCGCAGCAAACGTCGCTGGCAAAATGGCTTGCCCTGTACCCGAACAGCCTGGTAATGCAGCCCGACAAGGTTTTCAAGGAAAAATACGATAGCTTGGGCAACTATGATGTTGGCAAAGGCCGCAGCGACCTCACCCGCACCGATTCATTGTCGTGGAAAGACAAATCGTGGGTGGTGGGCGTGACCGTGGGCAGGCACAGCAAGGCATTTGACTGGAACCGGCTGAAAAGGGAACGCGTGGTGAATACCGCCATTGGCAATGTGCCCGTGGTGTTGGCTCTGGCAGCGGACGACAAGAGTTTCTTCGCCTTCCAGCGTCCCGAATCCGTGGAATTCGCCTTGCAAAACGACACTTTGCAAGCAAACGGGCTGTTGTTCAACCTGAGAGGCGAAAAAGTTGGCGGCGCGGACAAAAACGTTGCGCTTACCAAAATCAACGCCTACCAAGAATTTTGGCACAGTTGGCGTACTTTCCACCCGGAAACAGGGAAATATTAAGGCAGCGTGGCCGGACTTTCCAAGTACGGCGGGTTTGGCCTTTTGAAAACATACTATTTTCAGAACCCCGCAAATATACGCAACCAGTAAAAACCGAAGTTCCAACTCTTCAACCATCCACACCCATGCTACCCAAAATAAACACCCTCAGCGGATACCTGTACGAATACCAGAAAAGCCTGGCTGATCCCGAAGCGTTTTGGGAAAATATCGCCGAGAATTTCTATTGGCGTAAAAGATGGGACAAAGTGCTGGATTGGAGTTTTGACCCGATGGCAGTGAAATGGTTTGTGAACGGCAAACTGAACATCACCGAAAATATCTTTGAGAAAAACCTGTTCATCTTCGGCGACAAGCCCGCCATCATCTGGGAACCCAACAATCCCAGTGAGGCAAGCATTACCTTGACGTACAGGCAATTGCACGAAAAAGTATGCCAGTTTGCCAACGTATTGCTGCACAATGGCGTGCGGCACGGCGACCGGGTGTGCATCTATATGCCCATGGTGCCCGAAGCCGCCATTGCCATGCTGGCTTGTGCCAGGGTAGGGGCGGTGCATTCGGTGGTGTTTGCCGGTTTCTCCGCCAGTTCGCTCTCCGACCGCATCAATGATGCCGAAGTGCGCGTGGTGCTAACTTCGGATGGCAATTTTCGCGGGGCCAAGTCCATTCCCGTCAAAGCCGTGGTGGATGAGGCCCTGGCCTCGTCGCCCACCGTGGAGCGGGTGATTGTGCTGAAACGCACCAATGCGGAAGTGACCATGCAACCCGGCCGCGACATTTGGTGGCATGAGGCTATAGAGAATGTCTCCGTTGAAAACAAGGCCGAGGAAATGGATTCCGAGGATATGCTTTTCATCCTCTACACGTCCGGTTCCACGGGCAAGCCCAAGGGCGTGGTACACACCATTGGCGGCTACATGGTCTATACGGCCTATACCTTTGCCAATGTGTTCCAATACAACATCAACGACATTTATTTCTGCACTGCCGATGTGGGCTGGATTACGGGCCACTCGTATATTGTGTACGGCCCTTTGCTTGCCGGGGCCACGGTGGTCATGTTTGAAGGCGTGCCCAACTACCCGGATGTGGATCGGTTCTGGGATATTGTGGAAAAACACCGGGTCACGCATTTCTACACCGCCCCCACGGCCATTCGTTCACTGATGAGCCATGGCACCGAACCCATCGAACGCCACGACCTCAGTTCACTGAAAGTACTTGGCTCGGTGGGCGAACCAATCAACGAGGAAGCGTGGCAATGGTATTACACGCACGTGGGCAAAGGCAACTGCCCGATTGTGGACACATGGTGGCAAACCGAAACCGGCGGCATCATGATTTCACCGATGGCTGGCATCACGCCCACCAAACCGGCCTACGCCACGCTGCCGCTGCCGGGCATCCAACCGGTGGTTGTGAACAACGAAGGCCAGGAACTAACCGGCAACAATGTGGAGGGCAACCTGTGCATCCGGTTTCCGTGGCCGGGCATGATCCGCACCACTTACGGCGACCACGAACGCTGCCAGAACACGTATTTTGCCACGTACAAGGGCTTGTATTTTACCGGCGACGGCGTGAAACGCGATGCCGACGGCTACTACCGCATCTTGGGCCGGGTGGACGATGTGATCAACGTGTCGGGGCACCGGCTGGGTACGGCGGAGGTGGAAAACGCCCTCAACTCGCACCCGCTGGTAATTGAGTCTGCCGTGGTGGGCTTCCCGCACGACGTGAAAGGCCAGGGCATTTACGCTTACGTGGTCTTTGATACGGCCAGCCAGACCCACGACCCCGAAAAAATCAAGGACAGCCTGCTGGCCGCCGTCACCAAGGTCATCGGCCCGATTGCCAAGCCCGACAAGATCCAGATTGTGGGCAGCCTGCCCAAAACGCGTTCGGGCAAAATCATGCGCCGCATCCTGCGCAAAATCGCCGAAGGCGATGCCACCGGCCTCGGCGACACATCCACGCTTCTCGACCCCGGCGTGGTCAGGGAGATTATTGACGGGGCGTTGGTGGCGGTGAAGGTGTAGGGAATTTCTATTTAAATTAACTGAATCGCAAATGATTTCTACAAATCGTTACTCTTATGGAAAATCACCAGACAGAAAACGGATTAATACAGTTTTTAAAGAACTTATCTTTACCGGATTGGATCGCCAATAATGTTATAACTGCTTTAGGCAAAGGAATACATGGAATAGTAACCGAAGCATCTGAAATACCAAAGGCTCATCTTCGCAATCATAGCGAGAGAATTAAATTAATTGGTGAAATTAAAAGAGATTGGGTTCGGAAAGCCGCTGGGCATCCACTACAAAAAATTGAAAACGAACCTGATCTTGCAAATAGGGCTTTGGAAAGTTATGGAATCAAGCTGCTTGAAGAACAGTTAAACAAAGAAGCAGTTGCTGGAAAGACAATAGAACAGTTGAGAATACTGCCCATTCCGGAAATCTATGACGAGAAAACAATCAGTCATGATTGGCTAACTTCTTTTTGGAATCTGGTTGGAACAAAATCCGAGGATGAAATTCAGGAAATTTTAAGTAAAATATTGGCCAACGAAATAGTTCAACCAGGAAGTTTAAGTTTGCATACACTGCAGACTCTTTCTATTTTGGATAGTAAAGCTGGTAATTCATTTGCCAAACTTTGCAACCTCAGCATTGATGACGGAAGAACTGCTTTTGTGATTCATACAAACGTTTTTCATTTTCAGAATATAGGAGACATTGATGATTATGGTATTACATTAAATGACCTGTTGTATTTGGACGGGGCAAATTTAATTCGTTCTGCCGAAACACTGCTCGTAAACTATGCCCAATCAGAAACTCACGAGGATGGAAAGTTTGATTATGAAATAGTTGATTATGCTTCAAAGAGAGCGAAACTTGATGTCTCAGGACAGCAATTGCATCTAATTATCTTTACTCAAGCAGGAAGAGAACTGAGACGGCTTATAACTATGGAAAGCGTGAAGAGTTATACAGAAGTACTTAAAAAAAGATTGGGTGATAACTTCATAGTAACTGGGTAGCTGTTTTGATAGTACTGTGGCTTGCGGGTGAAAAACACCCGAAACCAACTCAATCCATCCCCTAAAAATAGTATCTCCCCACACATCAAAACCCCCTCGGCCGCCCAGACCGAAGGCTTGCCCGCAAAAAAATCAAAGCCTGTGGCAAGGCCAAACCATTGAGGCACATACCCCTATTCCCCGCGTAAAGTTCGACACCCCGGCGGCATTTTTTTGTGCGTTTCAAAAACAGTATCTTTGAAAAAGACGGAACCTCCGCCAAGCCTGTACCGATGACGCGCACCAAAACCAAGTTTGGTGCGCCGCTGAAAAAGGGCATTTGCCACACCCTCGGTTTTTCATGCGCACCATTCTTACACTCACCCAACGGAACCGGTACGCTGTTTGGGCCTCCATGGCAATCCTGGTTCTGGTGGCAAACCAACTGTTCATCCAATATTGGCTTTACCAAAAGAATCAGGATTCGCGGATCATTAACCTTTCGGGGCGGCAGCGGATGCTCAGCCAAAGAATCAACCTTGGGCTGGCCGGGCTTGCAAACTCAGAAATTGGCCGTGCCGAACTGGGAAAAATGTACGCGGACTGGAAAAAAGTGCATTACGGGATGCTCAACGGCGACCCTGACATGGACATTCACCGGATTAAAAACCCACGGGTATGGCAAACGCTGGCCCGGCTGTCGGCAAACATCGAGTACATCGGCAGAATCATGGAGAGCCAGCCAGTGCTGAATCCCGAATTGCTGGCAGAGATAAACCGGAACCAAGCCGGTTTTTTGGAACAGATGGAGCGGGTGGTAAAGCAACTTGAGCAAGACTCGGACAGCCGGCTGCGGTTCATCCAAATCATCGAAATCATTCTTGCCGCCTTTTCAATTATTATTGTGGCCGCCGAGGTGAGGTATGTCTATCAACCGGCGGAAAAGGAACTCCGGCAGGCCGTGAGCAAGCTCGAAACATCGGAAAACAAGCTACTGGCCATTTTGGACAGCACTACGGACTGCAATATTTTCCTGAGCCGCGACTTTGAAGTGCTTGATTTTAACAGGACGGCCAAAGAGAATGCGAGAAAGTTTTATGGCCGGGAAATCAGGCGCGGGGATGATTTCAGGAAGTACGCAAAAAACGACAAGCGGCTTGGCTTGTTGTTCGGCAATGTGCTGGCCGGCAATGCAACCAGCCTCGAACATGAATTTGAGTCGCAAGGGGTAGGAAGGTGGCATCAAGTCAGGTTTTTTCCGGTCTATAACAAACGTGCTGAAATAATCGGCATATCGTACAACTCCACCGATATTGACCAGAAAAAAAGGGCGGAAATGAAAATCAAAGACCAGCTGGGGTTTTTCCGCGAAATCGCTTGGCAGCAGTCGCACACGGTGCGGGCACCGGTGGCCAATATTCTGGGCATTCTGGACTTGATGAACAGCCACGAGGAGAAAATCAGCGACCGGGAAAAGGCGGAATACCTGAAGCTGATAAACGACCAAGCCACCAAACTTGACAATATAATCCATGATATTGTCCAGAAAACGGCCTATATGCACGAATAGGCAACCCATTTCCGGCTTCCGTGTGTGGCACACGCTAATTTTTTAAGCGAAAAATGACACCGGAAAATAGTATCCTTTGAAAAGGCCAAACCCGGCTTGCCTCAACGTTGCCGCAAGCCTATCCCGCAGCGCAGTCCGGTTTCTGACAGTTGGCTCACAAATACATGAACAAATCGCG
>JANPIL010000197.1:0-3036 GCA_031424975.1 Sphingobacteriales bacterium
ACTTCGGCGTAAGACAATTGGTATTTGTCCAGGATGCGCAGGTATTCATCGAATTGGTTGCGGATAATCAGGGCCTCGAAAAGTGTGCCGCCGAAATAGACCGGAATGCCGGCATTCTGGTAAAGGTCAACCTTTTGTTTCAGTTGCGGCGTAAGGTAGGAGGTGGCCCAGCCAAGCTTGACAATATCCACGTATTCGCTGGACGACTGGATAAAATCTTCGGTTTCGCGCAGGCTCAGGCCCTTGTCCATGGCCATGGTCAGGCCATGTTCGCGGGGTTTTGCGGTACGTTCGGGCAGTTGGCTGATGTCGTAATTTTTCATGCGTTGGGTTTGGGTGAATGCGCCTGCCGTTTGCCGTTTTCAGTCTGTACGTTGAAGCGTTTGGATAGGGAAAGCCGCTTTTTCGGTTGAGCCGCCACGAAATAATATCTTCCGAAAACGCCAAACCCGCCTGTTTTTTCAACGGCAAACGTAAAACGTGCTACCTACCGGCGGTGCTGGTCAATAATCTTGTACAGTGCCTTTTGGGTTTCGAGTTCGGGAAAAAACTCAAAAAGCATCGGGTGCTGATCGTAGCCCAAAAGTAGCGCATTTTCCAGATATTGAAACGCCTCCTTGTATTTTCCGGCGTTTATCAGGTAGGCGGTGGCGTAGTAATACAGTTCGGCTTCTTCGGGCAGCTCGTCAATGCCTTCATTGATCAGGTCAAGCGCTTTCTCGTAATCGCCTTGCTCGTAGTGCAGCAGCGACCACTCCACCCATACCTCCGGGCTGGCCGAGTCGAGGTTGGCGGCGTGTTCGTAGGCTTCCATGGCCGACACCATGTTGCCCACCTGCGCCTCGGCGTGGGCAAGGCCCAGCCAGTAGCCCGCTACATCGGGATTGAGCTGGATGGCCTTGCGGAAAAAATGCGTGGCTTCAAACCATTTTTCCTGCTCGTCGAGGCACACGCCCACGCCGTACCAGCCTTCATCCCAGAGCGGGTCTATCTTGATTGATTTCTGGTAGAACTGCTTGGCCTTGTCGTATTGTTCCAGCCGCTCGTAGGCCGCACCGAGGCAGCAGTGCGTGTCGGGGTTGGGTTTTTCGTGGGCAATTGTTTTTTCGTAGCAGTCCCTTGCCGGTTCAAAGCTGTCAAGGTTCATGTGCGCATTGCCCATGTTGTACCATGCCGCCGCAAAATCATCTTTTATTAGCGTGGCGTATTCGTAGGCATGGAGTGCATCCTGAAACCGATCCAGTTTGCTGTAGGCGATGCCCAGGTTATACCAGGCGTTGTGCGAATACGGATCCTTGTCAATGAATTGCTGGTAAAACACAAGGCTCTGCTCCAGTTGGCCGGTAAGGTCGAGGCAGAATGCGAGTTCGTACAGGGCCTGCTCGTGGTTCAGGTTGTGCGAGATTGCATCCTTGTAGGCTTCCACCGCCAAGTCGTATTTCTGCCACTGCTGGTAGGCCCAGCCGAGTTGGAAATATATCTCATCCTTGGCTTCGGCCCATGGCAGTATCCGGTCGAAAATCTCCACCGCCTGCTCAAATTCATTCATCGAGGTGTAAACGGCCCCCTGCATCATTGAAATATCCACGTTGTGCGGATGGAAAAGGGCGGCCCGTTCCAGCGCATCCAATGCATCGTCGGGGTGGCCGGTGTCGGCGAGTGCCTGCGCCTGCTGCACCATGATTTCGGTCGAATACGGATACTGGCCCAGCGCCATCTCGCAGGCTTCCAAGGCTTTGCGGTAATTTCCGCCCTCCAGGTATTCGTGGATGATGGTTTCGTAGTCTTCCAATTCCAGAAAAATGTTTTCCTCGTTGCGAAGCATTTCCTCAAAACGCCGTACGCCGTTGCCGCGCCCTTCGTTTTCCTTGTCAATAAAATCCTGTTCCATAGATGAAATATAATGTTATAAAAAGGCCCGGCCTCCCCCCTGTCTGCCGACAGGCAGGCAACCCCCTCCGAAAGAGGGGGCTTTATAATCGGGGGTTTGGGCTTTTTGAAAGATACTGTTTTTTTCAACTCCCCATTCGGGGGCTGGGGGGCTTCCGTATCAATTCCGCGCACGCCCAGTCCAGCGATTGGTCTAAGGTGCGGAAGGTGAAACCCAGTTGTCGTTTTATTTTATCGGGTTTAAACACGTACCGCGTTTGTGAAAGCCGGGCGGTTTCGCGCGTGATGAGCGGCTCGCCTCCGGTAAACAAAATTTTCAACTTTTCCATTCTCCACGCCACTTGCGCCATCCACGGCTGGGCCAGCCACGGCGGTGGCCGCCTGCCAAACCGGCGGGCCATTTGGGCCAGCAAATCGCGGTAGGGCACGGTTCCTGCGTTCAAGATAAATCTTTCTCCGGTGATTTCTGAGTCTGCCAGCAAAAAAATGGCCGAGGCCACATCGCGCGCATCCACGTAATTAACGCTGCCGGGCGGATAAAATTTCCTTTCGGCCAGTGCGTAGCCAAACAACTGCGTGCTGCTGCGCTGCCACTGGCCGGGGCCCAGCACCACCGACGGGTTTACGGTCACGGCGGGCAAGCCTTCGGCGGCGGCGCGCCACACTTCCAGTTCGGCCAAGTGCTTGGTTTTGGCGTAGTTGGCGTTGAGGCTCGATTCTTCCCAGTGTCCGTTCTCGTCAATCTCGACGGTGTTTTTGCCGCGCCCCAACGCCGCGACCGAACTGACGAAACAGAGTTTCCGCACGCCTTTTTCCAGGCACACATTTACCAGGTTGGCCGTGCCTTCCACATTGGTGCGGAACATTTCGCGCTGCCGGGCGGGGGCATAAGAGACCACCGCCGCCGAATGCACCACCACATCGCCGCTGCGGATGCTTTGCGCCAGCAGCGGCACATCGAAGATATCGCCCTCAATCCACTCGATGCGGTGGGCAATGTCATGGAGTAGGCCCATGTCGCTGCCGGGCCGGCGCAGGGCGCGGACGGAATGGCCTTTCGCCAAAAACTCGCGGGCCACAAAACTGCCGACCAACCCGTTGGCACCGGTGATGAAAACCATATTGCTGTGTGTGGTTTGCGGCTTT
>JANPIL010000198.1:0-2922 GCA_031424975.1 Sphingobacteriales bacterium
TTGATCCGCAACCTGCCCGGCGATGCGCAGCCCGTGAACCTGATTGAAGACTGCGCGGTGGCCGTCGAGGATTTGCCGGATTACATTGCCGAATTGGAAATATTGCTGAAAGGCAAAGGCTTGCATTATTCCATGTATGCCCACGCCGGTGCGGGCGAATTGCACGTGGAGCCGATGATAAACCTCAAAACCAGCGAAGGAAACGCGCTTTTCCGTGAAGTGCTGGCCGAAACGGCGGCCTTGGTGAAGAAATACGGCGGCTCACTGAGCGGCGAACACGGCGACGGACGGTTGCGCGGTGAGTTCATCCCGTTCATGGTGGGCGAAAAGGTGTACCAGATGTTTAAGGAAGTCAAACATATTTTTGACCCCAACGGCATCTTCAACGCGGGCAAGATTACCGGCACGCCGCCCATGAACGAGCAACTGCGCTACGTGCCCGAACAACAACCGCCCGATTTCCAGACCGTTTTCAGTTTTGAGAAACAGGAAAGCATATTGCGGCTCACCGAAAAATGCAGCGGCTCGGGCGACTGCCGCAAGACGCACCTGTCGGGCGGCACCATGTGCCCCAGCTACATGGCCACCCGCAACGAAAAGGACACGACCAGGGCGCGGGCCAATATCCTGCGCGAATGGCTCACGGGCCTCCCCCCAACCCCCGAGGCCTCCCCCAACCCCCTCCGAAAGAGGGGGCTTTTAGCTCCCTCTTCGGGGGCGGGGGGGACTTTTGGCATGGCCGCCGTCAAGCAGGTCATGGACTTGTGCCTTTCGTGCAAGGGCTGCAAGTCCGAGTGCCCCTCCAATGTGGACGTGGCCAAGCTCAAGGCCGAATTCATGCAGCACCACCACGATGTGCACGGTGTGCCGCTGCGCACCCGGCTCATTGCCAATTTCAGTGCGCAAATGCGGCTGGCTTCCGTGTTTCCGCCAGTGTACAACCTTGTTTTTGGCACGCCCGTTTTGCGCCGGATTGTCAGCCGAATGGTTGGCTTCCATCCCGACCGCACCTTGCCGCTGCTGGACAAAACCACTTTGAGAAAATGGCAGGAAAACAGAATTCCTGTTCGGGAAGATTTCCAAAATAGTATCTCCCGAAAAGACCAAACCCCCACCCTTCCCAAAAAGGTTTATCTTTTCTGTGACGAATTCACCAATTACAATGATGTGGAAATCGGCCGGAAGGCGGTTTTACTGTTGGAAAGACTCGGTTATCAGGTAATCATTCCCAAACACACCGAAAGCGGACGCGCCTCATTGTCGAAAGGACTGCTGCGCAAGGCCCGCAAAATCGCCGAACAAAATGTGGCGCATCTGGCGGAAATCATCTCCAGAGAAACGCCCTTAATCGGCATTGAGCCGTCGGCCATCCTCACGTTTCGCGACGAATATCCCGAACTGGTGGATGAAACGCTGCGGGCCGATGCCCGGAAACTGGCGCAAAACGCGCTGATGTTCGATGAATTCATTGCCCGCGAGATGGACGCGGGGCGCATCAGCCGCGAGAGTTTCACCCGTGAGAAGCGGCTCGTCAAGCTGCACGGACACTGCCAGCAAAAATCCGTGGCCTCGCTGGTGCCCACCAAACGGATGCTGTCATTGCCGGAGAATTATGAAGTGCAACTGATTGCGTCGGGCTGCTGCGGCATGGCGGGCAGTTTCGGCTATGAGCGGGAACACTACGAGGTTTCCATGAAAATCGGCGAATTGGTGCTGTTTCCCACGGTGCGCAAACTGGCGGACGAAGTGCTTATTGCCGCGCCAGGCACGAGTTGCCGCCACCAAATCCACGACGGCACGGGGCGGCGGGCGTTACATCCGGTCGAGATTCTCTACGATGCGCTGCTGTGATGCTTGGAAAATCCGTAATTTTAAGGCTTGTAAACCGGAAAACCGGGTTTTGAAAATAGTATGTTTTCAAAACGCCAAACCTGACTGTCAGTTTCCGGAAATATCTTTGTCCGTTGCCCGCCGTACAGTATATCCACAGTACAAATGAAAAAAGTCGCTTTCTATACCTTGGGTTGCAAACTGAATTTTTCGGAAACCTCCACCATTGCCCGGCTGTTTGAACAGCGCGGCTACCAACGCGTGGAATTTACGGACACACCCGATATTTTCATCATCAATACGTGTTCAGTCACGGAAAATGCGGACAAGAAATGCAAGAAAATCGTGCGCGAGGCCCGCAAGATTTCGCCGGATGCGTATGTGACGATTGTGGGATGCTACGCGCAATTGAAGCCGCAGGAAATTGCCGGAATTCCGGGTGTGGATGCCGTGCTGGGAGCCGCCGAAAAATTTCGCCTGCTGGATTTGCTGGATGGTTTTGAGAGAAAAGCCGCGCCGGTGGTGCATCATTCGCACATCCGGGAAGCCAAGGATTATTACTGTTCCTTTTCGCAGAATGACCGGACGCGCACCTTTTTGAAGGTGCAGGACGGCTGCAATTATTCGTGCGGTTTTTGCACGATTCCGTTGGCGCGGGGCGACAGCCGCAGCGACAGCATCGCCAATATTGTGCAAACGGCGCACCAAATCGCCGAAACGGGCGTGAAGGAAATCGTGCTGACGGGCGTGAACATCGGCGATTTCGGCTTGCAAAACGGCCTGCGCCACGAACGTTTTTTAGATCTGATTCGTGATTTAGACCAAGTGCAAGGCATCAACCGTTTCCGCATTTCATCCATTGAACCGAATTTACTAACCGAGGAAATCATCTCGTTTGTGGCTGGCTCACAACGGTTTGCGCCGCACTTCCACGTTCCGTTGCAGTCGGGCAGCAACAAGGTTTTGCGGCTCATGCGCCGCCGCTACCAACGCGAGTTGTACGCGCAGCGCGTGGCTTGGATAAAATCGCTGATGCCCGGCTGCTGCATTGGCGTGGATGTGATTGTGGGCTTTCCGGGCGAGACGGAAGCG
>JANPIL010000199.1:0-10434 GCA_031424975.1 Sphingobacteriales bacterium
ATAAACCCAATGCTGGGCGTTACGATGGGCTCGTCGTTAACCAACAGCAGCGGAATGCCATTTGAGCCGTCCAACCTAATTGGCTGCCCGTCTGTGGTGGCGAAGTCCGAGTTGTCGGGCAGGCGCTGGAAGGCGTAGCTCGGCACGGCCGGATTACGCAGCACAAAGGCGTTCTGCACGTCCAGAAACATATCGAGCGTGAAGCGTCGCCAGTTTACACGCTTGTCGAGGCGAAAATCAAATTGCTGAAAAGTGCCCAGCCGTTGGGTGTTGAGACGATTGAAATCAAGCACGCCGCGGCCGGTAGGCAGGTAGCTGGCCCGCGAGGCTGCCAAATCCAGAGGTGTGTAGGGCGAGCCGCCAGCGGCCCGGTACTTGAGGCCCATTTCCCAGCCCTTGTTGAATTTGCGTCCCAGCAGTGCCGACACCAAGTAGCGCGAGTTCCAAGCTGAGGGCACGTACCCGCCGCTACGCCCCGTAAATTCTGAACGGAAGCCGGTCAGCGACAGCACGGCAAATATTTTCTTGGTTAGCTTCTGCTGAAAGAAGAATTCTAACCCGTAGGATCGTCCCAGCCCGGTGCTCGTCACGGCCTCGTTGCCCAGGGCCGCAAAGTCGCCACCCAAGTTAGCCAGGCTTAGCCCGTCGCGCACCGACACCGGGTAGTACTGATACTGCTTGTAAAAGCCTTCCAGCGTGAATCGCGTGGCCCGCGCTGGCAGCCATTCCAGCCCCGCTACGTAGTGGTCGGAGCGGAGGTAGCGGTTACCTTTGTTGACCAGGTTGCCGGCCTCGTCGCGGAAGCCCAGCACCGGGTTCGTCGGGATTTTGTAGTAGCGCCCCACCGAAGCATTCACGTTCAGCGTGGGCAGCAAGGCGTAGGAAAGCGAAACCCGCGGCGAGAGGGTGCGGGCCAGGTTGCGCCCGTCGTCGGTCAGTGAATTGCCGTCTGTGCGCAGCCCCGCCGAGAGGGTGAGCCGGTCAGCATTCAGGAAGGAGCGGGTCAGCTGGGCAAATGCTCCGAACCGGAAAAAGTCCACGTCCGTTTGAAAGCGCACGTCAACGCCCGGCTGCAATTCATTGCCTTGGGTGTCGAGCACGGGTCGGCGCAGGCGGTTAAAGAAGCGGTTGTTGTACTGCACATACTGCCCCATTACGCCGTAACTGTAGGTCCACTTGCCGGCCATGCCATTTACATCGGCCCGCAGCTTGTTTTCGGTTTCACCAGAGCGCGTGAGCAGAATGCGCCGGCTTTCGTCGCCCTCCCCCCCGACCTGAAACTGGTCGAGTCGGTTATCGAGCTGCGTGCGGCTGAGGGCCACGTTCAAGAAGCCTTTGCGGATGAGCCGCCGCAGGTTCACGCCCACCGTGTAGTTCCACTGGTCGGAGGTCGGACTATCGCGCAGCTGCTGCTCGGTTTCGGGCGTGGCCTTGCGCGGCACCCCCAGCCGGAACTTGTCTATGGCACCAAGGCCAAGCGTGGTGAGCGTGGTTTTGGCTCCCAGCTTGGTCGTGGTTTTGAACTGAAAGTCCCAGTAAGAGGGCCGGATGGGCAAGTCGATGGCCTCGAAGAGCAGCTGCAAGTATGAGCGCCGGGCCGAGGCCAAAAACGTAGTGCCCGTCGCCCTGGCCGAATCCTGCCGGCTCAGCGGGCCTTCCAGCGTTAGGGCCACTTCGGTGGCCGAGGTGCGCAGGTTGCCTTGGACCCGTTCGGGGTTGCCATCGCGCTGGCGGAACTGCAGCACCGATGAAAGCGCGTTGTCGTAGCGGGCATTAAAGGCCGACGAGCTGAGCGTCACATCCTCAATGAAGCTCACATTGAGCATCCCCTGCGGACCGCCCGAGCTGCCCTGCGTTTGGAAGTGGTTGATGACGGGCACCTCAATGCCGTCGAGGTAGTACACGTTTTCGTTGGGCGCACCGCCGCGGATGACAATGTCATTGCGGAAGGCTGCGGTGCCGCCCGTGCCCCCACCCCCCACGCCGGGCAGCGTCTGCACCACCTTCGAGATGTCGAAGTTGCCGCCGGGGTTCGAGCGGATTTCCTCGGTGTTGATGCGCTGCACGCTCAGCGGCGTTTCGGGCGTAGCCACGCGGGTGGCGCGGTTGGCCGTCACCACCACGTCGCCCAGCTGCTGAGCTCCCCCCACCAGCTCCAAGTCAATGATGTTGGCGTTTCCGCTGTTCACCAGCACGTTGGCCCGCAGCAACGGTTCGTAGCCGAGGAAGGTGGCCCGCAGGTTGTAGCTGCCCGTTGGTACCCCGGCCAAGCGGTAGCGTCCGGTGCCGTCTGTGATGGTGCCCCGCTCGGTGCCTTCCAGCACCACCGTCACGCCGGGCAACAACTCCTGCGTGGCCCGGTCTCGCACCAAGCCGGTGATGATGCCCGTGTTTTGGGCGTGGGCAAAAAACGCGGGCAGCAGGGACAGCAAAGTCAGAAAGTAGCGCATTCGCATAAGTCAAATGGGATAGTGGCCCCGAACGGGGCAAGTGAGTGGGTTCGGAAAAGGGGTGCGTAACTGTGCAGCAGTTATTCAAACAACCGCTTGGCCTGGCAATGGAATAATTCGTGGCCTTCAGCCTGAATGGCCAAGGCCGGCCTTCCGGCTCATCGGCCTTCCAAAACTCTGCCAGTAAGATAGTACGTATCGGTCATCTCCTCGCTTGCTTTCCACAAACGTTCGGCAACTTTCTTATCCTTGGAATATTCATCAGAGTCTACCTTAATCGGATAGCCTCTCATTTCCTGAAATCCATCCGGGCCAATGAATTCACCGCCTTTTACATCTTTCTCCAAAGCGGCGTACAGAACGGGCAGTGATCCCTTTTCAGCGGATTGCAAGAAGAAACTACCCAGCGGCCTGAGTAAAGCGGGGAAATACTGATCCAGATTAGTTTTGGAAAGCCCCGGATGGGCCGCTACCGAAAGCGTGTGGTAGCCAGCAGCGGCTAACCGGCGCTGTAATTCATAAGCGAACATCAGGCAGGCCCGCTTACTTTGTCCATAGGCTTTGCGCCGGCTATAGCCCTTTTTAGCGTGGAAATCATCAAACTCAATCTCCGCCCATTTGTAGGATAGACTGCTCAAGGTGACAACCCGGGATCCGGGCGTGCCGGTGAGCAAGGGCAGCAGCAAGCCGGTAAGGGCAAAATGGCCCAGATAGTTGGTCGCGAACTGATTCTCAAAGCCATCTTCAGTGACTTTATAAGGAGACATCATGATGCCCGCATTGTTGACCAGCAAATCCAGTTTGTCAAAATGGGTTCGAAAGTGTTTTGCGAATTGCCTTACTTCGGCGAGGCTGGCCATGTCAGCCTTCATGGGTTTTACATTCGCTTTGGGGCAGGTATGGAGTATTTTGCTTTTCGCTTCTTCCGCCTTCCGCATATCACGGCACGCCAGAATTACCGTAGCGTCCTTTTTGGCAAGTCCGAGGGCGGTTTCATAGCCAATTCCGCTGTTTGCCCCTGTAATCACAGCAACCTTTCCGAGTTGTGATGGCATCTGCGCCATGTTCCATTTTTCGCTCATTGTCGTGCCGGATTCAAAGTGCATCATACAATTTGATGGCTTGGGGTTTTGATGTGGAATTGTGTTCGATTGAGGAAGACTCGAATTTCGGACTGCCAAATGGCTTGTAATTGTTTCCAAACCCCACCGGTTCTTTTGGGATGCCCAAAAAATTCATGTCCAATTTGCCGTTTCCGTTTATATCCTGGTAAAGGGATACGGCATATCTGCCATCGGGCACATCAAACGAAACTGTTTTGGAACCCTCGTCGGTGGATAGAATTGTTTTCCGGAAAGGCTTTTCCAGCCAGGTTGATTTGTCCTTGTAAATTTCAACGACAACTTTCCCTTTGTTTTTCTCAACGTTTGCTATTTGGATGTCCAATGGTGACTGCTGGCCCAAGGATTTGTGCACAGGCAGGGTAAGCAGAAAAAGGCTGGCAACCAAAAATTTGCGATTCGGCATGGGCGCAGGGTTTTAAAGTTTTTAGTCCTGATGGCATTCATCAAATGAAATGGTTTCTGCTCTACTTTGAGCATTGCAAAGTTGAAAGGAACAACCAGCTTTCCATTCACAAGAATCTTGCACTTACTCGGATAAACCTTGCGAAAACGAGTTTTTGTATTCGGTAGGCGTTTGGTTGGCCACTTGTTTGAACAACCGGCCAAAGTAAGACGGGTCTGAGAAATTAAGCTCAAATGCGACTTGAGAAATATCCTTGGAGCGGTCCTGCAAAAGCACCTTGCTGTGAAAAATCACCATTTCGTTGATGTGTTGCTTCGGTGGTTTATTTGTAATGTGATTTACGCACCTGTTCAGGTAGTTCTCTGAAACAGCCAATGAATCTGCATAGAATTTTACATTCCTGTTTTCAATAAATTTTCGGTATAGCAATTCTTTGAATAACATGGCTATTTCCGACTGCCTATCTGGTTTGCATACAGTTGTTGTCGGTGTTTCTGCCAATTTAAGAACAATGGCTTTGAGCAAAGCCACTTGGATTTCATGGAAGTAGCCATTATCCATTTTCTGTAAGAAAATCAATTCGCAACACTTGCAAAGCCATTCCATGTCAGATTTGGAAACAGAGTGCTTCGGATAAAAAGTGAGGCGATGGAGTAGGGCACTGTCAACAAAAATCTGTGGCACAAGAGCACTGTCCATGTGGATAAAATACCCATCAGTATCTGAATCAATGGATTTGATTGCATTGAGATGGCCTTCCCGGACAAATAGAATATCATTTGGGTTTAATTCAAGAATTTCATTGTCAACCTGTTGTTTGCCGCCGCCACGTAGAAAAAGAAGCAAAAAGTTGTACTCCGCCCTGAAGAGGGGCGTGGGAAGCCTTATTAGTGATGAAGCAATGGATAACGGATATATCTGTATCGCACTCGTTTGAAACACAAAATTACGGGTATTTGTGTCCATGTATTGGGCAACAAACTTTTTGTGGCCCACAATGTCGAAATCCATACGGTTCATGCCATTTAAGTTCCGGCCGACGATGGCCTTAATTAGAAGTTTGGTTTAAAACTCACATTCAACTGGATAAGTTTTGCTCCGACCCCATCCGTTAAAATTTCAATGTGCGTCCAGCCAGTCCTTTCACCCTTGCCGCCAAATTTGCCTGAAACAGCCGGAAACATAGCCGTGGTACAATCAGTTGCTCGTACGATAATTTCTGCCCGGAAAATAGTATGTTTTCAAAGCACCAAACCTGCCTTATAGACAGACTTTCCGCTTGGCAAATTTTCAATAATTTTCGTGTTTCTTTATTTATTTTGCGTAATCATTTGCGCATCCGCAACCGAATATTGCTGTACAAACCAAGATTTTATGACTTCCACGCTTGCGCAAAAAGCCACTGCCCTGCTCCAATGCCTCATTGCCATTCCGTCGTTTTCCAAGCAGGAAGACCGGACAGCCGATTGCATAGCCGGTTTCCTGCGCGAAAACGATGTTGATTTTCAATGCCTGAAAAACAATGTGTGGGCGGTGAACCGTTATTTCGACCCGCAAAAACCCACAATCCTGCTCAATTCGCACCACGACACGGTGAAACCCAACGCCTCATACACGCTCGACCCGTTTGAGCCGCTGGTCAGCGATGGCAAACTTTACGGTTTGGGCAGCAATGATGCGGGCGGCTGCCTAGTGTCGCTGCTGGCGGTTTTCCTGCATTTTTACGATGCGCCCAACCTGCGCTACAATTTCGTGCTGGCGGCCACAGCCGAGGAAGAGATTTCGGGCCGCGACGGACTGGAAATGCTGATTCCGCACTTGCCGCCGCTGGATTTCGCGATTGTGGGCGAACCCACGCAAATGCAAATGGCGATTGCCGAAAAAGGCCTGATGGTGGTGGACTGCACCGCCCACGGCAAAGCCGGACACGCGGCCCGCGAGGAAGGCGAAAACGCGATTTATCAAGCCCTGCGCGACATTGACTGGATCCGCAAACATCAATTTGCCGAAGTGTCGGAAATGCTTGGGCCGGTCAAGATGTCGGTCACGATCATCCAAGCCGGTTCGCAGCACAACGTAGTGCCCGATGCGTGCACGTTCACGATTGATGTGCGCACCACGGATAAATACAGCAATGAAGATGTATTGACTGTATTGAAAGCCAACCTGTTGTCTGAAATAAATCCGCGTTCAGTGCGGCTCACGCCCTCCAGCATTCCACCAAACCATCCGGTTGTGCAAGCCGGAAAAACCCTCGGACTGACCACTTACGGCTCGCCCACCACCTCCGACCAAGCCCTGCTCAGCGTGCCGAGCCTGAAAATGGGCCCCGGCAATTCGGCCCGCTCGCATTCGGCGGATGAATTCATTTACGTATCCGAAATTGAACAGGGAATCGGCACGTACATTGCGGTTTTGAATGCAATTGTATTGTGAGCAAATTTGAATCAACCAACCTGCAAAAACCATGGAATCGCTGCTTGCAGAACAAAAAATCACGGTACGGGAATATCTCGAACGGGAAGATTTTGAGCCGGGTTTCACCTACGAACTCATCGCTGGCGAAATAGTAAAGAAAACCTCCCCGCATCCGAAACACCAGATTGTGTTGAGCAATTTGTTCACGGAAACGGACAATTTTGTCCGGGACAAAAAACTCGGCATCGTTTTGTTTGCGCCGGTTGATGTATTCTTGGATGAGCAGAATGCGCTGGTTCCCGACCTGATTTTCATTTCCGAAACCCGGAAAGCCATCATCACAGACAATGGCGTGGAAGGCGCACCCGATTTAGTGGTGGAGATACTTTCGCCAAGCACGGCCAAATACGACCGGGGCGACAAGATGAAGGTTTACAAAAAACACCGCGTCACTGAATACTGGCTCGTTGATCCCAAACTAAAATCCGTTGAAATCTACACGTTCCTGGATGGCGATTACGAACTGAAGGAGTTGGTGATGGAAACCGGGTTGGCTCAATCAACGGTGTTGCAAGGCTTTGTGCTGGATGTTGAAAAAGTATTTGAGGCAATATAGTGTCAATGCGGGCTTATGAACAGATAATGGACTGCAAGTCAAAACAGTATCCCCGTTAAAGACGGGGCTTTCAGCTTTCAAAAACGCCAAACCCACCTTTTTTAAAGTCCCCTCTTTCGGAGGGGATTTAGGGGAGGCTCCTCTCATTTGTTGCCCATGTTTGCACCGGGCATCATCACTTGGCTTATCACGTGAACCACGCCGTTGGCGGCCATCAGGTTGGATTGCGTCACTTCGGCTCCGTTGATCAGTATCTTATTGCCCGAAACCGACACCATCAGTTCCTCGCCACCCAAAGTTGTCAGCGTTTGTCCGTCGCGCAGGTCGCTGGCGGTGAGCTTGCCTGAAACCACGTGGGCTTTCAGTATATTCACCAACCTTTCCTTGTTCTCGGCTTTCAGCATATCCGGCAGCCCGGCCACCAGCTTGAAGGCATCGTTGGTGGGCGCAAAAACCGTGAACGGCCCCGCTTGGCCCAGCGCACCGGTCAGGTCGGCAGCTTTGAAAGCGGTTACCAATGTGGCAAGTTCGGGAATGGCCGCCACCGTCTGCACAATGTCTTTGGGGGCTTGCCTGGCCGAAACGGGTTTTTTGTAAGCCTTGGAACCCTGCGCAAAACTTCCGGCACCGGCCATGCAAACGCACAAGCCCACTGCCACTGCAAAAGTCGTTTTCATGTGTCCACGGAAGTTGGTTGGTGGTTGCTTTTACGCATCGGCGGCGCGGAAAGTTGTGCCGCCTCCAGCCTTAAAGGGGAGTGAAAAATATGGTTCAAGCATTTGCGCCTGAATTCAAAAATAGTATCTTTTAAAAACGCCAAACCCGCCCGTTTAAAAGTCCCCTCCCTGTCCGTCCGGCAGGCGGGCTTCGGAGGGGATTTAGGGGAGGCCGCCCCCTTCACAACCGCGCGGCCATGAGCAGGTTCAAATCCTTGTGCGGCATATTGAATTTTTTGGCAATGTGCGCATTGGTCACGCTGCCCTTGTAGGTATAGATGCCGCGCATGAACCACTTGTTGCGGAACATCATTTCCTCCACGCCGCCCAGCGCACCCATTTCGAGCAGGTAGGGCGTGAAAATATGGCTCAGAGCCATGGTTGCCGTGTGCGCCACCCGCGAGCCGATGTTGGGCACGCAGTAATGGATCACATCGTATTTGCGGAAAACCGGGTTCTGGTGCGTGGTGATTTCGGAAGTCGCGAAGCAGCCGCCTTGGTCAATGCTCACGTCAATGATCACCGAGTCGCGTTTCATGGCGGCCACCATTTCGTCGGTTACCACAATCGGGCTGCGGCCTTCTTCGGGGCGCATCGCGCCAATCACCACATCGGCGCGGCTGATGGCTTCGGCCAGCAGGTCGGTTTCGAGGGTTGATGTATGGATTTGCTGCCCCACGGCGTATTTCAGGCGGCGCAGGCGGTAAATATACCTGTCGAAAACCTTGATTTCGGCACCCATGCCAATGGCCGTACGGGCGGCGTATTCGGCCACCGTGCCCGAACCCAGCACCACCACCTTGGTGGGCGGCACACCCGTGATGCCACCCAAAATAATGCCTCGGCCCTTGTTGGCACTATTCAGGTACTCGGCGGCAATGAGCATTACCGTGTTGCCCGCAATCTCGCTCATGGCACGCACCACGGGCATCCCGCCCACCTTGTCTTGGATGAGTTCAAAGGCCAGGGCGGTCACTTTCCGTTTGCCCAATGCCTCCACGTATTCCTTGGTAAGCCTGGCAGTCTGCAAGGCCGAAATCAGGGTGCGTCCCGGTTTCAGGTATTGTATTTCCTCATGGGTGGGCGGCTCCACTTTGAGCACGATGTCGGCTTCAAAGGCTTCCTTGGCCGAATACACAATCGCGGCTCCGGCATCGCTGTAGGCTTGGTCGCTGAACTTGGCGTTTTCGCCCGCCCCGGTTTCCACGCAAACCCGGTTGCCATTGCGTACCAGAATGGCCGTGGATTCGGGCGTGAGCACCAAGCGGCTCTCGTCCATGTCGCGCTCTTTGGGCAGGCCGATAAACAGTTGTTTCTGCGTGATTTTCACCGCCTGCAAGGATTCCTGCGGGTACAGCGCCGTTTGGGTCAGGGCTGTTTGGGTGGCGGTTTCTTCGGTGGGTGGGGGGAAAGGGGCGTTCATGGGAAACCGTTTTATGGTAGGGCGTTCACCTTTCTACGTGTGCCGCTGGAAAAAGGCAGGCGGGTTTGGGCTTTTGGAAAGATACTATTTTGGCTGGGCGGTTTTACGAAACCGGCACCGCAAGTCAGGCATTTGCCAAAACCTGCTCCACGCGCAGAATCCTGCCCTTTGCTGCATCCAAATTAATACTTATTTTCAGATATCTTGCAGGCAGCGAATGCGGGATTTTTTGGGGCCATTCCACAAAACAGTAATTTCCCGAGTCAAAATACTCCTCCACGCCCATATCCATGGCCTCGGTTTCGTGGCGTATGCGGTAGAAATCGAAGTGGTAGCAGGGTTGGTTGGCGGCGGTCAGGTACTCGTTTACCAGCGCGAAAGTGGGGCTTTGCACGGCATCAGCCACGCCCAATCTGGCGCAGACGGCTTTGACCAAGGTGGTTTTTCCGGCTCCCATGTCGCCTTCCAGCAGCCACACGCGGCAGTCATCGGCCAGTTTGAGCAGCATTCCGGCAATGAACGGCAGCTCGTTGAGTGAATGGTATCGAAGCGTGACCAAGGGAAAATGGAGAGTGAAAAATGAAAAACCAACGTGCGAACCGCTTTCCGGCAAACAAAAGTACGCAATCTGCCCGCCAAAAATCAACGCATTATTATGCGGACAAACGGGTTTGGGCTTTTGAAAAGATACTATTTTTGGGTGTCCGTTTCCCGCTGTCCGGAAGCCGGAAGCTGGTTGCCCTTGTGCCGGTGGCTCGTGAAGACACGAGGGCAGCGCGTGGAGACACGCGCCACGGAACAGCCCGCGCTTTTCATTTTCCATCCTTTATTCTTCATTGACCCATGAAATACTTGATTGCCGGACTGGGCAACATAGGGCCGGAATACGAACTTACGCGCCACAACATCGGCTTTCTGGTGCTGGATCAACTGGCCGACAAAATGCAAGCGGATTTCAAGTTTGAACGCCTCGCCTACCGCGCCGAAGGCCGCTACAAAGGCAAGACGCTGGTGCTCATCAAGCCGACCACCTACATGAACCTGAGCGGCCGGGCGGTGAACTACTGGCTGAAAGACGAGAAAATACCACTCGAAAACCTGCTCGTCATTGCCGACGACTTGGCCCTTGATTTTGGCAAACTGCGCCTGCGGCCCAAAGGCACGCATGGCGGCCACAATGGTTTCCGCGACATTGAAGCCACGCTAAACACGCCCGAATACGCCCGGCTGCGGTTTGGCATCGGCAGCAATTTTGCCAAAGGCCGCCAAGTGGACTATGTGCTG
>JANPIL010000200.1:0-2388 GCA_031424975.1 Sphingobacteriales bacterium
CTCGGCACGCCAATCGTCGGCCTCCGATCCGTTCGGTTTCCTCAAAGGCTCCGACCAGCACGGCAAAAGCAAGGATTGCGGCTGCCCCGGCACCAAAAAAGGCCAACGCCAACGCAAAAAGGAATACCGCAACCACCGGAAACGGAAATGACGGATGGCTGGTTGCTGCATGGCCGAATGGCTGGAAATGAGCCGCAGCCCCGAAACCAACCGTCACGCACGAAATTAGGCGGATGTGCGGATTTTTTTTCCGAAAAAACAACCTACCATTCGGCCATTCAACAATTTAACCATCCAACCATTTTACAACTCAACCGTTTTCATTAGCTTTGCAGCGCAAGCCGGTACGACCAGCTCCTGCTGAATTCCCCCAGGGCTTGACCGCAGCAAGGGCAGGCAGTTGAGCGGTGCGATATTCGGCTTGCTTTTTTTGTTTTCAGGATTTTGCCGCCAGCCCCGAACTTTCGGGGTTTGTGTTTTCTTTCCATGCGGTGTTTTCTACCTTTGCCCGAAGCGTAACCCCTAAAGCTTGTGGTTTCGCAATTGTCCACCCGTAGATTCCCGTTGCGCCCAATACCGTATTGCCGCCCGAAAGCGGAACCGGCCCTCCAAAAAATCCACAATCCAACCAACAATCCCATGAAATTTTTTATCGATACCGCAAACCTCAATGAAATCCGCGAAGCCTACGATTTGGGCGTTCTCGATGGCGTGACCACCAACCCGTCGCTGATGGCCAAGGAAGGCATCATCGGCAAAAACAACATCCTGTCGCACTACAAGGCTATTTGCGACATGGTGGACAACAATGTGAGTGCCGAGGTAATTGCCACCGATTTTCAGGAAATAGTGCGCGAAGGCGAGGAACTGGCCGAGATTGACGAGAAAATCGTGGTGAAAGTGCCCATGATCCGGGATGGCGTGAAAGCATTGAAATACTTCTCGAACAAGGGCATCCGCACCAATTGCACGCTGATATTTTCGGCGGGACAGGCGTTGCTGGCCGCCAAGGCCGGAGCCTCGTACGTGTCGCCATTCCTGGGCCGGCTCGACGATGTTTCGATGGATGGCTTGGATTTGATCGAGCAGATTGTGCATATATTCCAGAATTACGAGTTCGAGACCGAAGTGCTGGCCGCCTCCATCCGCAGCCCTTTGCACATTGTCAAGTGCGCCGAAGCCGGTGCCGACGTGGCTACCTGCCCGCTGGGCCCGATTCTGGCATTGCTCAAACACCCGCTCACCGATGCCGGACTGGAAAAATTCCTGGCCGACTACCGGAAAGGAAACAGTTGAAATTAATTCAGAATTCTGAATTCATCATTCTGAATTGGCCATGTACATCATTAAAGTAAAAGGCAAGGCCAAAATACCGGACTACATCCAATTGCGCGACGAGAATTTTGTGCTCATCGCCTATTTCCGCGCCGACCGGCCCTTGAAAAACTTGGAGAAATACGGGCTGGAAGGCAAGGAAACGGAGTTGGAAACCGTCATCCGGGCGTTGCCGTTCGGCAAGTTGCAGCCGCTGCAATTGTGAAAACGCAACAGCCCCCAAAGGCCCCACCCCGACCCTCCCCGAAGGAGAGGGAGTAAAAAAACAGTATCCCCGCTAAAGACGGGGCTTTCAGCTTTTAAAAACGCCAAACCCACCCGATTCAAAAGCCCCCTCCTTCGGAGGGGGTTGGGGGAGGCCGCCCCTTCCAGCCATCAACCATCTTGGCCCATGTTTTCCGATGAACCAATAGTCCGGGTTTCCGACGCGCAAATATTCCAGTCCGACAAACCGGTGCTGGGCCACGTGGATTTTGTAATTCAGAAAAGCGAATTCGTGTACCTGATCGGGCGGACGGGCAGCGGCAAAACCTCACTGCTCAAAACCCTGTACGCCGATCTGCCGCTCCGCACCGGACAGGCCAAGGTGGGCGATTTTGACTTGCACGCCCTGCGAAAACGCGATATTCCTTACTTGCGTCGGAAAATCGGCATTGTTTTTCAGGATTTCCAGTTGTTCTTCGACCGTACCGTGGCCGAAAACCTGCTGTTTGTGATGCGCGCCACCGGCTGGCGCGACTCGGCCAAGATGAAAAACCGCATCGCCGATGTGCTGATGCAAGTGGGGCTGGGCTCGGTGGGCACCAAGATGCCGCACCAGCTTTCGGGCGGCGAGCAGCAGCGCGTGGTGGTGGCCCGCGCCCTGATTAACGAACCGATGATACTGCTGGCCGATGAACCGACCGGCAACCTCGACCCCGAAGTGGCGGCGGGAATCTTGAAACTTTTTTTCGATATCACCAAAAGCGGCACGGCCGTGCTGATGGCCACGCACAACCACGCTTTTTTGCAAACGCATCCGGGGCGGGTGCTGGAGTGCTGGCAAGGCCAAGT